>JBBDXQ010000027.1:0-7407 GCA_040902265.1 Anaerolineales bacterium
TGGGCGGTCCAGGATTTTTCGGTGGTCCGGGAGGCGGATTGGTCGGGGCCGGGTTGGTGGGAGGCGGATTGGTCGGGGCCGGGTTGGTCGGGGCCGGAGTAGTTACATGGGGCGGGTTGATCGGAGGGGGATTATCGTCATTGCCGTTTTCGTCTCCAAGACCCTGGTTATCCTCTTCTGGCGAAGTACTTGTTGCCTGAAAGCTAGGTAAAGCACGATCACTGTGTGCGTCCTGAATGATGTCCAAATCTATCGGGGCGACGCTTTGAGTGAACTTATCAACCCCGTAGTTGGCTGAACTGAAAGGACGGATTACTACGGGCAAAAATTCCATGCTTTGCGGGGGTGCTGGGGCAAAGTCAAACGCGCTGACCCCCAGCCAGAGGAAGGGAATCCCTAATAAGAGGAAGGCGTTTAAAAAGTGCTTGCGTAGCTTGATAGTATGCATAGCTTGGTATCGCTTGGACTTAGATTGTAAGCTAAGCGACCTTAAAGAATCGATAGTACCTTCGTCCTATCAGTACTGTAAGGAAGACGCCGCACATGCCCATGGCCATCCTGGGGCAAGCCAGCATGTTCATGCGTGAGAACACCCTCTGCTGTTTGGCGGCGCGCTGTGGCTGGTGTTGATCCGCGCGACCAAATGACGGAGGAGCATTGGTTATGCCAAGGTTAAACAGATCAGCCAGCACCACAATGTAGGCTGGCACCAGGCAACTTAGCTTAGTTCAATCGGTGCTTGAGTTGGCTTTGGGCCTGTACGTAAGGCAGGGAAAGATTAAGGCACGCCCAACAAATCGTCAATCAACTCTTCGACTGAACCAGCTGGTTCCTCTTCCTTCCCTTCATCCGTCTTCTTTTTTTACAGGTGGGATAGGCGGTGGAAGCACCGGGGGCACGCTCAAATCAGGATCCGCCAGACTTCCCTCATCCTGGGAAGGGGTCTCTTCAACCGGTAGGGGTATCAAGCCAAAAAGTTCTTCGGGGTCAGGCAAATCGGCCTGAGAGTTGGCAAAAAAATCACTCAGGATCTCTTTTTGAGAAGCGAGGATGGCATTCACCCGTTCAATATCTCCGCTGTCTAGGGTTACATCGTTGCGAAGTTCCAGGAGCTGCTCTGCATATTCAGTCACCCCGATCACTTCCAGTGCAGACAAGCCCTGGATGGCACGCAATTCGTATACCCGCCGTTCTACTAGGGCAAGGTCGGCATCCACCCGGTCGGCTTGGATGCTGCGCCATAAGCGTTCACTGGCCAGCTTCCAGTCATACAGCACGTCGCCCGGCAGAGCTTGCTGGGCCAGGGCGGTGCCCGCCGTGGCCAACGCCAAGACCAGCGTGGCAAACATGGAGGCGTAGCGTAATGCAGGGGTCTGGTGCCACTTGGGGCGGCGCGGGTTGGAACGCATATGCTCCAGCAGCCGGGTCCGTGCGCTTGCCTTGAATTCGGGGCTGGCCTTTAGATCCTGCAGCAAGGTTTTGAGGGACACAACCAGCAACCTTTTCAGCTCGGCGCTTTGCTCGGGAAAATCGGCCAGGCATTCTTCCAAGGTAGATTCGCCGCTTGCAATTCGTGCCAGGCTATTGTCTAGTGCGTCTGTTAAATTAGTTTTCATTGCTTTCCACGATTTCAGCCAAGGCCTGTAGGCCGCGCATTTGGAGCGCTCTAACGGCTCCCTGGCGCTTGCCTAGAGTCTTGGCTACTTCCTTAGTGTTAAGACCATGAACGAGTTTAAGGGTCAATACGTTACGCTGGTCTTCGGTCAATTGCCGCATGCTTTCGATCACAGTTTGGGCTTCAATGCGCAAGCCCACCTGCTGAGACAGCGGCAAACCCTGCTCATCATGGCTGTTGATCACCACTTCCAGGGGGGCGGCTTCTTTGCGGGTGCGATAATGGTCGATGACCGCATTGCGTGCTATGCGGAACAGCCAGGCACGGAAGGGGACGCCGCGAAACTGGTAAGCGCCCAGTTTTTCCCAGGCTTTTAAAAATACGTTCGAGGTGATGTCTTCGGCCGTTTGCTGGTCCTCTACCCGCAGGTAGATAAAACGATAGATGCTGTCGAAATAGGCACTATAGAGGTCCGTGAAGGCCTGTTCGTCGCCCTGCGCCGCAGCCTTTACTCTTTCGTCTTCTGTGGATAATGGTCTGGAATTGTGCACAGATCCCTATGAGTAATTGAGGCGAAAATTTTTTTCTAGCCAAATTTTAGTATACCTTAACCAAGGGTGGTGATTGGCAGCGTAATATTCCCAGCCGTTCCTCGTTTATAGCTGTTGCAACCTGCTCTCATGCGGAAAGGGGTTGCTTCGCCAGGCCTTGGCAGAAAAAGGAGGTTGCCGTGCCCCAATATGGAAAGGCAGCCCAAAAAAGCATGGAGCGTGCCATGAAAAAGGCGCAAGGCGGGGGACTTTGAAGTCAGGCAGTTCTGGCAGGAAGTAACCAGCAAGAAGCAAGCCATTGCCATCGGCCTGTCGCAGGCGCGCAAGAAAAGCGCAAAAGTTCCACAGAAAGCGAAATAGCCCCGCGTGGGGGCCAGGGAACAGGCACATAACGTGAGGAACAGATCACTCGTTTTCAGGTAAGAAGATAGGAGGTGTAGCTTATGTGTTTAGCCAAATCCAACAAGGGTGGTATTTTCCTTTTGATAGTGACCTTGGTATCGAGCCTGGGGTTGGCTGCCTGTGATGGTTCGGCTGTGATCGATATCAATTTCGACGCCACCGAAGGCGTGGGAAATATTATCGTCAGCGGAGACCAGGAACAGCCGGCTGAAACCCAAAACCAAAATGATGGGTCGCTGAATACAACCCAGATTCTATTGTTCGGCCTTATCGTGGCGCTGCTGTTTGGCACCGTGGCCATCGTTATTGCGCTGGCCCGCCGGCCGCGGCCTACCTCAGGAGGGCAAGATGGCTCGTGAAAAGATGGTTCGGGAAACGCAGGTCGTCGAATCAGATAGGCGCGCCACCCAGGACCGCCAGTTCCGCCAAAAAGAACTGGCCAAGCGGCAGATCGTGCTGCGCAAGGCGACCAACTTCGTGTGGTGGTTCACCGGCATCGTCGAAGGCTTGATCGGTTTGCGCGTGGTGCTGCGCATGCTGGCGGCTAACCCCGGCAACCCGTTCGCCGATTTTATCTACGCCTTGAGCGGCGCCTTCCTGTGGCCGTTCCAGACCCTGGTAAACAACCCCAGCTCGGAGGGCGGCGTGGTCCTCGAGGTTACCTCGATCATCGCCATGATTGTGTACTTGCTGCTGGCCTGGGTATTCGTGGAACTGCTCTGGCTGATCCTGGGCCGCGAACGTGCATAGCCAAATCTCTCTAGTTATTGAAAGGATCGGATATGACTCTTGTTGAATTGATAGTCCTTCTTCTTATCGCCGGGATTGCCGGTTCGATCGGGCAGGCCATTGCCGGTTATTCCACCGGCGGCTGCCTCACCTCGATCGCGGTTGGTTTCATCGGCGCGCTGATCGGCATGTGGTTAGCCCGCCAGTTCGGGCTGCCAGAGCCGTTCGCGGTGACCATCGATAACAACACGTTCCCGGTGTTGTGGTCGATCATCGGGTCGGCGCTCTTCGTCGCGGTGATCTCGCTGATCTCTCGCAGCCGGGCGCGCGCCTAAGCTTCACAAACAAACAAAAAGAGGCCGCAAGGCCTCTTTTTGTTTGTAACAATAAGTCGTTGCGCATGCCCAGGTGAGGGGGGCACCCGAGCACGCGCAACCGCATTGTACGCTAATTTTACTGGTTTTGAACAGGTTTTTTCCGAGGTTAGGCCAGTTGCGCCTCGACCGCCTGCATAAAGTTGCTTAGCCGGTATGGTTTGGCAATATAGCCGTCGAATTCCAGGTCCTCCACGGTTTGTCGCATGATCAATTCAGGCGCTGCCGTGCAAACCACTACTTTGATGTTCCTCAGGGTTTCGGTTTCGCGCAGGCGTCTCAAAACAGCGCGGGCATCCTGGTCTGGCAGCCAATAATCGCAAACGATCAGGTCAGGGAAAAGTTCGGCGGCCAGCTCCAGGCCGGCGTGGGCGTTGTCGGCGATCCAAACTTCATGACCATACGAGCGCAGGATCTGGGCGGCCATGTCCGCGCTTTCGGGCATATCTTCAATTACAAGTATTTTGGGCATAGACCCCATACAATTCTGCGTGTCAACCATCGTAGCATGAGCGCTTACCCCCAAACCTAACAGAAATGTTAGACAGCTAAATCGAGTACAAAGTACTCACACCAGGCCTGCGGCTGGAACTGATCAGGTCGAAACGCGGCCAGGATGCGTTTCTGGGCACGGTGTTCGTCGATCACCAGCAGGCGCGTGCCGGGTCTGGCCACCCGCATCAGTTCAGCGACCGCCAGGCGTGGATCATGCAGATGTTGCAGGACCCCCATGGCCAGCACAAAAGCGGTGCGCGCCGCGGCAAAGGGCAGGGCTTCAGCGTCGGCCTGCACGAAACTGGCCGGCCAATTGCCGCTGGCGCACTTGGCCTGGCCGCGGCGCAGCATGCCGCGAGACGCATCCATTCCAATGTAGCTGACCTGGCCTGGCAGGTAAGGGCGGCTGGCTGCCGGTCGGCGAGCAGCAGCACCGCGTCGTAGGCAAAGGCGAACCGGTCGTAAAACCAGCGTACAAAGCGGCGGCGCGGCGCAAAGCGGGCCTTCATCAAACCATAAGCAAACTGCGCAATAGCTGTTGGACGTTGTAAGGTTGGCGTAGCCATTAATTTCCTTGTGGAGTAGGAACAGATGCATGTGTGGAACTAACGGTTAGAGAGTTGATGCGATTGGGGTCTTCGGATGGCGGCATCACAACTGGCCGTTTTCAATCTTTGCTATTTCTAAACGCGTTCGCTGTTCACTCCGATAAACCCAGATAAAAAATATAGGAGCAAGAGAAGAAGCAACAATTAAGAATGGCCCTGCCAACTGACCCCATTTTCTTTCTTATTAGAGCGTCAATAGTTATTATTGGAATTTATCCGGTTACGTGAAAGGAGAATGTAGAATCCGTGGTTGGTAATATCGTTGCAATCAGGTCTGAATCATTGTCCAGCGCCTCAAGACCTTCAATGATTAGGGGGTTGAATTTGAGAGGCTCTTCTTGCATGATTTTCCTTGCTTCCTGCGCTGAAAAAGCTTCCCGGTATGTTCGCCTGTGAGTCAGCGCGTCAAAGACATCTGCGGCAGCTATAATCTGTGCAAACAGTGGGATTTCCATGCCCTTAAGCTCATCCGGATATCCCGATCCATCCCATCTCTCGTGATGATGAAGCACTGCAAACTTCACGTCGTTTGAAATTTCGAGAGCGTTTAACATCTCGAAACCTAACCTGGCGTGCGTCTTAACTAAACTATACTCTGCTGTCGTCAATTTTCTCGGATAGTTCCAAATGGCAGAAGGCAGACACAATTTACCAACATCATGCAGTAAAGCAGCATACCAAAGTAGTTGAATTTTCCGTGCATCAAAGGACAGGCCGCTTATTCTTGTTAGACCCAAAGAGTACGCCGCGACCGCACTTGAATGTCTACGCTCATGTGGAATTCGATATTCAGTAATTGAATCTATTAACTGCAAAAGCAAGGCGGCATAGGTGCTAACCTGAAATGTTAGCTCGTTCGCTCCCACCATCACTTTTTCTTGTGTTACTAGTGGTATTGCCTTTCTTGATCGCTTGACCATTTTTCCACCTCGGTCTGCTGGAATGGGGATTGGGTCGTTCAAGCGTCAAAAAAGGATGAACGACAACCCAATGATATATCATAAAATGTTTGCCCTGGAGCTCTTTCCTTTGCGCGCAAATGGCCGCTTTCAGCCAGAGCTTACAGCGGTAAGTCAAATCGAAATGCCAACTGACATATTGATTCCATCGCGGCTGAAAGCGCCTTTTCCTTTTACTTAGAATTTTGAATTCCTCCCGTGCAGCGATCAATCATCGACGGCGGCGTTGGTCTGCGGATCTTGTTTGGACAAGAACGCGGTCCACACGTCGACGATCTTGGGATCAAACTGGCTGCCACGGTTTTCATTGAGGTAATCCAGCGCCGCGGTTTGCGGCCAGGCAGGGCGGTAAGCCCGGGGGGAGGTGAGCGCGTCCCACACGTCGATGACGCTGAGCAGGCGCGCCAGCATGGGGATCTTGCCATTTGCCAGGCCGTCGGGGTAACCCGTGCCGTCCAGACGCTCGTGGTGGGAGCGAATGACGCCAAGTTCCGGGGCCATGAACCCGAGGCGGGCGCAAAGTTCGTATCCGGCGACGGGATGGTGTTCAATTGCTTTGCGCTCTTCCGCGTTCAACGGACCAGGTTTGTTGAGGATCTCATCGGCCACCTGCAGCTTGCCCACATCGTGCACGATGCCGCCCTGCACCAGCACGCGCAGGTCCTCGGGCGGCAGCTTGAGGGCGTTGCCCAATTGGAAAGCGCCCTGCGCCACGCGGTAGGAGTGGCCGGCGGTATAGGGATCGCGCGCCTCGGTGGCCTGGATCAGGTTGCGTACGCTGGGCGAAATGCCCGCGGCCAGCCGCTCGTTGGGGTCGTCGGAAAACAAGCCCAGGATGGAGCGTACAAACGAGTCGCCGCGCCGGTATTGCACCAGCAAGGCGGCCACGGCCACGATCACCGACAGCAGCAGCAGGAAGTGATAGGTCCACCAGCTAAGCAGCCAGGTTGTGCCGGTGGTGATGATGATCTGGGTGACGGCGATCCAGCCGCTGATATAGGCGACGCCGAGTTGGAAGGGGAAGCGCGAATAGCGATAGGACTGCCAGTAGCGATACCCGGCGATGCCGGCCATAAGGATGGTGAGAGAAGCTGCTAAATATTTCAGCGGTTCACTATTGATCGGTAAAAAAGTGGCCAGGACAGGATTGGAAATGGCCATTAACCCCAGGATGATAATGGCGGGCGTGTAAAGCGGCAGCAGGTAGCGGGTATAGCGCGCAAAAGCGGCGCTAAAAGGGGCGTCTGCGGGCAGGGAAGAGATCAGCAGCCAAAAGCTCATGGTAAGTACGCTGAGCTGGGCTGCCACACCGACCACCGCGGTGAAGTCGGGAATGATGTAGCCGGGGGTGGCCAACCCGTGTACACTGAAGAAAGCTGCCAGGGAAATAAAAGCCAGCGACACATAAATGACCTGCTGGTTGCGCTGGCGGTATCCCACGATGCCTACAACGATAGCCACCAGCAAGGAGACCAGGGAAGTGGCCGAGACAATATTGAAATGGTGCATGGGGATGACGATCTCGGGGTCAGCCTGAGGCGTCAACCTAAGGAAAATATAGAAGGCCAGGGGCAGGAGCACCCACAAGCTAGGATTGCGCAAGGACAACAAATTGGTATTGCTTTTTTGATGTTCCATTTATCTCCTACTTGCAGGCGAACACTGCTAATTCGA
>JBBDXQ010000028.1:0-7346 GCA_040902265.1 Anaerolineales bacterium
ATAGTCCAGCTGCGGGCGCCGAGAGTGGCCGCAGCGTGCTCCTGCTGCCGGTCGAGTTCCAGCAGAACCGGCTGGATGCTGCGCACCACGAAGGGGAAGGTGATAAAGAGCAGCGCCAGCACGATACCCGGGGGCGCGAAGATGATCTGGAAGCCCAACTCCTGGTTTAGGAATTGCCCCAGCGCCTGCTGCGGCCCGTAGAGGATGACCAGCATGACGCCGGTGACCAGGGTGGGGATGGCCAGAGGCAAGTCCACGATAGCGTTCAGCAGCGCCTTCCCGGGGAAATCGTAGCGCACCAGGACAAAGGCGGTGAGCAGACCCATGGCGGCATTGATTATGGTCATTAGCGCCGAGGTCCACAAGGTGAGTAGGATGGCGTGGGCGGCAACCGGCAGGGTCACCTGTCGCCAGAATTCGCCCAGCCCCTCCTTGAGGCCATCTTGGATGATGACGGCCAGTGGGATGAGCACCATCAAGAGGATGAAGGTGAAGCTGGCGGCGCGCAGCCCCAGCTCGGGGCTGCGCACTTTGGGCCTTGCCTGGGGCAGGGCTGCCTTCATATTTTATTGTCCCTGGACTTCCTGGATGGCCAGATTGAATAAGCCGCTTTCACCGAAGATCTCAACGCGGACTTGCGGCCAGCCGCCAAAGAAATCGATGGTGAAGAGGTCGGGTACGGGAGGATAGAGGTCTGCAGTGTTTGCGGCGACATCCGGGTCCACCGAGCGCAGGCCGTGCTGGGCAAAGACCTCCTGCGCTTCTGGGGAAAAGAGGAATTCCACAAAAGCCTCTGCGACTAGGCGCGATCCGTGTTTATCGACATAGGCATCCACCACCGCCACCGGGTTCTGGATCAGGATGGTGGAGGAGGGGATGACCAGATCATAGTCCGCACCAGCTTGCTGGCCGACCAGTACTTCGTTCTCGTAGGTGATAGCCACATGCCCAATGCCTTGCTCATAGTTGGTGATGCTGTCGCGGGCACTATCGTCCAGCACTAGCACGTTGCCCAACACGGCTTTGAGGAATTCAAAAGCTGCATGCGGATCGTCGCCGGGGACGCCTTCCACGTGCCCGCGTAGGGCCGCGCCGTAAAGGCCGAGCACGTTCCACATGGCGCCGCCGCTGGTGGCTGGGTTGGGCGTCAGCACTTCAATGCCATCGTCGGCCAAGTCGTCCCAATCGTCGATGCTTAGCGGGTTGCCGGCGCGCACCGCAAAGGCAACAATCGAGTCAGACATCATGCCGCCTGCGCCTACGGTTTTCCAATCGTGGGTGATCAGGCCGGCTTCCTCGATGCGGATGACGTCGGCTTCCAAAGAGAGGGCGACGATGTCAGCCTCGAAACCTTCCACTACGGCGCGGGATTGAGCCCCCGAGCCCTGATAGGATTCTTCGAAGACCACGGTTTGGCCGGTCTCTGCCAGCCAATGGGCTTTGAATAACTGGATGATCTCCCCGAGAGCTTCGCGCGGCGTGGTGTAAGCGGCCAAGACCAAGGTGACTTGATTGCCGGCGGGACCGGTGGCGAGAGGCTGGCTTGCGCCGCAGGCGGCCAGTACAAGGCTGAGGGCAGCGAACCCAAGATAGACGGAAAAACGTTTGCTCACTGATGCTCCTTTCAATTAAGTGATGGTCAATTAAACCAAGCGCGGCTTAGGCAATGAACTTGCGAATGGGTCCCTGGTGGTGCGAGCGGACGATCAGGAACGAGCAATTCTGGGCGGATCGCAACACAGAGCCCACCACCCCGGTGAGAGCCAATTTTCCGGAGCGCCCGGGCAGGGGCGCGCCAACAACCACCAGGTCATACTTCCCGGATCGGATCTCATCCAGGATGGTTGTCAGTGGATCGCCTTTTTTAATTTGCTTGTTGGCGCGAATGCCGAAGCGTGCCAGGCTTTGCACGCCGCCGGCCATGAAGCGTTCCATCTGGATTAGTTGGAACTCATCGGTCAATAAGGGGTTCTGAACGGTGAGCAAGGTGGCTTTAGCGCCGATATGGCGCAGCAGGCGGCCGGCGAACATCACGTCATCCTTGCCCGGCTCGCCGCTGGCTGCGCAGATCAATGCGTTGCTCAGCAGCGGGTCGGCGCTGGTGGCCAGCAGAAGATGGTGGTTGCCGGCATGCAGGATCTGCTCAGGGATCTCGAGGCCATCCTTTGGCTTCCAGCTAATCACCACCAGGTCCGCCGGGCGCTCCAGGGTGACCTTACTTACGGCAGCAGGCAGGGGTAGGGAAGAGGCATGCATTTCCATCGAAGCCATGCCGCTGCCGATCTGTTTGCGGGCTTCCTGCAAGTGGGCTTTCAAGGCTTTTTCTTTTTTCCCCAGGCCTAAGAGCGTCACCTGGGCGTGCGCTAGCCTGGCTAGTTGGCCGCCCGTGGTTAGGGTGGCTTCGCTGCGCGCAGAGCTGTCGGTCAGTAATATGAAATGCAACCCAGGATGCGCCAGGGCATGCAGGCGGCGGATGCCGACCCATGCTTTCTTTCCCGGTTTGAGCGAAAGTCCTTGAGTCTGCTCCGGAGTGCGGCTGACCTCGACCACGATGTTCTTGTTGCCGAAGGGGACGGTGGGTGCAATGGCGCGCACACCGGCGATAGGAGGCAGTTCCAGGCGCAGGCGTTCGGTGGGGCCGTTGAAGCCGGTTTCCACCACTTTGCCTTCCGCCAGGGCTATGCCTTCCACATCTGAAGACTTGCCGGCCAGGGACACATCTTCGGGCCGGAACACCACCTGCACGCGGTCCGAGGTTAGGCTGGCTGTTTCGCTGGAAAGCGTGAAGATGTTCTTACCGATGCGTACATGCGCTCCATCCGATTCGCCAAGCAAGATGTTGGCGGTGCCAAGAAAGGAAGCTACGAATTCTGTTTGGGGAAACTGGTAAAGGGCCTGGGGCGTGCCGACTTCGATCAGGCGGCCGAAGCTCATCACGCCGATGCGGTCGCCCAGGTCGAAAGCTTCTTCCTGGTCGTGGGTGACGAGAATGGCAGCCACACCGAACTGGCGCTGGATGTTTTTCAAGCTGCGACGCAGGTCGATGCGGATCTTGGCATCCAGCGCGCCGAGGGGCTCGTCGAGCAGCAGCACATCGGGCTCCAGGGCCAGGGCGCGAGCCAGGGCCACTCGCTGTTGCTGGCCACCGGAAAGCTGGCGCGGCATGCGGTTTCCCAGGCCTACCAGGCCGACCAGTTCGAGCAGTTCATCGCGTCTGCGGCGGCGGTTGCCACGCGGCACTTTCTTGATCTGCAGGCCGAACTCGACATTTTGGGCCACGGTCATGTATTGGAACAGCGCATAATTCTGGAAGACGAATCCCACATTGCGCGCCTGGGTGGGCAGGTTGGTCACATCGCGCTTGTGCAGCAGCACTTTGCCTTCGTCGGCGTCGGTGAGGCCGGCGATGATATTGAGCACGGTGGTCTTGCCGCTGCCGCTGGAGCCCAGCAGGACGAAGAATTCACCATCCTTGATCTCGAGGGAGACGTTATTTACGACGACTTGCTCGCCATATCTTTTGGATACCCCTTCCAAGATGATCGACATAATATCTCCTGCTTATTCCTCGCATGATACAGAAAAAAGGTTGAGTCCAGTTTTCCTAGATAGATAATTCCCTTTTAGGAAGAAACGACCCTGTCCGCCTTAAGGCGCTAGACTGCTGCGCCTATAGTGGTGCGACTAACGATATCTGCCAGGGTGGTGTTATCGAGAACCTGGGAGATGTGATTGCGAACATCCAGCATGGCCAGGCGCAGGCCGCAGGTAGCCTCGTCCGGGCAGTCGCAGGGCTCATAGGCCACCTGGCTGACACAGTTGACCGGGGCTAACGGGCCATCCAGTGTGCGTACGATCTGGCCCAGGTTGATCTGGTCTGTAGTCCGGGCCAGGTAATAGCCGCCGCGCACGCCCATGCGGCTGTGCAGCAAGCCGGCGTGGCGCAGGGTCAGCAGGATCTGCTCCAGGTACTTGGTGGGGATGTGTTCTTGTTCAGCGATCTGTTTAAGCTGAACCAGGTCCCCAGGCCGTGCCTGGCGGGCCAAGTACAGCATGGCGCGGATGCCGTATTCGCCTCGTTTGGATAATCGCATTTGGAATATCCTATATCCAGATAGACATTAGGTACTTAGACACCAACATAATACGCTTTTGATTAAGCCCTGTCAAGCCGTCGATCAAAAGCATTGACAATAGCAACAATGCATGGGTATTATTGCGAAAATTCGCATTTACGAAAATTACTAATATGACCATCACCTACCCCAATACGAAAGTCGAGCGCCGCATCCGCTCCCTCGGCTTCCGCCTCACCCCGCAGCGTGACCTTATCCTGCGGGCGGTGGCGGCGCGCGGGGAGCACGCCACCTTCGATGAGATCTACGCCGATGTGCGCCGGGCCGCCCCACACATCAGTTCGGCCACGGTGTACCGCAACCTGGAGATGTTCAGCCGCTACCGGCTGATCCATGGCAACGAAGTGGCCGGTGGCAAAGTGTACGAGCTGGCCAGCGAGGAGCTCCATCACCACCTAATCTGCCACACCTGCTGGATGGATATCAAGGTGCCGGATGCCTATGTGCGCAAATTGTTCAAGGCGCTGAATAAACAAACCGGCTTCCTGGTACTAGGAGAGCATTACGTATTCATGGGACTCTGCCCCGATTGTCGCCAGGAAGCGGGAGACAGCCTGGGCCGGTTTTCCGTTTATCCGAAATTTCGCCATGCGTCACAAAAAAAAGAGAAGAAGAATGAAGAAAAAGCTTAAGTTCCCCAAACTGCTATCTTTGATTTTCGTTGCCAGCCTGGTGCTGGCCGCCTGCGCTTCAGCGGCCCAGACATCCGGCGCAGAAGGAGCCGGCACGTTGCGCGTGGCTTTCCAATCCCTGGTGCAGACCGACCCGGCGCTGATTTCTTCCGATGCGGAAGTGCTGGTGGCCAACGCGGTCTACGACTACCTAGTGGATATCGACCCGGTAAGTAACCAGCCTATCCCGCGCCTGGCCAGCGCTTGGCAGGTGAGCGATGACGGCCTCAGCTACACCTTCACCTTAGCAGAAGGCGTCAGCTTCCATGACGGCAGCGCGCTGAGCGCCGCGGATGTAGTATGGACCTTCGACCGTTTGCGCGACCCGGTAGCCGAATACGCCACCGCTTCGCTGTACGAAAACATCGCCAGCATCGCGGCCAGCGGTGACTTGGAAGTAACCTTCACGCTCAACTCTCCCAATCCCTTCTTTTTGTATGACCTCAGCGATAACCACGCCCTGGTCATCAAAGACGGCACCGATGATGCCAGCGATTTCAACGGCACGGGTCCCTTTGTGGTTGATAACTACAGCGCAGAGGACCGCATCATCTTGAGCGCCAACCCTGATTATTTTATCGCCGGGCAGCCCGGCCTGGCCAATGTAGAGATCATTTTCTTCTCCGATGAGACCGCCATGGTGGACGCCTTGCGCGGTGGCCAGGTGGACCTGGTGATGCGCATGAGCACGCCTCTGTTTGAAAGTTTGGACGGAGTGGAAGGCATCGTGAGTGTGGCTATCCCCACCAACGGGTTCGACCTGGTGCGCTTGCGCGCCGACCGTGAACCAGGCTCCGACCCGCGCGTGGTGCAGGCCATGAAACTGGCTACGGACCGCGAAGCAATCCTGGAACTAGTGCAGCAGGGTTATGGCGCCATCGGCAACGACAGCCCGATTGGCCCGCTGTATGAAGCCTACTTCGATCCGGGTGTCTTGCCGCTGGCCCGCGACGTGGAAGCAGCCCGCGCCCTGCTGGCTGAAGCTGGCTACGCGGACGGCCTGGTCCTGACCCTACATACACCTAACACCGGCGGCCGGCCTGACCTGGCAGCGGTGCTCAAGGAGCAATGGGCGGAGGCCGGCATCAATGTGGAGATCAGCGTCGAGCCCGAAGAGGTGTACTACGGCGAGAACGGCTGGCTGGAAGTGGACCTGGGCATAACCGGTTGGGGCTCACGGCCTTACCCGCAGTTCTACCTGGACACCATGCTGGTAAGCGGGGCGGTTTGGAATGAGGCGCATTTCTCAGACGCCGAGTTTGACGCCCTGGCTGCGACGGCCGGCACCACTCTGGACGAAATGGAACGGGTGGAAGCCTACTCCCAGATCCAGGCCTTGCTGGCTGAGCGCGGTCCGGTGATCATCGCTTACTATTTCCCGGTGTTCGGCGCCATCTCCGACCAGTTCACCGGCTTCCAGTTAGAAGCGTTTCCCGGCCGCACTGACCTGCACACCATCCGCTTGAAATAAGCATGCGGTGGCACTTTCCGCCAAGATCAAACTAAGTAGCGAAAGCGCTGCTCCCACGTGGGGGCAGCGCTTCTTTACCCTGCTGCGCGCCTTGCTTCGCCAGCCGGCGCATGCCTTCGGTACGGGGGTTTTCGTGATGTTCCTGCTGCTGGCCCTGCTTGGGCCGCTGCTGGCGCCATTCGGCGTCAATGAGCAGATCGTGCAAGACGCCCGCCAGGCGCCGTCGGCTTCCCATTGGTTCGGCACCGATCGCCTGGGTCGGGATGTGTTCAGCCGCGTGGTATTAGGCGCAGCAGACATCTTCGCCCTGGCCGGGGTGGGCACCTTGCTGGCCGTGACCATCGGCGCCAGCCTGGGCTTGCTCAGTGGCTATCGGGGCGGCTGGTTCGACGAGCTGCTGATGCGCTTCTTCGACAGCCTGCTGGCTTTGCCGGCTTTGCTGCTGGCTTTGCTGCTGTTGGGCACTCTTGGGCCGTCGCGCAATTCCGTCTTGCTGGTCATCGTAGTGGTCTACATCCCCATCGTAGCGCGGGTGGTGCGCAGCGTGGTGCTGTCGGTAAAGACGCGCGCCTATATCGAAGCCGCGCGGGTGCAGGGCGAATCATCGGCGCGCATCCTGTTCCGCGAGATCTTTCCGGCGGTGCTGCCAGCGCTGGCGGTGGAAGCCGCGTTGCGCTTCTCGTATGCTATCTTCCTGGCCTCATCGCTAGGCTTCCTCGGCGTGGGGGTGCAGCCACCCAGCCCAGATTGGGGGCTGATGGTGTTCGAGGCGCGCGGCACTGTGTCGCAGACGCCTTGGGCGCTATATTTCCCAGCAGCAGCCATCTCGCTGTTAGTGATCTCGGTCAACCTGCTGGCCGATGGGCTCAAACGCGTCTTTCAAGTGAATCTGGATCACTAGTTATGCACCAGGTAAACGCTTTATTGAAAGTTGAAGGTTTGCAGGTTGCTTATCGCATAAGCGAAACTGAATTCGAGGCGCTGCGTGATATCGACCTAACTATCGAGACCGGACAAGCGGTCGGGTTGGTTGGTGAAAGCGGCTCCGGCAAGTCCACGCTGGCGCTG
>JBBDXQ010000029.1:0-5795 GCA_040902265.1 Anaerolineales bacterium
TGTCTTGTCGCATCTCCATAGTCTCTCACGGAGGTGTGACATTTCTAAGTGTACGTACCGAATCCTTGACTAAAGGGAAAAAGAGGCATAGAATATACTTAGTTAATTCAATGAATTAACTAAGTATGCGTATACACCCTGCCGGTAGCCGAGAATTAGTCCGAGCGATCAATCGCTCTAACGTGCTAAATAGTATTAAGACCCAAGGACCGATATCGCGCATAGAAATCGCCCGGATATCTGGTTTAAGTGCGGCTACGGTTTCGGGAATTACTGCTGAGTTGATTGAAAGCGGCTTAATCTTCGAAAAAGAAGCTGGCGATTCCCTTGGGGGACGTAGGCCAATCCCTTTAGCGCTAAACCCGAAAGGCGGCTATGTTGTCGGGTTCAAATTGGCAGAAGATCATATTACCAGTGCCCTAACAGACCTTAATGCAAAAGTAATCGCCAATCGAAATTCCCATCTGTCGGGACGCTCAATAGAGTCTGTAATTCTGGCATTAGAAGAAGGAGTAAAGGCTCTTTTAGCAGACGGAGCCATCCGCAAGGATCAACTGTTGGGGGTTGGAGTTGGCCTGGCAGGCATCATCGATGCTCAAAATGGGATCCTGCGTCACTCTCCCTATTTTGGCTGGCGCAATGTGCCCTTGCGGGAAATGCTCCAAATACAACTAGGCGTTTCTGCCACTGTTGACAATGACGTAAATACCCTTACGTTGACCGAACAATGGTTTGGGATGGGGCAGGGTATCGATAATTTCCTGACGGTCACCATTGGGCGGGGAGTTGGATTGGGAATGGTAATCAATGGCCAACTTTACCGCGGTGCCCACGGTGGTTCTGGCGAGTTTGGCCACACGGTTATCGATCCTAACGGCCCACTTTGTGATTGCGGGAAACGCGGATGTCTGGAAGCGCTTATTGCCGACCCCGGACTGATCCGAGAGGCAAAACAGAAACTCGGGGTTCAAGACTTGACCATGGATGAACTGCTCAGCCGCGCAACAAAGGGCGATCAAAAGGCTGCGGCAATATTTTCGTCGGCCGGGGAAACGCTTGCTCGCGGGATTGCTAACCTGATTAACGTTCTCAATCCAGAGCTGATCATTATTAGTGGCGAAGGTGTACGTTCCGGCAATATGCTCTTTGATCCCATGCGGGTTGCATTAAGCAGCTATGTAATGCCCGGGCTCGCTGAAGACACACAGATTCGAATTGATAGCTGGGATGACAATGCTTGGGCCAGGGGGGCAGCCGGTTTGGTGTTGGGCGAGTTGTTCAAATCCCCTGCTTATGGAATGCCAGTTGCTTTGGTGGTCTAGGAGCGAAGAATTTATTCTCAGCCAAATTTTACTTACTGGTAAATTGGCGTCGAACGAGGAGGTGCTTGGGTACAGGTCGAACAAAGGAACGGCAAAAATAAATCTATCAAATGAAAACACACGAGTTGGAGGATGAGATGAAAAATAGATCAGCATTACTTACCCTTTTGGGCTTCTTGCTTACCTTCTCGCTTGTGCTGACTGCCTGCGGACCCACGCAAGCTCCGGCGCAAGGAGAGACTCCTGAAGAGTCCGCACCAACGGAAGAGCCGGCAGCCGTGGAACCGGTCACCGTCACCTACTGGCACACAATGAGCGACCCAGAGACTGCGCAGCTTGAGGCGGTCATATCCGCCTTTGAAGCCTCCAATCCTGGGATTACGATCGAAGCCACCCGCTTCGCTTACGATGACTTCAAGCCCGCCCTGCTCACATCCCTGGCTGGTGGAGAAGCGCCCGATTCGGCTCGCCTGGACATCGTCTGGGTGTCAGAATTCGCCAATCAGGGCGCTTTGCTGGAACTGGACACGGCCATGCCTGACTTTGCTGCCATCTCGGCTGGTACCTTTCCGGGACCGCTAGCCACAAACCACTGGAACGGTCATTACTATGGGTTACCGCAAAATACGAACACTCAGGTTCTACTTTGGAATCAGGATGCATTCGATGCCGCCGGACTGGATGGTCCTCCCGCCACGCTGGATGAGTTTGCCGCCATCGCTTGCGATCTGTCCGATCCCTCCGTGGAACAATACGGATATGCGCTTGGCGGAACCTACTTCTGGGCGCCTGCCCCTATCTTCTACGCGATGGGCGGCCAGGTTGTTGATGAAGCTATCACCACCGCCGAAGGCTATGTGAATGGCCCTGAAAGTGTCGCTGCTTTCACCTTGCTGGACAACCTGTATGATCAGGGTTGCCTTTCTCCCAACCTGCTGGGTGGGGGCATTGGTACCGCGGATGGGCACGCAACTGGTAAATATGCCATGATCACCGATGGCCCTTGGATGGTCGATATTTACGCCGGGACTTACCCAGACTTCACGGTCAATTTCGAGCTGGTCCCCACTGGCTCAGATGGAACGACCAGCTCGGTGGTCGGTGGTGAAGACGTGGTGATTTTCTCCGACACGGATAACTCCCAGGCTGCTATGCAATGGGTTGCATATCTGCTCTCTGAGGAGTCTCAGCTCATGATGGCTGAAGTCGGTGTGATCCCTACTCTGTCCAGCCTGATTGGAAATCCTGGGTTGCCCGCATACTTCGACGTTTTCCTTAGGCAGTTGGAAACCGCGCAGGCCCGCGTTCCTCACCCGTCCTGGGGTGATATGGATGGCGCCATCAACAACGCTTTCCAGCGTATGCTGCGCAATGAACAATCTCCACAGGAAGCCCTTGACCAGGCTGCCGAGGAGATCAACACCCTGCTTGGCCAGTAACCTTAAATGTAAAAGCCCCCACCCATTGTTAAGTGGGTGGGGGCTGGTGGGTAAAAGCGCGTTTACAATCCTGACGAGAGTAAACTGAGTGCTAGATGCGCTTAAGTAAAAAACGGAGTTTCCAACAATTGGGCACAGCTGCTTTGTTCCTCTTGCCCGGGCTCGCCCTCTTCATTGTCTTTGTGATCCTTCCCATTCTCTATTCTTTTCGCATTAGTTTCTACGATTGGAATATCGTTCGCCCGGAGCTGTCCGAATGGGAGGGCTTGCAAAATTACATTCAAGCGCTGGATGATCCTATCTTCCGCCGCGCGGTGCTCAACACCTTAGCCTATACTCTGGTTACAGTGCCAGGTCAGATGATCTTGGGCCTGTTTGTTGCTCTTCTACTCAATCAAAACATACGCGGGAAGTCCTTGTTTCGGGTGCTCTACTATCTCCCCGTTATTACTTCTTGGGTGATCGTAAGCCTGCTTTTTGAATACATGTTTAGCGGCCAGGCTGGCCTTGTGAATTATGTGCTCCGTGATGTACTTCACGTGATCGATAAAAACATATTGTGGTTGGCTGATCCGGTTCTGGCTTTTGTTCCCATCCATCTATTAGGCATCTGGAAAGGCATCGGTTGGACAGCCATCATTTTTTTAGCCGGCCTCCAAGCTATCCCCCAGGGCCTCTACGAGGCCGCCGAAGTGGATGGGGCGGGTCCCATCCCACGTTTTACCTATATTACCTTTCCGCTTCTGCGCCCTACGTTTGTATTCCTTCTGGTCGTCCTAACTATTGGCGGGCTGAATGCCTATATTTCAAATCTGCTGATCACAAATGGCGGCGATCCGTTGGATCTCACCCATTTCGTGCTCACTCTAATGTATGAGGCAACCTTTACTCGTCTGGATTTTGGAATGGGCGCTGCGATCAGTTACTTGCTGACCATTTTTGTTTTCATTATCAGTATCTTCCAGATCAAACTATTAAGAAAGCAAGCAGAGATATAAATGAAATTACGATCTCGCCGCCATTTTCCCAGAAACCTCACTTACTTGTTGCTAATCTTTGGAGTAGCTTTTGTCACTATTCCATTCTGGTACATGCTTATCACTTCATTGAAGCCCCAGTCCTTTATCTTCGAAATTCCTCCGCGGCTCTGGCCGCAAGAAATTACTATTCAAAATTATGTCAGCGCGCTAGGCAAAGACCTTTTCGGACTTTACTTTCTGAATAGCCTTATCGTTGCGGTCAGCAGCACCTCCCTCACTGTGTTAATTTCATCCTTGTTGGCTTATGCCTTTGCCCGTCTCCAATTCCCAGGCAAAGAAGTCTTTTTCTCGTTGTTTCTTTTGGGCATGATGATTCCGCCAGTGATGCTCATCATTCCTCAATTCATTATCGCTAAGTACCTCCATCTCTTGGATTCCTTGCCTGGACTTTTGGTGGTTTATGTCACCATGAACCTGTCCTTGCAGACCTTCTTGCTGCGCGGGTTTTTTGAGGGCGTTCCCCGCGACCTTGAAGATGCAGCCCTTATCGACGGCGCCAATCGATTTACGATATTTTGGAAGGTGGTCCTTCCTCTCTCCCGCCCCGGCCTCGCAGTGGTGTCTATCTTCACCTTCCTTTACAGTTGGGATGAATTCCCCTGGGCGCACGTTGCTATCAAGGAGACCGCCCGCCGCACCCTTCCCATTGCTATTGCCCTGTCTCAACATCTAACTGAATGGGGTCAGGTCTTCGCCGCCTCCATCTTCGCACTTGTGCCGGTTCTGATCGTTTTCATCCTCTTCCAACGCAGTTTCATCGGCGGCATAGCAACCACAGGTCTCAAGGGTTGATTCATGCATTTGATAGACATTTACCCTGCCAAAGGGACCTTCAGACCAGGTGAACCAATTAGTTTGTTTGTAGACCTGCTTACCAAGGTGTCTGCGGATGCCACAATACAACTAGCAATTTACCATCTGGCCGATTCCATCGCTGAGATTGAAATTCCTGTTTCGCTCGACCCCGGCGCGCACCGTATCTCTCTTCTCTGGCAGCCTGAAACTAAAATGCTAGGCGGATATGGCGTCCGAGCAACATTGATGCACCCTACGAGAGAAAGAGAAAGGGAAGGTTCTTACACCACCGCTTTCGACGTGCTCACCACCTGGACAGATTATCCGCGCTATGGCTTCTTGTGCGATTTTGGTCCGGGCCGCCAGGATGTTGAGCAGGTACTGGATGCACTGCTCAAATACCATATAAACGGCCTGCAATTCTATGATTGGCTTTATCGCCACGACACCCTTGTATCCCCCACTGAAGAATACGTCGACCCTCTGGGCCGCCCCCTTTCCTTGAACACCGTAGAACGCTTCGTGGGGGCGGCTCACCAACGGGGTATGGCAGCCATGCCTTACTTAGCCGTCTACGCCGCCTCACTCGAGTTTGCCAGGACCCACCGTGACTGGGCTTTATACGATGAACTGGGTCAACCCTATATCTTTGAGGATTTTCTAGGTTTGATGGACCCTTCTCCGGGCAGCCCTTGGATTCGGCACCTGCTCGCTCAGTGTGGAGAAGCGCTCAAAAGATTGTCGTTCGATGGCTTACATGTGGATCAGTACGGGGAGCCAAGATCTGGTTTCACTGCGGCAGGGGAGCCGGTTGATATCCCCACCGCTTTCGCCAGTTTTGTTGAGCTCTTAAAAGAGCATTATGGATCTGCTCCGGTCACCTTTAATGCTGTCAAAAACTGGCCCATTGATTTCTTGGCCAACACCTCCCAGGATTTTCTCTACATTGAACTCTGGCCGTCAACCCCCTACTACCGCGACATCCTCAATGTAGTCCTCGAGTCTAGGGGCAAGTCGAGTGGCAAGCCCTTGGTTATCGCTATCTATCTGCCTGCCGAACGTCCAATAAATGTGCGGCTAGTTGATGCGCTGATTCTCTCTGGCGGTGCCACCCGAATTGAGCTTGGCGAAGACCAGCGGCTGTTGAGCGACCCTTACTTTCCAAAGCATCAGGCTATCGACCTCCAGTTGAAGCGGAT
>JBBDXQ010000029.1:5805-7331 GCA_040902265.1 Anaerolineales bacterium
CGGATCCTCAGGGCTTATGCCGATTTCGCCGTTCGCTATGGTGAGCTGATTGGTCCTCGCGCAGAAGACCTATCAGATCTTGAGCTGGCTCTCCCCGATAGGGTTTGGTCTGTGTCCAGGAGATCCGGCAGGAGGCTTGCCATCAACCTAATAAACATGGCCGGCTTGGAAGATCCTGTATGGACGGAATCGCACCCAGCGCCTCATACCTTAAACAACTTCCCCGTCCGCCTTTTCGTAGGTGAGAAGGTGCAACACGTCTATTACGCTTGCCCCGATAATGACGACTTATCCATGAAACCCCTTTCCTGGAGCTCGGGCGATCGGTGGATCAAAGTTATAGTTCCCAGTTTAGAATTCTGGACCATGTTGGTCGTCGAAACTTTGCCTACTGATAAAAACCGACCATGACTGACCTTAGGCAACGCAGTATCGAAATAATTTTGCAGAACCAGAGCGAGACTGGCGCTTACATTGCCAGCCCGAATTTCCTCAATTACCACTACTGTTGGTTCCGTGATGGGGCTTTCGCAGCCTACGCCATGAATCTAGTTTCGGAGCACGAAAGCGCAGCGCACTTCCATGCTTGGGTTGCCAATGTTGTCAATCAGCGCATAATGCTTATCGAAAACACCATACGCAAAGTTCGCCAAGGAAACCCGATAGATGCCAGCGACGTGCTTAATACTCGCTATAGGCTGGATGGCGATCCGGCAGAGGAGGATTGGCCCAACTTTCAATTAGACGGCTTAGGCACATGGTTGTGGGCCCTTGCCGAGCACAAACGTCTTGCTGGTGGAGAGTTGCCGGGTCACTGGCTTGAGGCTGCTGGCCTTGTGGCCGATTACCTTTTAGCCCTTTGGCGCTTGCCCTGCTACGATTGTTGGGAAGAATTTCCCAAAGAAATACACTCCTACACTCTGGCCACTATTTACACTGGTTTGCGCGCTCATGCTGCTCTCACTGGTGTTGATTACGACGGCACCCGCAAAGAGATCTTCGATCTTATAACTACGAAAGGTGTCAGCGATGATCATTTCGTAAAATTCATCGGCTCAAAAGCGGTCGATGCCAGTCTCATAGGCTTAGCTGTCCCTTATCGAATTGTCGGGCCAAAAGATTCAGCGATGAGGTCGACCATCGCTCAAATTGAATCCACGTTACGCTCCGGGACCGGCGTAAGACGTTATGCCACCGATACATATTATGGCGGCGGAAACTGGATCCTGCTAACGGCATGGTTAGGCTGGTACTATGCCGAGATAGGCGATTTGGAAAAGGCCAAGGAGGCTCTGATGTGGGTGGAGGCCCAAGCTGGTCCCGACGGCAGTTTACCTGAGCAAGTAAGATCCGAACGAACCGATGACGGCCATTATCGATACTGGAATGAACGTTGGGGATCAATAGCTAATCCGCTGCTTTGGTCGCACGCAAAGTACATTATCCTGTCAAACGCGCTGGCGTAATGCCATTAAAGCCAAAGAGCCACAGAGTGGCTCTTTGGGGTTGTACCTTCGGCTGCGGCA
>JBBDXQ010000030.1:0-7228 GCA_040902265.1 Anaerolineales bacterium
CCCTCCGCCAATAACAACCCCAAATAGGCGTTCACCGGATTGGTTTTGAAGAGCACCACGCAGCCTTCCACGAAGAGCTTTTGTAGAAAGTCACCCGGGCCTAGTGAAGCGACGTTACCGGCTCCCAATACCAGGACCACTTTGCCCTCAGGGTGCTGCTGACGATAGAAGGCGGCCATGGCGGGCAGGTCGCCGTGATACCGGTCTTCGATCCAAGCTTCAGCGCGCACGCCGAGCAGCGCCAAGCGGTCGTGCCAGGATTGGGGCAGTAAATCGACCTGGAAGGTGCCGGCTTGCTTCCAGCAGACCTTACCGGGCAGGCGCGGCAGACCGCCGCTGCGGATATCGACCAGGGATTTACGCAGGTAGCGCAGGAGGCGGTATAGCACGCTGAGGGCGAACCACTCTTCACCTTCGGCCATGGTGTTTGGCTGTGCGCCTTTGGCAGCCATGCCGGCCGCCACCCAACGATGCTCCACGCCGCGCAGATCAGCGCGGACCTTGTCGAGGATGGTGATGCGCGCGGAGATTGGGAGGTCCGCCCAAGCCTGCTTGGCAGCGGTGAGCGCGGCCAAGGCGCGCTCGAGCTCGGCAGGCGGCGTGGTGAGCGCAGGTGCTGGCGGAGTGAAGACCGTGGCCATTAGCGGCGGGAGTATAGCGAGGCCGATGTTAGGTCAGCCTCGCTGATCATAAAAGGAAAACAGGGAACAAACATAATGGGCTTAGCGGTCAAGGATGCGGTCGATCTCGGCCACTTGCTCCTGTGTCAAGGGGCCAAAGTTGAGCGCGCCGCAATTCTCCACCACCTGTTTACGATTACGGAAACCGGGGATGGGGATATTCTTCTCGCTACGCGCCCACAGCCAACATAGTGCGCCTTGAGCCAAAGTGCGCCCCTGGCTGGTGAGGATCTGGCGGATGGCATCCACTTTGCTTAGCCACTCCGGGTTGGGTTGGCCATGCTTAAAGAATTTCATCCAGTCGGGAGCATTAGGGCCGCGAATATCATCCTGCGGCAGGGTGGAGCCCGGCTTGTATTTCCCGGTGAGTAGGCCCATGGCCAACGGGCCGCGGTTAATGGCGGCCAAGTCGAACTCATCGCAGACATCCAGAATATCAGGCGCATCATCAATCACATTGAGCTCCACCTGGATGGCGGTGCACGTTGGACCGGCCGCGAAAAGACGTGCCCGATCGGGAAAATCAGTACTCCAGCCATAGGCGCGGATCTTTCCAGCGGCCACCAGGCCCTCGAGGGCTTCGCGGGCCGGCAGGGCTTTCTCGGCTTCAAAATTGTTGCAATGGAATTGGTACAGGTCGATGTAATCGGTGTTCAGGCGCTGCAGGGAAGCATCGCAAGCGCGGGCAATGCTGTCCGGGTCGCCGCCCGTGCTCTCACCGGTAACCTTATCGGTCATGTTGCCAAACTTGGTGGCGATCACTACCTGGTCGCGGCGACCTTCAACCGCCTCAGCCAGCACGCGCTCGCTGCGCCCATCGCCGTACACATCAGCGGTGTCGAAGAAGGTAACCCCCAGGTGCATGGCCTGGCGGATGGCGAGAATGGATTCCTGGTCGTCTGCGCCTCCACCCCAGCTGGACCCACCCATGGCCCAACAGCCTACGCCAAGCGCGCTGATCTGGATACCGGAACGCCCTAGAGACCTAGCTTGTGTTGTCACGATGTCACCTCGATGAGGTTTGATTGACGGGTAGCACGTAGCTATTTTAATACGATTGCTGTGAAGGGAAAGAAAAATGGCCAGTTCTGATCAGGACACCACGGACTTTTCGTATATTTTGTCTCGTACCTCCTACGGAGGCGGAATTCATTGCCCCACCCTGTCCCCTTCCTTTCGTGACAATCGTCCGTAGAGGTTTTGGGGTGCACACGGTAAGGTAAGGGTGTCTTATTTGGAGGTCGCCAGATGCATGAATTATCCGTAACACAAGCCCTGTTGGACTTGGTCGTGCAGCGTGCGGCTACAGCACAGGCTGCCCGGGTGACTGATATCTATATTGAGATCGGCGACCTGGCTTCCTACGTGGATGAATCCATCCAGTTCTACTGGGACATCATCAGCGCAGGGACGGCAGCCAAGGGGGCCAGGCTGCATTTCGAGCGCATCCCATTGACGATGCACTGCACAGCTTGTGAAAAAAGCTTCCAGCCCGACGGAAAGACCTTCAACTGCCCAGGGTGCGGGAGCGAGAAAGTGCGGGTAATGAGCGGCGAGGAATTTCGCCTGGTTGGCCTGGATGTGGAAAGAGCGGCGCAACCCAGCGCCTTAGAGGTTGAGAATGGCTGAGCGAATTGCAGTGGTGGAACAGATTATGGGCGCCAATGAACGCCTGGCTGCCCAGAACCGCAAGCGGCTGGACGAAGCCGGAGTATTTGCGATCAACCTGATGGCCTCGCCTGGCGCGGGCAAGACCTCGCTGATCGAGCACACGGTAAAAGCGCTGCGGGATAGGCATGACATTGCGGTGATCGATGGCGATGTGGCCACCGGCATTGATGCCGGCCGAGCCGCCGAAGCCGGGGCGCGGGCCGTGCAGATCAACACGGGCGGCGAATGCCATCTGGATGCGGTGATGCTGCAGGAAGGCCTGGAACAACTGGACCTAGCCAGCGTGGACCTGCTAATCATCGAAAATGTGGGCAACCTGATCTGCCCTGCCGGATTCCCCCTGGGCGCACACAAGAACATCCTGATCGCCTCAATTCCTGAAGGTGCGGATAAGCCCTACAAGTACCCGGGCATGTACAAGGGAGTGGATGCGCTGGTGATCAACAAGATCGACCTGAGACCCTATGTGGATTTCGATATGGACTATTTCAAGACAGGCGTGGAGATATTGAACCCCGGTTTGCTCACCTTTCCACTTTCGTGCAAAACAGGGGAAGGATTACCTGCCTGGCAAAACTGGCTTGAGACCTTGCTGAGTTGAGATGAGAGCACAAGCCGGGCTGCGCGTCAGGGTAAAGGGCATCGTCCAGGGAGTGGGCTTCCGCCCCTTTGTTTATAACCTGGCACAACGCCTGGCCCTGCGCGGCTGGGTGCGCAACACCAGCGGCGGGGTGGATATCGAGGCAGATGGCGATGAAGCCGCGCTGCAAAGTCTGCTGGACGCCCTGCGCTCAGAGGCACCTCCCCTAGCCCAGATCGATGAGATCATCATCTCCAAGCGCTCGTCCAATGGGCATTCTTCATTTGAGATCCGCGGGTCGGAAATACAGACGGATGGTTTCCAACCGGTCTCGCCGGACCTTTCCATCTGCCCAGACTGCCTGGCCGAATTGTTCGACCCCGCGGACCGACATTTTCGCTACCCATTCGTCAACTGCACCCATTGCGGGCCACGTTTTACCATCATCCGCGACCTGCCATACGACCGGCCGCTGACCAGCATGGCGGGTTTTGACATGTGCCCTGGCTGCGCCAGTGAATACCACGATCCCGGCAACCGCCGCTACCATGCCCAGCCAGTTTCCTGCCCCAAGTGCGGGCCACAAGTTTGGCTGGTGCAGGGCGAGAAAATTACGAAGGACCAGGAGACGGCCTTGACCAGGGTACGCCAATTAGTGGCCGAAGGCGAGACTGTGGCGATCAAGGGACTGGGCGGCTTCCACCTGGCCTGCGATGCCAATAATCCCAACGCCGTGGCCGCCCTGCGCCGCCGTAAGGCGCGCCCGGATAAGCCGCTGGCGATAATGCTGCCCGACATTGACACGGTGCTGCGCACCTGTGAAGCCAGCCAAGCGGAGCTAGCCGAACTGCAGAGCGCCCGGCGACCCATTGTGCTATTGAAACGACGAGCGGATGCAACCATCGGTGCAGAAGTGGCGCCGCGCCAACGCCTGCTGGGGGTGATGCTGCCGTATACGCCGTTGCATTATTTATTGCTGGAGAGAGCGGATGGCATTCCGGATGCGTGGGTGATGACCAGTGGGAACCGCAGCGAGGAACCCATCCTGACAGACAACACTGCCGCTAAAAAACAGTTGAGCCCGCTGGCGGTTGCGTTCCTTATGCACAACCGGCCGATCGAAGCTGGCATGGATGATTCAGTGGTGCGGGTGGAAGAGCACACCAAGGTCGTCTCGCCTATCCGGCGAGCACGCGGCTTTGCGCCCCGGCCGATCCGCTTGGGCTGGGCTAGCGCGCCTTTGTTAGCCACGGGCGCAGAGCAAAAGAACACTTTTGGCCTGGCCCGCGAGAACTATGCATTTGTAAGCCAACACATGGGCGATCTGACCAATTACGAAACGCTGCAAGCTTATGAGCGGGCCATAGCCCGCCAAGAGCGATTATTCCGGGTACGCCCGGAAATGATCGTCCACGATCTACACCCTGACTATCTGAGTACGCGCTACGCGCTGGAGCGCAGCGAGCGCCAGGCGCTGCCCGCCCTGGGCGTGCAGCACCACCATGCCCACGTCGCAGCCTGCATGGCAGAACACGGTCTGCCAGCGGATGCCCGCGTGATCGGCTTTGCCTTCGACGGCACCGGCTATGGAAGCGATAGCGCCATTTGGGGCGGCGAGGTGCTGCTGGCCGGTTATCGGGACTTTCAACGAGCCTCCCATTTGAATTATGTGCCCATGCCAGGTGGGGACCTGGCGGTGAAGGAAACCTGGCGGTTGGCGCTAGCCTGGTTGAACCTCCTGGGCCTTGACGATGGATCTACCCTAACAAGCGCCCAGGTAAATTCTGAGAAACTAAAGGGCGCCAGGCAACAACTGGTCAGCGGCCTTAACGCACCTCTGACTTCCAGTATGGGCAGGCTGTTCGATGCCGTGGCTGCGCTGACCGGACTGCGAACTACGGTGAATTATGAGGGCCAGGCCGCCATAGAACTGGAGAATTGCGTCGAACCCAGCGTGTCGGAGGCCTACGCCTTTGATGTATGCGAAGAAACTTTCAGCGCCGAACCGGTATTGCACCAGGTACTAGAAGACGTTAATAACGCGGTCAACCTTGGCCGCATCGCGGCGCGCTTCCACAATGGCGTGGCTGACATGGTGCTCGAACTGTCCGAAAACCTGCGAAGCCGCCATGGTTTGGATACTGTGGTGCTGAGCGGGGGAGTCTGGCAGAACATGACCCTGCTGGCGGCCACTAGGACGCGGTTGGAAGCCTCCAAGTTCCGACTGTTTACGCACCAACAAGTGCCTGCAAACGATGGCGGTATTGCTCTGGGGCAATTGGCAGTTGCCCACCACAATTTGAAAGCGTGAGCCTAATGTGTCTGGGAGTACCTGGAAAACTGGTTGAACTCTACAAAAGGGGAGATTTGCTCATGGGCAAGGTGGATTTCGGCGGCATATCGCGCGAAGCCTGCCTGGAATACGTCCCCGAGGCCAAAGTGGGCGAATACGTGGTGGTGCATGTAGGCTTTGCTATCAGCCTACTGAGCGAAGAAGAAGCCGCGGCAACGCTGGCGGTGCTGCGCGAAGTGAGCGATATCGAAGCAGAGCTAGGCGTGCGGCCGGGAGAGCTGCAGGCGTGAAATACGTGGCTGAGTTCCGCGACGCGGAGCTGGTGAAGCGCAGCGCGCAACAGATCCGCGCGGAAGTCACGCGGCCGTGGACCTTGATGGAGATGTGCGGCGGACAGACGCATGCCATCCTGCGCTACGGCATCGATGAATTGCTGCCGCCGGAGATCGAGCTGGTGCACGGGCCAGGCTGCCCGGTGTGCGTGACACCATTGGAGCAGATCGATAAAGCCCTAGCGCTGGCCGCCCTGCCTAACGTGATCTTCACCTCATACGGAGACATGCTGCGCGTACCCGGTTCGGGGCGCGACCTGTTCTCGGTACGGGCCTCGGGCGGCGATGTACGCGTGGTGTACTCCCCATTGGATGCAGTCAAGATCGCACAGGAAAATCCGGAAAAGGAAATAGTTTTCTTTGCCATAGGCTTCGAGACCACCGCGCCAGCCAACGCCATGAGCGTGTATCAGGCGGCACGCCTGGGAATGAAGAATTACAGCGTGTTGGTTTCGCATGTATGCGTGCCGCCCGCCATGCACGCCATCCTGGGAGGCGAGCACAACCGAGTGCAGGGCTTTTTAGCCGCGGGTCACGTGTGCGCGGTGATGGGTTATTGGGAATACCCACCGATCGCCGAACAATATCGCACGCCAATTGCGGTGACCGGCTTCGAACCGCTGGACCTGCTGCGCGGCGTGCTGGATGTCGTGCGGTTATTGGAAGCCAGTGAAGTCGGCGTGGTGAACTCATATGCGCGGGCAGTGACCTTCGATGGCAACCGCCCAGCGCAGGACTTGATCAATAAAGTATTCCAGACCTGTGACCGCAAGTGGCGCGGCATCGGGAACATCCCGATAAGCGGATGGGCACTGCGCCCGGAATATGCGCAATACGATGCTGAAAGCCGTTTTGATGTCAGCGCCATCCATTCTGAAGAATCGCCATTGTGCGTTGCCGGGAAAATATTGCAGGGTCAGCTGAAACCACCGCAATGCCCGGCCTTCGGTACCTTGTGCACGCCGGAACACCCTCTGGGAGCGACCATGGTGTCGTCCGAAGGGGCCTGCGCTGCTTACTACCACTACAACAAAGCCGACCTGGTGAGTGAGGTGAGCCATGGCTGAGGCGATCAAGACCAGCATCGAAGGGATGGTGTGCCCGGTGCCGCTGCAGCACAAAGAGACCATTGTGCAGGGGCACGGCAGCGGCGGCAAATTGATGCACGACCTGATCGCCAAGTATTTCATATCCGCCTGGGACAACCCTATGCTGAGTGCCGGCAACGACGCCGGTGTGATCGCCACGCAAGGTGTTTCTCGTTTAGCGATCAGCACCGACGCCCACGTGGTCGCCCCGCTATTCTTCCCCGGCGGGGATATCGGCCGCCTGGCGGTATGCGGCACGGTCAACGACGTGGCCATGTTAGGAGCCAAACCACTTTATTTGACCGCCAGCTTCATCCTCGAAGAGGGATTGGAAATTGCCACCTTGGAGAAGGTGGTGGCTTCCATGCATACGGCCGCACAAGAAGCAGGAGTACAGATCGTGGCCGGCGATACCAAGGTGGTGGGCAGAGGTTTTGCCGATGGTCTATACATCTCCACCACGGGCGTGGGGTTGATGCCGGAGGAGACAGCCATCCATGGTGCAGCGGCGCGGCCAGGCGATGTAGTCATCATCTCCGGAAGCCTGGGAGACCATGGCATTGCCGTGCTGGCAGCGCGCGGCG
>JBBDXQ010000031.1:0-7157 GCA_040902265.1 Anaerolineales bacterium
CATGCGCTCCGTAATATCACGCAGGATCCATTGCAACTGGACCACGCCATCTACTTTAAAACTATGCACGTACACTTCAATATTGATCGAATCGTTTCGCTTGCCCTGCAGCACGGACTCGTAGGAAACCGTCTTACCCTCCTTCAGCCCGGAAAGATCATCCCCTAATGCTTTGTAATCTGCCTGATGAAAGTGATGCACATTCATTTGAGTCAGGGTTTTCTTATCAAAACCGCTCAACAACTCCGCTTGGCGATTTGCATCAATGATCTTCCCCTCCATATCGGTAATCAGGATGGGGTCGATGCTGTCTTCAAACAATTCAAGGTAACGGCTGCGGGTGGCTTCCATTTGTTCAAATAGCTGGGCGTGTTCAATGGCCGTGCCTGCCAGGTTGCCAATGCCTTCCAGCACAGGTAGGTCTTCGCTGTCAAAATCGCCTGCTAACGAGTTTAACGCCTCGAGCACTCCGATAATTTTTTTACTGGCGCGGATCGGGGCGCAGGCAATCGCGCGCGTTTTGAAACCGGTGGCTTCATCCACCTTGGTATAAAAACGCGGGTCGTTTTTAACGTCTTTTACTATGATGCTTTCGCCACTTTCGGCCACCCAGCCAACGACGCCTTCGCCCATGCGAACGCGCACCCCGATCACTTGTTTGCTCTGTTTGCCGGTCGCTGCATGAAAAACCAGTTCTTTGCCGCCCGGCTCGACCAGCGCCAGAGAGACGGCTTCGACTTCCAGGGCCGAGGTGGTTTGCTCCAGGATGGTTTGCAGTACTTCACCGAGTTGCAGGCTGGCACTGATGGCCCTGGCCGAATCAGCGATGGCAGTCATAATAGCTGCCCGGCGCTGGCTTTCGGCGTAATAACGGGCGTTTAGCACAGCAAAGGCTGCCTGGTCTGAGATCGCTTGTACTAGGCTGAGGTGCTCTTCGGTGAAAAAACCGGGGTCGGGATGCGTCAGTGTCAAAACACCTACCAGTTTCTCGCGCACGATCAATGGCGCGCTGACCACCGACTTAGGTCCGGTATTTGCTTCCTCGACACGCACCGGGCGCTGCCAGCGCGAGTCCTTACTCGTGTCGGGGATCAAGACAGCCTGGCGATGTTCCCGCACCCAACCGGCTAACCCTTGCTCTAAGGTGAACTTCAATTGTTCGTTGGTCTCCTGGATGACCTTGTCTTTTATCACGATGATGGAAGCCAAGGCCGACCCCTGCTCATCCAGCACGATAACAGAACCGCTGCTGCCTCTGACGTTTTGCAAAGAGAGTTTGATGATCCGCTCCAGTACCACGCGCAATTCCAGCGCAGCAGCCAGTTCGCGGCTGATGTGATAGAGCAGATCCAGGGAGGCCTGGGTACTCCCTCCCTCTCGTATGTTTTGGGTTGCCATCATTGTGAAATTAAACGTCCGTCGAGGAGTGGAACGCCGTTCCAAAATGAGTATAGCATAGCTATCTTGTTGAAGAATTTCGGTACGATCTAGAGATTCGGGAGGTCAAGCAGCAGCACTTCCATGGCCAGGCGAGCATTCACATTGGTGCGGAGCAACTCCAGGGTGTGTTCGATCGCGCTGACCCAGCAGCGCACTGTCTGCGGGTTCATTTTCTGTGCAAGGGCGCTCAGTTGCTCCTCGCGGTCCGGATTTGCTGAGGAAGCTGAAGACCGCGCTGACTGCAGAAGCACGTCCCGCCAGAACGAAAGCCAGACCAACAGGAGGGAACGTAGTCTTTCGCGGTCTTTGCTGGCTTGATCGGCGAAGGCAAACCGCTCTACGCGTTTAGCAGAGAGCAGATGTTGGCAGGCATCCAGCCACTCATTGCGCTGTTCCAGGATTTCGGGCTGGCTGTGCAAGGTCAGGGCCTGGCCTGGGCGGCCGCCGCTGAGACTGGCCAACAGCGCGGCTGGCTGCGGCTCTATGCGCAGATGCGCGCCTAACGCTCCCGCAAGCTGGCTGCTAGGAGCGGGCCGCAGACGAATCACTTCGCAGCGCGAAACGATTGTCTCGGGCAAGCTGTCGACATCCGCGGCCGTTAGACATAACAACACCGTCGGGCTGGGTTCCTCCAGCGTTTTTAGCAGAGCATTGGCTGCTTCCTCACTGGCCTGTTCAAAGTTAAGCAGCAGCGCTACCTGGAATCGGGCTTCCAATGGTGTGCGCGACAACGCCCGGCACAACTCACGCACCGCATCCACCTTGATCTCCCGGTCACCTTCCTGCCTTTCGACCACAAAGAGATCCGCATGCTGCAAATTAGAGAACCCGCGACAAGCACGACAATCTCCACAAAACTCACCAGAGGTAGGTGGGTGGGCGCAGTTCAACGCCTGGGCCAGGCGCAGCGCCAGAGTGCGCCGGCCAACCCCAACCGGCCCAGTGAACAAGTATGCATGCCTCAGGTGGCCATTTGCCAATTGTCCCTGCAGCAAACGTGCCGCCCAATCATGAGCGAGGAGATTCCAGGGGCCGCTCAAGGGATCTTAAAAACCACCTTCCCCTCATAAAAACTTAGCACATGCTTGTCGCCATTGGTGATGGTGAAGCTGCCGTTGATAGGCCCTTTTTCCCCGATCCAAGATTTGAAAGTATATGTGGCCTCATGCACAATGATGGTCATATTGGTATTGAACTCGTACTCCTGGTAAACGGGCGAGGTGATTATGAACTTCACCGTTTCTCCACTACGATTATCCAATACCAGGGGCGCGTTCCTATCCGCTTTATCCGCTTTGGCGGTGGCAAAGTCCAATGCGTTCATTTGCCCGAAAGGTGTCCATGTTGGCTGAGGGGTTGGCTCGCTTGTTGGTGAGGCATCAATTGTTTCGCTGGGGATCGGAGTGGAAGTGTGCGGCAGCGTCGGAGTAGCACTAGGCGCAGAAGTGATACTTGGCGCAGAGGTCAGCTCGCGGGATATTTGATCAGCCACAAGCACACGCGCCGTGGCCTGTATCTGCTCATGGCTCAGCGTGGGGTTACACGACGTAACAAGCACTGATATGAAGACAAGGCCAGTAATTTTATGTTCAAGCGACATGCTTGAGATTATACATTCCTGGGAAAAAACAAACCCTGGGCTTCGACGAAGCCCAGGGTTTTAAATACTAGATACTGAGTTTTATCTCTTCTTTTTCTTTAGTTTGGCCTTGCTCTTAGCTTTTGCCTTTGTCTTAGGTTTGGCTTTTGCTTTTGTCTTAGGCTTGGCTTTTGGTTTAGCCTTCGGTTTAGCCTTCGGTTTGGCCTTAGGCTTGGCTTTGGGCTTGGCCTTTGGCTTAGCCTTAGCCGCAGGTTTTGGTGCGAGCTTCGGTTGGGCTACTGGCTTAGGTGGAGCAACCGGCACAGGTTTGGATGCTGGTGCCGGTGTCGCCTGAGGCGCCAGAGCGGGAGTAGAGCTGATCCAGGATGGCTGCGTTACGACATCTTCCTCGACAATAAAAACTTCATCGCCTTCACGCACTCGATCTTTGACCAGGATAGCGACATCATCGCCTGGCCAGGCGCTTTCCACTTCTCGATGATCGATTTGCATTGAAGTGACTTTTTCATTGAAGTCAGTTGTGGCCCCTAAAATGTGAACCTCGTCACCGAGTTTTAGCCGGGAAGTCAGCTTTAGTACGGCTGCGCTGGGTCCGGCAAAGAAGTGTGTGATTTCGCCTATTTTGCGTTCCATCTTGACCTCCGGAATTCCTGCGTGTTCTAAACACTATATACAGGCAAGTTGCTGCGAGTCAATAGGCTTATATTGTACACCGTAGCCCATACAGTACAATCCAATGCATGCTTGAATTGGCAACTGGCCTAAACTCTCAGCAACAGCAAGCTCTTACCGCCGGTTTGGGACCAGTTTTAGTTCTGGCCGGCCCTGGTTCTGGCAAGACCAGGGTTCTTACCCATCGCATCGCTTATCTCGTCAGCCAATTGGGGGTACAGCCTTATCATATCCTTGCGGTAACTTTCACAAACAAGGCAGCCCGTGAGATGGCTTCCCGTGTAGAGACTTTACTGGGCGGAAAACCGCGCGGACTTAGCCTGGGCACTTTCCACTCTGTCTGCGCACGATTGCTGCGGGTAGAAGCAGCCTCCCTGCCTATTACCGAGAACTTCGTGATCTACGATAGCGATGACCAACTTGGGTTGGTGCGCAATGCCCAACGTGAATTCAATATTGACACCAAGATGCATACTCCAACAAGTGTGCATGCCCGCATCTCGCAGGCCAAGAACGAATTGATGCTTCCAGAGGACCTGCCCATAAACAGCTACCGTGACGAAGTAGTTGCGCGCGTCTATCAGCGCTACCAGCAAATGTTACTAGCCAGCAACGCAGTGGATTTTGACGATCTACTACTGTGGACGGCCAAGCTGCTGGAAGACAATTTAGAAGTGCGAAATAAGTACGCCCAACGGTTCGAGCATGTATTGGTGGATGAATTCCAAGACACAAACCAGGCGCAATACACACTGCTAAAACATTTGGCTTCCTTCCATCACAACCTCTACGTGGTAGGCGACACCGACCAGTCCATTTATCGCTGGCGCGGGGCGGATTATCGCAACGTGATGCGTTTTGCCAAAGATTTCCAGGACGCTCAAGTTATCCTGTTGGAACAAAACTATCGTTCTACCCAGCGCATTTTGGATGCAGCCATGGCGGTCATCGATCGCAACCCACATCGCACACCTAAGCAGTTGTTTACCGAGCGCGGGCAGGGAGAAAAGATCAGGTTGCATCTTACGTTGAACGAGCAGGAAGCGGGCCGCTATATTGTGGAGCAGATCGCCTCTGCGGTGGCTGCGAAGAAAGCCAACCCTGGCGATTTTGCTGTGATGTACCGGGTGAATTCGCAGTCCCGTCTAGTCGAAGAGGCCTTCCTTCACGCCAACCTGCCATACAAGTTGGTAGGCGCTCAGCGCTTCTATGGCCGCCGTGAGGTGAAGGATGTATTGTGCTATTTGCGATTGGCTTACAACCCCAGTGACGAAGCCAGCCTGGGGCGTGTGATCAACGTACCCTCCCGACGCATTGGCATCAAAGCGCAAGCTGCGTTGCGCACATTGGCGCTGGCGCAAAGAACGACACCGGGGTTGCTGATCATGCAGCTAGGCGCCCAACCGCAGGAACCGCTATTTGCCAGCCTGCCCGCGGTCAGCATACAGGCGATGGCTTCTTTTGGGGCGCGGCTAACTAAATGGCAGGCGCTGGCGGCTACGGCGGAAGCTTTGGAACTAATGGACCGCATCCTGGCAGATGTGGATTATCACGATTACCTACTCTCCGAGGGTCCAGAAGAGGAAGGCGTGGACCGCTGGGACAACGTGCAAGAGCTACGCCGACTGGCCGCCGAGTACAAAGGCCGCTCCATCGGTGAATTCCTGGAGAATATCGCGCTGATCTCTGACCAGGACACAATCGATGAAGCCGCGGAAGTCCCCACCCTGCTTACTTTGCACACGGCCAAAGGACTGGAATATCCGGTGGTTTTCATAACCGGATTAGACGATGGTATGTTGCCCCATTCTCGTTCTTTCGACGACCCGGAAGAAATGGCCGAGGAGCGCCGCTTGTTCTATGTGGGTATTACCCGCGCCAAGAACGAGCTGATCCTCATTCACAATATCTATCGCACCAACTATGGCTATGCCGAAGCGGTGTTGCCATCCCGCTTTTTGGAGGACTTGCCAGATGAACTCATCGAGGGCGGCAACCAGGCCCGCCAGGCGCCTGCCATCCGTCCCGATCGCTGGGAGCGCCGCCCGGAGAAAGCTGCTCCGGTCATCGTGCAGCAAAAATTCAGACCTGGCATGAATGTACTCCACCCAACCTGGGGCGAGGGCATGGTGCTAAATAGCCGCCTCCAGGACGATGATGAAGTGGTGGATATCTTTTTCGAAGAGGTGGGGCTTAAAAAAGTGCAGGCTGCTTTCGCCAAGCTGCAAGCGGTGGAGAAAAAATGAGGACTGCCTTATGAGATGCTTTGTCACCGGAGGCGCTGGATACATCGGTTCTGCTGTGGCCGCCGAATTGCTGACCCAGGGCCACGAGGTCACCGTCTACGACTCGCTGGTCACCGGCCACCGTGCCGCAGTCCCCGAGGCGGCCAGGTTCGTGCGCGGCGACCTCCTGGATGGCAGTGCACTGAGCGCCGCACTTGGCGAGAAAAAATACGACGCAGTGCTGCACTTTGCCGCGTTCATCGAAGCTGGGGAGAGCATGCTCAACCCGGGAAAATATTTCCGCAATAACCTGGAAGCCTCCGTTCAATTCATCGAGGCAGTCCAAAAGGCGGGCATACCACGCTTTGTATTTTCATCCAGTGCAGCGGTTTATCGAACCAGTGAAGAAGCCCTGCACGAAGATTCTCCCCTCGGGCCACAAAACACATATGGCCACACCAAGCTGATGATCGAACAAGTATTGGATAGCTACCAGCAGATACACGGGCTGCGCTATGCTGCTTTACGTTATTTCAACGCGGCCGGCGCTCTGCCCAACCGCGGCGAAGCTCACCAACCGGAGAGCCATCTTATCCCCCTCACACTGCGTGTAGCCCTGGGCCAGCGTGAAAGCGTGGCAATCTTCGGTTCGGATTACCCTACGCCGGATGGCACCTGTATTCGAGATTACATCCACGTGGCCGATCTGGTGTCTGCACATTTACTTGCTTTGACCCAACTGGAACGACACGACAAGCTTATCTATAACCTCGGCAGTGGGCGCGGCTATTCAGTGCTGGAAGTCATCGATATGACGCGCCGCGTAACCGGCCACGCCATTCCTTCATTGGAAACACCCCGCCGCCCTGGTGACCCAGCCCGCCTGGTGGCTTCGCCTGATCGCATCCAGAAGGAACTGGGGTGGGAAGCAAAGCATTCCAGCCTGGAGGAGATTATCACCACCGCCTGGGGTTGGCACCGTAAACACCCGACCGGCTACACCGACACCAAATGAAGATTTATTTCGCCTGCGCCATCGTAGGCGGCCGTCAGGATGAGGCAGCCTACCAATCCTTCGTGGCTGCGCTACTGGCCGACGGGCACGAAGTGCCGACCGCTATGAACGCAAGCCCGGCTTGGTCGCAAATGGAGGAATCCCCGGACCCCAACAAGGTCTACCGGCGCGACACGAGTTGGATCGACGAAAGCCAGGCAGTGGT
>JBBDXQ010000032.1:0-7095 GCA_040902265.1 Anaerolineales bacterium
CGCGAGCAGGGCTTGCCGGTGGTCTACGTGGCAGCCTGGTGGCAGGAATATCCGGTGGCAGTGGTGGCAAAAGTGGATAGCGGCATTGCCGCGCCAGCTGACCTGGTAGGTAAACGCATCGGGCTGCCCGGCCTTTTCGGAGCCAACTACATTGGGTTGCGCGCCCTACTGAATGCAGCCGATATAGCTGAGAGCGAAGTAATTCTGGATTCGATCGGCTTCAACCAGGTGCAGGCACTGGCCGCCGACCAGGAACAGGCGGTAGTTGGCTATGTGAATAACGAGCCCGTCCAGCTGGCTGCGCAGGGCTACGAAGTGAACGTGATCCGCGTTTCAGATTACGTGCAGTTGGCAGCGAACGGCATCCTAAGTTCAGAAGCCATGGTGGCTGAGCACCCTGAACAAGTGCGCGCCTTTGTGAGCGCATTCTTGAACGGCTTGGCTGATACCATCGCTGACCCCGATGCGGCCTTCGAGATCAGCAAGAAATATGTCGACTCGCTAGCTGAGGCCGATGAATCGACTCAGAAACAAGTCCTGGCTTTATCGATTGAGTTTTGGGATGCCGGCACCCTTGGTGTTTCGAAAATCGAGGCTTGGGAAAACATGCAGGCCACTTTGCTAGACATGGGGTTGATCACTGCTCCCATGAATCTGGATGAGGCATACACAAATGAGTTCCTTCCCTAATGATACAAAAACCTATCACACACAACGTGTACCCTATCTTGTGGCACTAATTATGAGCTGATTTGAAAACCAAAGCCTTGCTTGAAGTTCGCGATCTCAACGCTACGTTCACTGACCGTCGCGGTAGTTTACACGTATTGGATTCAGTGTCGTTTAAAATTAAGCAAGGGGAATTCGTCTGTCTGTTGGGACCATCTGGCAGCGGTAAATCTACTTTGCTGCGCATCCTGGCAGGGTTAATTCCAATAGGTTCGGGATCCGTTGTGCTAAATGGCAATGAAGTGCGCGGGCCTCAGCCAGGCGTAAGCCTGGTGTTCCAGGATGCCAACCTGATGCCCTGGCGCTCAGTTACTGAAAATGTCGGGCTGCCGATGGAGTTGCGCAACCTCTCCAACGGCGCGGCGCAAGCCCGGGCGCAGGCAATGATCGATCTGGTCGGCTTGAGCGGGTTCGAGGCTGCCTTGCCGCGCGATCTCTCAGGTGGCATGGCCCAGCGCGTAGCACTTGCCCGCGCCTTGGTGCAGGACCCGGAAGTCTTGCTGATGGATGAACCTTTCGGCTCATTAGACGCTTTGACCCGCGAGCGTATGGGTGACGAGCTGGTGCGCATCTGGGAAGCGGACCATAAAACCGTGATCCTGGTGACGCACAATATAAATGAGGCAGTCTACCTGGCGGACCGGGTGCTGGTGCTCAGCGCTCGCCCAGCGCAGCTAAAACTGGACCTGGCGACCAGGTTGCCGCGCCCGCGCCGGCCAGCTATGCGCTACACACCTGCATTCGGGAAGTTGGCGTTCAGGCTGAGGGAGGCAATCGAGTAAGGCCATTCTCCGCAAAGTTTTTAACAGGGTGATTGATCTAATTTGCATGTATCAATGGACCGCAGCGGGTTGGGTTATTCTGAACCGTATTGCTGGATGAAAAGGACTGGAACGGTATAATCCTTTGAATGAGCCGCACCACTTTACCCCGTCCCGTCCCAGCCAGCCTGGGCCGAAGTAAGTTCCTGATCGGCGGCCTTCTTATCTTGGCTGCTGTTGTTTACCTGATTATTTCGTCCACTGCGCTAGGCGCACAATTCTTTTTTACGGTGGATGAACTGGTTCTGCGAGGGCCGGATGCAGTAGGCAAGCCTGCGCGGGTTGCCGGCGCAGTCCTGGGCAATAGCATCCGCTACGATCCGGAGACCCTGGCGCTCTCGTTTACCATCGTGCATACCCCGGCGGATACCCAGTTGATCAACGATGAGGGCGGCTTGGCTGCCGCCTTGGATGCCGCCGTGGCTGACCCGACACGCAACCGGGTCGACATCTTCTATATCGGTGTAAAGCCAGACCTGCTTAGGCATGCCGCAGAGGCCATTGTCTCCGGTGAGCTGGGCGAAGATGGCGTCTTCCATGCCACTGAACTCCTGCTTCGTTGCCCAACTCGCTACGAAGAAGCTGTGCCAGGGCAGGTCGAAGGCTAAGATGGGCACTGCGGGTCTCAGACCCGCCGCTTAACGAATCCCCATATGATCACGGACCTCGGGTTTTTTGCGTTGCTCACAGCTTTTATGCTGGCTATTTATGGCTGTGGTGCCGCGCTCTATAGCCATTGGCGCCAAGCGCCCAAGTGGTTGGCCAGCGCTCGGGCTGCCACGCTGCTGACTTTTCCGCTGCTAACCGTGTCTGCGTTGAGCCTGGTCTATGCGCTGGTCACGCTCGATTTTCAGCTCGAGTATGTCGCCAGAGTGACCAGCCGCAGTATGCCGCTCTATCTGCGTGCCACAGCGCTATGGGGCGGGCAGGCTGGTTCGCTGCTTTTCTGGTCCTGGCTCATGGCTGCGTTCACCACCGCCGTGATGCTGCGTGATTGGCGGCGCGACCGAGACTTGCAACCCTGGGTGATTATTGTTTGCCTGGCTACGCTAGGGTTTTTCCTGGGCCTGATCCTTTTTTACGAGAACCCCTTCGTAAGGCTGTGGCAGGGAATTACCGGCACGGTTTGGACGGCTCTGTGGCAGCCAGGAGAAGCACTGCGCTATGTTCCAATGAATGGCAATGGATTGAACCCCTTGCTGCGCCATCCCGGCATGATCATCCATCCACCCATGCTTTACCTTGGCTTCGTCTCTTTTGTGATCCCGTTTGCATTCGCCATCGCCGCCCTGGTGACCGGCCGCAGCGACGACCGGTGGATCCGCGTGACGCGCCGCTGGACCCTGGTAGCCTGGCTCTTCCTTTCTCTTGGCTTGCTGTTGGGTAGCCGTTGGGCTTATGACGTACTTGGTTGGGGCGGCTATTGGGGCTGGGACCCGGTGGAGATCGCGGCCTTCATGCCTTGGCTGACGGGCACTGCCTTCCTGCACTCCGTGATGATCCAGGAAAAGCGCGGCCTGTTCAAGCATTGGAACCTATTGCTTATCATTCTCACTTACGACCTGGTCATCTTTGGCACTTTCCTCACGCGCTCCGGGGTTCTATCTTCGGTGCATGCATTTGCACAAAGCGCCATTGGTCCGCTGTTCTTTCTCTTCATCTCCATTACCCTGGCAGCCTCGCTTGCATTGCTCAGCCGCCGCTGGCAGGCACTAAGATCAGACGTGCAAATGACTTCGCTGCTTTCACGCGAAGCCTTATTCCTGTTAAACAATTTCCTCTTTATTGGCATCCTGATCATTTGCTTTATTGGTGTTATCTTCCCGCTGGCCAGTGAGCTCTTCACCGGGCAACAGATCACTGTGGGGCCTATCTATTATGAAACTGCCACCGGCCCATTGTGGGCTGCGCTCCTGCTACTGATGGGCGTGGCGCCGCTTTCTGCGTGGCGCGCCTCTACAGCACGCACGCTGGGCCGCGCCTTGTGGAAACCGCTGCTCGGCTCTCTACTGGTCGTGGCGATATTGCTGTTTGGTGGGCTGCGTCATCCTGCGGCCTTGTTCGGTTTTTGGCTGTGCACATATGTGCTGCTAGTGACTTTGTATGAATTCTGGCGCGGCGCCAAGGCGCGCCACGCCAAGAATGAGAACTTCGCCCTGGCGCTATGGCGGCTGGTAGCGCGCAACCGCCGCCGCTACGGCGGCTATATCATCCACCTCGGGGTGGTTCTGATCGCCATTGGTATCATTGGTATCGAAATCTTCCAGCAGGAGACCCAGGGCCAATTAGGCATAGGTGAGCGGCTGCAAGCCGGCGATTACGCTATTGAGTACACATCCCTGGCAGAATTCCAAACCGCCGACGGCCGCCTGGTAGATCGCGCGGTCATCACTATGTACCGCAAAGGCATCTTTGTGCGCGAGCTGTACCCGCGTCAGGACTTTTATATGGAATCTCAGCAACCCATGACAATTCCAGGATTACACAGCACCTGGGAAGCGGATGTGTATGTGCTCTTGGTTTCATGGGAACCGATCACCGGAGGCAACGCCACGTTCAAGATGTACCTCAATCCGCTGGTCTCCTGGGTCTGGCTAGGAGGGATGGTGTTCATCCTGGGCACGCTGGTGGCTGCCTGGCCTGAGCGAGAATCTCAGGCGGTGAATTTGGCCGCTCGCTCACGTGTGGTTAGGCGACCCGTTGAGGCACGCGGATGAGACGCCTCTCATTGCTAATTGGTCTACTGGTCTTGTGGGGAGCGTTTGCCCTTCCGGCTGCTGCCCAGGAGGATGGGCCAACGCCGAGCCCTGACGAAGTTAATGCGATTGCCAAAAACCTCTACTGCCCGGTATGCGCCAATGTTCCGCTGGATGCCTGCGGCACGCCCGCTTGTGTCCAATGGCGTCAGCAGATTGCTCAAATGCTATCAGAGGGATTTTCCGAGCAGCAGATCTATGACTATTTCGCGCAATTCGGTCCTAGTGTATTGGCGGCCCCGCCTCCGAGTGGTTTCAACTGGTTGATCTACTTGTTGCCGCCGTTAGCCTTGCTTTCAGGCGGATTCTTTTTATGGCGCGGCCTGGTTGCCTGGAAGCTACCTGCGGCGCCACACAGCGAGGCGAAACCTCGAAAGACGAAGTTCTCACAGATGATCGAGGACGAATTGAAAGCCCGCCGCTCATGACTGCAGAAAAACCTGAGGGTGCATCCATCTGGGGGCGCTTGCTGGCCTGGGCTTTCCTTCTAGCCTTGCTGGCTCTGGTAGCCGTGCAATTGAACCGTTCCCAGCGCGGGGTGGTCACCCGTGGTGAACCCGCGCCTGAATTTTCACTGACTACTTTCGATGGTGAGGAATATGGTCCAGCCGAGATGGCGGGCAAGGTCGTGCTGTTGAACATTTGGGCTTCGTGGTGTAAACCTTGCGAGCAGGAAGCCGAGGAAATCCAGACAGCCTGGCTGCACTACGAAGGCCGCGGTGATGTGCTTTTCTTAGGTGTTGATTACGTCGACACAGAAAATGAAGCGCTCGCATACCTCGCGCGATGGGAGATCACCTACCCAAACGGTCCGGACCTGGGCACACAAATCTACCATGCCTTCCGCGCCCGGGGAGTGCCGGAGACTTTCATCATCAGTAAATTGGGGGAAGTTGCTTTCGTTAAGATCGGTCCGTTCCAAAATCTGGAAGAAATAACAACGGTCATCGACCGTCTTTTGGAGCCTTAAGCCATGTTCACCGGCTCCCTTCTGCTCTTTCTGGCTTTACTAGTGCTTGTGGCCTTGTTTGTTTCCCGGCCTTTGTTCTTAGCTGATAATGCAGAAGCAGAGCTGGATAGCGAAATCTCACGCTGGTTGGCAGAGCGCGAACGGGTGTTGGAGGCGCTGACAGAGTTGGATGCCGATTGGCAAATGGGCAAGGTGCCACAGGATATTTATTCAAGCCAACGAGACCAGTTATTGGTTAAAGGGTCGATCGCCCTGGAACACTTGGAGAAGTCTGAACATAAAAAACTGTCTAGGCCAAAACGTACTAAAGCCAAGAAAAAACGTGGCGATGATCTAGAAGAGTTAATTGCCGCTTACCGAGCCAAGCACGAGGTGGGTAAGTGAGAAGATGTTTTGCACTTGTTGCGGGCTTGGCCGTGTTGCTATCCGCTTGCGAATTCTCTTTGGCGGGTGATGTGACTCCACCCCCCGAAGCACTGATCTCCGGGAATGCTACTCTTGTACCCATCGCGGGACCTGTCTCCAGGCCTGACCTGCAGGCTGGCGCGACCATTTACGCACAGAGTTGCGAACCATGCCACGGCGACAGAGGCCAGGGCGATGGCGAACAAGGCACTCAGCTGCCCTTCGCCCCATCCCCGCTGGGCGATGCCGACCTGGCACGAGCGGCCAGCCCGGAGGACTGGTACCGTTGGGTAACTGAGGGGCGCTTCACGCGCTACATGCCTCCCTTTGCGTCCTTGCTTTCCCCTCAAGAGCGGTGGGATGTGCTAGCTTTCGTTTACACATTGAGTCTAGAAGAAGCTGATTTCCTTTCCGGGGAGGCACTTTTTTCACAATATCAGGAAGAGGTAAACGAACTGCTGGCAGGGGACCTCAAAAGCGCGAAACTTGCGACAATCCAATCACTCGGGCTTTCGAACGAACAATCGAATTCACTAACTGCTTATATGCAAGCGCGTGCGTTGGGAATTGAGGATCTCCGCGATTTGAATCTAGGCGCAAGCAACCTGCCAAACGAAGCCAATGTGGACCTGCCTGAGCTTGGTTCTTTTGCTGGCGAGGTGCTGCATGGCAGCCAGGCTAACCTGCCTGCCGGGCTTGAGGTTACTTTGGTGGGGTATGACCGGACTGAGCAGGTTTTTTCGCAGAATGTTGAACTGGACGCAAACGGCCGTTTTAAATTCGATGAGGTTCCGCTTGCGAACGAGCACACTTACTTTGTGCAAGTGCACTATGAAGGCCAAATCTATTTTTCGGAATTTATCAACGCGAGCGGTGAGCAAAACGAATTCACGCTCCCGATCACCGTTTACGAAACCACTACTTCCATTGAGCAGCTGGCAGTGGAAAGTTTGCAGCTCTTCTTCGATTTTTCAAAGCAAGATGTAGTGCGGATTGCACACCAGGTTTCCATCTCGAACCTAGGTGCTCGCGTGGTTGTGCCTCAGCAAGACGGGACGCCGGTCTTGCATTTCAGCATACCTGCTGATGCTGGCAACCTTGCATTTCAGGAAGGTGTGCTGGGTGAGCGCTATGTAGCCGATGAGACAGGTTTTGGCGACCTGCGCGGCGTGCTGCCAGGCGCTAGTAGCTATCAGCTATTGTTTGCATACGAGCTACCCTACAGTGATAGCCTTGATCTCACATTGTCCATCGATTTACCCACCCGCGCCCTGGCAGCTTTTCTACCTGAAGGAGAGTTCGAACTGCAAAGCGAAGCTTTTCAGCTAGTCGGTTCGCAATTAATCGAGGGGATCGCATATTCGGTGTATTCAGCATCACCCGGGTATTTTCCGGATGAAGTTCTACAGCTGTC
>JBBDXQ010000033.1:0-7014 GCA_040902265.1 Anaerolineales bacterium
CAAACTTGCGTATTTTTCAGATTGGGGCGCTTTGACAATATGAGACCGGCGACGCCGGCAGCATGTGGGGCAGCCATAGAAGTCCCATCAAGCAATTTGTAATCATTACTTTTGTAAGTGCTTAATATCGATTGGCCAGGGGCAAGAATGTCTAGGCCTGGACCGTAACTGGAAAAGTTCGCCCTCTTGTCGTTTTTATTCGAAGCTCCAATCGCCATCACTCGGGAGGAGGAGGCTGGATAAGCTAAGCCAGACACATAATCATTTCCTGCGGCAGCTATTATTAACGAGCCTCTTTCAAATGCATAATTCAAAGCTTTGGCAAGGGTTTTGGAGCAACCACAGCTGTGCGACATCCCAAGACTTAAATTAATGACATCTGCTCCGCGTTTTGCTGCATAGATAATCCCATTGGCAACTCCATCGACAGATCCGGATCCATCAGAACCCAATACCTTAATCGGCAGAATCGAACAGTTCATGCACACCCCGGTAATACCAAGCCCGTTGTTGCCAGATGCCGCAATGATTCCAGCTACATGGGTTCCATGACCTTGGTCGTCTATGGCGTCATTGTCGTTATTGAAAAAATCCTTGTCAATATCGGTGCGCATTCGACTACCTTGGAGATCGGGGTGGGTGTAAAGAACTCCAGTATCCACTACAGCGATCAAAACATGAGGTTTTCCCCTTTCAATCCCCCAGGCTTCGGGAGCGTTGATATCGCGATTCTTGTTATTGCTAAGGCCCCACTGTTTTGATAGCTGCGGATCGTTTGGAGTATAAGGTGCAGTGATAGTAACCGTATAGTTGTATTCAACATAGCCGACTAGAGGATGCGCCTCAAGCTGGCGTTTCAGTGTATACAGATCAGCATTCTTTCCAGCCTTTAAGATAAATACTCCAGGAAGTTGATGCTTCACCGATAGTGAATCTAAGGGAACATCCTCAAACAGCTGCGTAATTCTAGTTACCCCGTTTTTTCTGATCGCAGACGTTAGGCTTGGATCGCCAAAAAAGTCAATGGAATATTGACCCATTTCAGTAGCCGATTTCAAGCCGTTTAGCTTCAAGCCAACTATTAACTCACCTTGTTTGAATCTGTCGTCCAAAACAGGTATTTGGTAGTTGTTAAGCTCCGCAAAAGCTGCGGAACCTAGCATGGATAAGATAATAGGGATGAGGATTAATCTTTTCACAAATATTCTATTTTTCACTTTAACCTTCCTTACCCGTCCTAGTTCAATAAACGATGTGAACCTTGGAATGCAATCACCCCGTTAGGTCTAGCCAAGGCAATAATTGTGAAAATGAGAAGTTTAGAGGGTTTGGTTGGACTAAACATCGTCGTCAGTGTAAAGGTGCCTAAAAAAATTGTCAAGTAGCCTATTGTTACCCTTATCCGGTTTTCAGTTGGATTCTGTCCTTGGACTGATAAATTCTCAAATGAAGGGGAAAAAGCACCAGGCATCACCTGGCGAAAATTCAGATTCATATGGCTTAATTGGATGGCAGGTTTTGGGGCCGCGGCTCAACCGGCAAGTCGAAGGAAAATCCATCCACGCCCTTGAATTCGAAGAAGGTAACCGCGCCGGGTTTTATCTCGATCTCCGCCCGGCGCCAGACGGCCAGGTAGGGGATGCTCAGCTCATAGCGGCCGGCGGGCAGGTCGCCTAGCAGCAGGTTCTCGTCGTAATAATCATCGGGCAGCACGCGATAGGCGGTAGCGTAGGAGTACAGAATACGCCGTGTGCCGCTTTCCAGCGAGCGCACTTCCACCAGGCGGTTCAACAGGTCCACGCCGAAGGTGTTCTGCACGCGGCCTACCAGCGTGCCGCGGCCTTCGTCCGGGGCGATCCACAGCTCGGGGTTGCGCGTGAAGTAGATCGTGTTACTACCGGAGCGCACCTCGAAATGCAGGTGCGGGCCGCTGGATTGCCCGGTGCTACCGGAGAGAGCGATCACTTGGCCACGTTCTACCAGGTCTCCCACCGCTACTTGGGCTTCAGAGAGGTGGGCGTATACCGTGTAGAGGCGCTTGCCTTCATAACCGAACTCGTGCAGGATGACTACCGAGATCCCATAAGGATCCTCAAGGTAGGTGACTGAGTTGTAGAGCAGGCCATAGCTGGCCCACATCACTTTACCAGGAGCGGCGGCCAGCACCGGCGTGCGGCTGTTGATGCTAAGGTCCAGGCCCAGGTGGGCTATGTTCTGCTCGGAATCTTTATCGATCACGCCGTAGCGCTGGCTGGGAACCTGGTTGCGCACTACGCGGCTGGCCACTGGCATCGAAAAGTAGAAATGGTCGTAGCGGCTGAGCGCCAGGGGCGCGCTGAGGTTGCCCGGCTGGCTGACCAAGACCGGCGCAGCCTGCAATTGCTCGGCGCTCAGCGGGAATGGCGCCAGGGTCGGCGCAGTGTAGGTCGTCTGTGTCCGCGGCGCTGCGGGTGGGTTGGCGGTTGGGGCGCTGGTCGGGACCAGCGTAGCGCTGGCGGTAGCTGCGGCCTGGGGTACGGTGAACGGCGTGCTGGTGGCGGAGGCCGTCGTACCCTGACAGGCGCAGAGTGAAAAAAATGTTAGTAATGCAAATGCAGTTGGGAGATTGCTTCGCCGACCTGCGCAGCGAGGCGGCGCAGGTGCTTGGCGCCCGCTTCGCGTGCTGGCAATCTCCAACCAGTTCATGGCGAGCTGGTGGTGAGGATACCGCTGAGGTCCTCAGCCGAGTAGAGCTGCAGCATGGCCTCTTGCCAGCTCAGGCCGGCGCGCAGCACGAATTGATTGAACAGCGCGCCATGATAATAGCTGCGCCAGTTATTGAGCGCAGGCACCCGTTCGAAACCATACTCGGCCGCCAGGGCGGTGAAATCCACCCAATAGCCGCCGGGCGCCAATGCGGCTTGTTGTCCGCCGGCCAGTGCGCTGTCATTGCCTCCCAAATAGTGCGCGGAGAAATCCCAGGGCAGCGCGGTGAGCGGGCGACCCGGGCCGCCGGCTTGCTCGGCTGCCTTCAAATAGATGCGCCAATAGCTTTGGCCTTCAAACTCCTCGCGCACTGCTGCCATCCAACCCGCCTCGAGCAGCGCGCCGTGCAGCTCGAAGGCGCGGCCGGTGTAAAGCCAATCCTGCTGGCGGTCTGGCGGCAATAGATAGCCGAGGGGCAGGTAGGCGTTATCCAGGCTGGAGAGCGCATCCCAGCCGAGCCATTGGGCAGTGTGCTCGCGCAGTGCATCGAAAGCAGCCAGCGCGGATTGGTTCAATTCCTCATAAGGTGCGCGTACGTCGTCCAACGAACCTGTGTGCCCGCTGGCAAGCTCATTCGCAGCCACCAGCCAATCAGCCACCGGGGTGACCCGCGCCGCGGCAGCCAAGGGCGGCGGCAGGTTTTCCCCAAGTGCGTAATTGGCCCAGGCCGCGCCTTCCAGGCGGCCGGGCAAGACCTCTGGCGCCAGGGCCAGGCCACCGCGTATGGCATAGGCAGTGAGATAGGTCTGGGTCGCATCTTGCAGTTCAGCCAGCAGCGCGCTGCCTGAAAGATTCCATTGCGGGTTATTGCCGCGGCCCAAACGGCGCGGTTCGCTGGTTCTGTCCGATAAATCCTGCACATAGATTGCCCAGACGCCCCCCTCCTGTTGGCCCCAGGCCAGCCAGTCGCCATCCGCAGACCAGGCCGGCGCGGCCTGCGCCGCCTCGCTGGGGGCCAGCTGGCGGAAGCGGCGGTTGCCGCCGGCTTCCAGGTCTACCAGCCAGAGCTGCGCCAGGCCGCTGCGTTCGGAGACGAAGGCTAATTCCTGCCTGCCCGGCCTCCAGGTGGGGCTATAGTCCAACGCCGCATGCGCGCTGATCAGCACCGGTTCGACTGAGCCGTCCGCGGGCCGTATATAGATTTCGAGGTTATCGCTGTCGTTGCGCTCATACGCCAGCCAGGTGCCATCCGCAGACCAGGACGGGTGGCCGTCATAAGCCGCATCCTCGCTGAGCTGTTGGGTTTGGCCGTTCTGCAAGTCGAGCAGGTAAAGGTCCCAACTGCCGCTACGGTTGGAGGCGAAGGCTATCAGGCTGTTGCTGGGGTTGGCAGCGGGGTGGATATCATCCCATTCGCCCTGGGTGAGCCGGGTGAAAGGCTCTCCGGCCAGGCGGTGCCAGAAAAGCTGGGCATAGCCTTGCTCGCTCAGGCTGAGCAGGATGGTGCCACTGAGCGCGTCCCCACCTCCAGCTTCGAATGGAGCACCAGGATCGGGGGTCAATGTAAGCGTGGCAGTGCTGGACGGCGTGCCGCTGGGTTGGAAAGGGGATGGCGTGGATGTCAACTGCAGCGCTAAACTGGCGGCCCTGCCTGCGGCAGGCCACAGGAAGCCGGCCACCAGCGGCCAGGACAGCGCCACCAGCAGTAGGATACTGAGGCCGATGATGGCCAGTGTGAGGCGCGGCAAGCGCGCTTTGGCTTCCCTGGCCAGGTCGGTGGGCGGCAGCAGAGGCATGAAGAGCTTTATTGTACGGTTTTTTTCACTCGAAGGAGGGCGCAGGTCAGGGTGTATCGCCGGCAGGTATTTCGAACTCGATCGTGCGCCGGTCCACGACTTGCCTGGCTTTGCTGAGGATCTCACTGGCCGAAGGCTGGCCGCCGTTGGTTGTGGCGTGGGCTTCCACATCGGCGTAGAACACCAGCAGCTCCAGGGTGTAATGGCCGCCGGTCTCAGCCTGGCGCAGGTGCATGGTGAAGTCCATCTTCGGGTCAATGGCCTCGACCACGCTCAGGGCGGCCATCTCTCGCCCGGCTTCGTCGCAGATGAGCAGTTCGAGGTTGGGCCGCTTTTGGAAAGGCGTCAGGGCGAAGCTTACGTCGATGCGCGCGCGGTCGCGGCGTGGCTCCGCAGCCAGCTCGCGGATGCGCACCTCGCCGGGCGGCACAGGCGCCTCGTCGATATTCGAGAAGAAGAGATCGGTCATGGGCGGAGGGGAAATTATACAAGGGGATAGTGGAGAATGGAGACTGGGATTCCTACGCCGTCATTGTTTGGGTGCAAGAAGTGGCAGGGAGACTGCTTCGCTTCGCTCGCAGTGACGAAAGATGTCATCCACCGTCATTCCGAGACGCACCATCCACTGTCATTCCGAGAAGCGGCAAAGCCGCGCCGAGGAATCCCTTTCTTCAATTAACGTTCGATTTGGACACCTTGCATGCAACCACCTTCCACTGTCTTTGTTGAGGTGGGTTGCAGATAATTGGGTCTGTTATCCAACCATACAGAAAAGAAGAAAAGAGCAGAGTAGTAATTAACCTGGGTCCCTCGTTAACCATAATGGCTGCTTGCGATGAAGTTTTTTAATAATCTGCATATCACCAGGCTGATCGCCCTAATTGCCCTGGTTGCCTTTGTCTGGCTGGGAGTCTCCTACTTGGTGGCGGACACCGGCTACCCCGGCGGCATCTCCCCCGCGGGACGAAGACCTGATCATCTCCACGGTAGCTTTCATCCTGGGGTTGGCAGGTTGGGCGGTGGTCTGGCGGCAGGAGGGCCGCTTTCGTGACACCGGCGTAACTGCCAATTGGAAATGGGCGGTCTTCTGGGGACTTGTTTACCTGCTGCTGTTCTGGGGCGCAGGCCTGTGGTTTTTAATATCGGCACTTATTGCCTAGATGTCACTGGATCACAAGTTAACTGCGACAGGGCTCAAAAACGGGGGAAAAGACGTTGAACTCAAGCGCTCACTCGCTAATCCGTCTGTGTCATGGGCGCGCATTCTGTATTTCTTTAAGCATCTTTCATCCACTGTCATTCCGAGCAAGGCGAAGCCTCATGGAAGGATCCCGATGGCGTATTGGTATTTGGATTTTTCCTTTTATTCGGCTCCTGGAACAGCCAAGCTGATGGATGCTCGATTACAATTCCTTTGAGGTAAGCTATGCCCAAAGACCATTTCGCTACCCTGGCCATCCATGCCGGCCAACCACCAGACCCCAGCAGCGGCGCGGTGATGATGCCCATCTACCAGACATCCACCTACGTGCAGGAAGGTGTGGGCAAGCACAAAGGCTACGAATATGCGCGCACCGGCAACCCGACGCGCACTGCCCTGCAGGATTGCCTGGCGGCGCTTGAAGGTGCTGCGCATGGGCTGGCTTTCTCCTCCGGGATGGCGGCCACCGACACGGTCATCCGCACCTTCGAACCTGGCGATCACATCCTGGTAGGCGGGGATGTATATGGCGGCACCTTCCGCCTTTTCGACAAAGAGTACGCCCGCTTTGGGCTGAAATTCAGCTACGTGGATGTAGGCGACCTGGCCGCGGTGAAGGCGGCGCTAACCCCCGAGACGCGCCTGTTTTGGCTGGAATCCCCGACCAACCCTCATCTGAAGATCGCTGATATCGCCGCCATCGCACACATCTTAAAAGCGCATGCCAGCCAGCCCCTGCTGGCAGTGGACAGCACCTTCGCCACCCCCTACCTGCAACGGCCGCTGGCGCTGGGCGCTGACCTGGTGATGCATTCCGCCACCAAGTATTTGGGCGGTCATTCGGATGCGGTGGTGGGGCTGGTGGCGCTGAATGATGCCAGACTCTTTGAACGCCTTAAGTTCCTGCAGAATGCGGCCGGCGCGGTACCCGGGCCGCTGGACTGCTTCCTGATCCTGCGCGGCCTCAAGACTCTGCACCTGCGCATGGAAAGGCACGGCGTGAATGCTGCGGCCGTGGCCGAATTCCTGGGGCAGCATCCCAAGGTAAGCCAGGTGTATTACCCGTTCCATAGTTCGCACCCGCAGCAGGAACTAGCCCGCCGCCAGATGCGCAATGGAGGCGGCATGGTGTCCTTCGTGCTTAAGGGCGGCGCTCAAGCCGCTCGCCAGGTCGCCGAAAGCACGCGCCTTTTTGCCCTGGCCGAATCGCTAGGTGGGGTTGAATCACTGATCGAAGTTCCAGCGGCTATGACCCACCTCTCTACCGCAGGGTCGCCGCTGGAGGTAAACCCCGGGCTGATCCGCCTATCGGTGGGCGTGGAGCATGTGGAC
>JBBDXQ010000034.1:0-7010 GCA_040902265.1 Anaerolineales bacterium
CTGATCTTCGAGGATCCGCTGGCGGGGGGGTAGCTGGGTGCATTGGGTGGTATACAACTTACCTAATACAGCCCGAAGGTTGCCAGAAGGCGTACCATCTGGCGAGTTGATCGCAGGAGGTGGGAAACAAGGGAGCAATAGTTGGGGAACGCCGGAGTACGGCGGCCCATGCCCGCCACAGGGCACAATGCACACCTATGTGTTCACACTTTATGCTTTGGATATCGAGCTTGAATTAGTGCCGGAGGCTAACAAACGTGAGTTGCTGTCTGCCATGGATGGGCATGTCCTGGCGGCTGTGGAGTTGGCAGCAAGCTTTACGCGATAGATCAAAACGAGGGAATTTGAATGCATTCCCGCGAAAGATTGCAATTGGGTGGTGGAGAATCTGAAGGTTGGCAGAAGTTATTTTGGAGAGAAACGGTACCACGCAGACGCTTGGATTAATCCAGGTCGCGCCAAGCATGCCCATGGGATTGGATGAAGGTGTCCATCTCAGGAGGACCCCACGTGCCCGGATTGTATTGGTGCAGCCTAATGCGTGGGTGAGCAGCCCAGGCTTTAAGGATCTCATCAACAAAAGACCAGGCTGCCAGCACCTCATCGCTGCGGGTGAACAGGGTGGGATCCCCGTTCATACAATCCAGCAATAGACGCTCATAAGCCTCCGGGGTGCTGCTGCAAAAGGTATCCTTGTACGAAAAATCCATGTTCACCGATTTTATCAGGTCGCCGCTACCGGGCGCTTTAGCCCCGAACGTAAGGGTGATACCCTCCTCCGGCTGGATGTTGAGCAGCAAACGGTTAGGCGCATCGCCTGCCATGTTGCGCGCGCCGAAGAGCGAAAGCGGCACCTGTTTGTACTGCACGGCGATCTCGGTGAAACGGCGCGGCAGGTGCTTCCCGGAGCGGATGAAAAAGGGTACGCCTGCCCAGCGCCAGTTATCCACACCAATGCGCATGGCCAGCAAGGTCTCCGTCTTGGAATTTTTTGCCACTCCGTCGTGATCCAAATACGAGCGGATCTGTTCCCCGTTCACGCTGCCGGAGCCATATTGGCCGCGCAAAGTGTTTTTCATCACTTCCTCGCCGCGCAGCATGTGCAAGGAGCGCAGCACTTTAACCTTCTCATCGCGCACCGCATCAGCGCTGAATGTGACGGGAGCTTCCATGGCAGTGAGGGTGAGCAGCTGTAGGATATGGTTCTGCAGCATATCGCGGATCACCCCAGCGCTGTCGTAATAATCAGAGCGGCCATCTACTCCGATGGCTTCCGCTACGGTGATCTGCACCGAATCCACGTAGCGGTTGTTCCACATCGGTTCGAAGATGCCATTGGCAAAGCGCAGCACCAGGATGTTTTGCACTGTCTCTTTGCCAAGGTAATGGTCGATGCGATAGACCTGGTCCTCGTCGAATACTTTGTGGACAGCTTCTTCCAACTTCCTAGCCGACTCCAGGTCACGGCCATAAGGCTTTTCCACGATGATGCGCGTCCAGCCTTCTGGGCAGGTGGCCAGCTTGGAAGATCCCAAGTTTTCTATGATAGGCAGATAAGCCTGGGGTGGTGTGGCCAGATAAAAGAGATGGTTATCCGCTCCCAGCTCAATGAGTAATTTTTCCAAGCGCGCGTATCCGTCGTGGCTATCAAAATTGCTGGTCACATACCGCATTCGAGCCAGAAGCCCATCCACTACTGTTTTATCCAGCGGCTTACTGCGGGCGTGCTCGTTTAGTGCGGCGAGCATCTCGGCCTGTAATTTTTCGTTGCCCCAATTGCGACGTGCGAACCCGATGATGTGCATCTGCTCAGGCAATTGCTTGTCCAGCGCCAGTTGGTAGAGGGCCGGCACCAACTTGCGGCGCGCTAAGTCTCCGGTGACGCCGAAGATCACCAGGCCGATCGGGCCATTGGGCAATCGGGGAGAACTCTGTGGCACGCTGACTAAGACCCCGGTTTTTTGATGGCGTGGCCGCCGAATTGGTTGCGGAGGGCGGCCAATAGCTTTCCAGCGAATGAATGCTCCTGCCGGCTGGCAAGGCGCTGCAATAACGAAAGGGTGATCACCGGCGCGGGCACATCTTGGTTGATGGCTTCGAACACCGTCCAGCGACCTTCACCGGAATCCTCGACCCAATCGCCGATATCGGACAATTGGGGGTCGTCTTTGAGAGCACGTTCGGTCAGATCGAGCAGCCAGGAACGCACCACGGAGCCTTGCTGCCAAACCTGGGCGACCTGGTGCAGGTCGAGGGCGAAATCTTTGCGGGCCTGCAAGATCTCAAAGCCTTCAGCGAACGATTGCATCATCCCATATTCGATGCCGTTATGCACCATTTTCACAAAATGACCCGAACCGCTGGGTCCTACCCGGCCCCAACCTGCATTTGGCGCCGGCGCCAGGCTTTCGAAGATGGGCCGCAAGCTTTCCACCACTGCTTTCTCCCCGCCGATCATCAGTGAGTATCCTTCAGCCAAGCCCCACACACCGCCGCTGACCCCAGCATCTACGTAATGCACGCCTGTGGATTTTACGCTCGCAGCGCGGCGCAGAGTGTCATTAAAATTAGAATTGCCGCCTTCAATAATTACGTCACCATTCAGGAGCAATCCGTGCAATTCCTGGAGCGTTTGCTCCGTTACAGCTCCAGCAGGCAACATGAGCCAAACCACCCGCGGCGGGGCTAATAGCTCAACTGCGGCTTTTATCGTGTCGACAGGAATGAGCCCATCTTCCTTCTGGATCTGTTCGGTGATTGAGCGAGTGCGGTTGTAACCTACCACCTCGTGGCCTGCCTTCAACAGACGGCGGGCCATATTGCCCCCCATACGACCGAGACCCAACATTGCCAGTTTCATCTAGCACTCCTTTGATTTTTCTTTAGGGCATGGTATCACAGACGGTCGCTGGCGATAGAAAGACCGTTCACCGTGTATTTGGTGAATGGTTCCAAGTGGAGCGTTTAGCGCAACTACTTTGAACGATTAAGAAATCGCGCGACCGCCTGGCGGCGGTATTCTGTATCCCAAAGCGCGGCGAATAGGCGGCGTTCGGCGTGTTTGGCGACAAGTGGATTGGCCAGCCCAAAGCGCAGCAAGCGTTTGGCAGCACGCACCGCATCGATGGGATGCTGCGCCATCTGTTGTGCAAGGTCGCGTGCGGCTTGCAAAGCGCCGCCAGGCACAGTCACGTGGTCCACAAGGCCAATATCCTTGGCTTCCTGGGCGCCTAGGACGCGGCCGGTAGCTAACAATTCCAAAGCCATGGGATAGCCAACTAGTTGCAGCAAATACCGCGCCCCACCCCAGGCCGTTGTGATGCCTAATCGGGCATGCACAAAGCCGATGCTGGCGGCTTCATCGATCACACGTTGGTCGCAAGCAGAGGCGATCTCTGCGCCCCCGCCGATGGCCGGTCCGTTAATAGCGGCGATAGTGGGGCAAGGCAAGGCGCGCAGGTGTTGCAGCGCCTTGCCCATGATGACCGCCAGGCGCATGCCATCACGCCGTTTTGAATATGGCTCCAAGGCGCGCAAGTCGCCTCCGGAGACGAAAGTAGGGCCGGCGCCGGTAATGATCAAGGCGCGCAGCTCTGGCAGCTTGATGGCGCGCGCGATGGCCTCTGCAAAGTCGCGCATGGCGTCCCAATCGAGAGCATTGCGAACCTCAGGCCGGTTGACGGTCAGGGTGCCTACTCCATTGGTGTCCGTGGCGAATTCTATAGCTTGCATGTCAATGTGGCGTTTCTAGGTCATTAACCCTATTCAGCACATCTAGATGCGCCAGCCGGGCAAAAGGAATGCGTTCTTCTCAGGTTACAAGAGTATGAGAGCGTTCTTTAATCGTGTCAAAAACCGCATGGATTGACTTGCTAAAGGAGGCAACCCCTTCAGTTTCCACTTCGGCGGTGGCCTGATCCAGGGATAGGCCTAGATTCTCGAGATCCTGTATCGCCTGGTGGGCTGCATCCAGATCGTTCTCGATAGACAGTGCAGGAACACCGTGGTCTTTCACCGCGTCCAGGGTTTGCTGAGGAACAGTGTTCACTGTTTGGCTGCCAACGAGGTTATCGACATAGAGCAGATCCGGATAGGCTTCGTTCTTGGTGCTGGTGGAAGCCCACAAGGGTCGCTGGATGCGAGCGCCTTTCTTTGCCATGGCTTTAAAGCGCGGCGACGTAAACTGTTCTTTGAATAATTGGTACGCCAACTTGGCGTTAGCTACAGCCAGCTTGCCCTTCAAAGCGCTGGCCTTCTCGGCAGGCGCACCGCCCTTTCTTACAATGCCATCCAACCACCCATCCACCTTGCTATCGATGCGCGAAACGAAGAACGAGGCTACCGAAGCCTGGTGGGCGATCGGCAGATTATTTTCGACGCGCCGCTCCAGGCCGGCCATGTAAGCTTCGATGACTTCGGCGTAGCGCGCGCGAGAGAAAATGAGGGTGATATTGATATTGATCCCAGCGGAAATGGAGTGCCGGATGGCTGGAACGCCGGCTGCAGTTGCCGGGATCTTGACCATCAAGTTAGGCCTATCCACCAAACCCCATAGCCGGGCGGCCTCCTTGCTAGTGGCATCGGTGTCGCCTGCCAGGTCCGGATGCACTTCAATACTTACATAACCATCCCCACCGCGAGTGCTGTCGTAGAGCGGACGGAACAGATCACAAGCAGCCTGGATATCAGCGACGGTCAGTGCGTCGAAGATCTCTGAAGTATCAAGACCTTCCCTGGCAAGCTGGGCGATCTGCTCATCGTAATCCTTGGAATTGGCAATCGCGTTGTTGAAGATGGTGGGGTTGGAAGTGACCCCATAAATATCGCCGCGTTGGATCATAGCAGCGAGATCGCCATTGTTCAATAGGTGGCGTTCAATATTGTCGTACCACAGGGATTGCCCAAGGGCAAATAGTTTTTTGGGGACGGTAGTCATTAATACTCCTAGTACGCATAATCATGAACAAATACAGTAACGCTTGTAATGCACAATAGAAAGCTTGTTCAATTATAATAACCTCAAATGTCTATTTTTTGTTACCTAAATTAGCCAACATGAGCAAAATAATTTTCGGAGACAATCTACCCATATTACAAGGAATGATAAGCAATTCAGTTGATTTGGTTTATATCGACCCACCATTTAATACAGGGAAGGATAGGACACTTAAGAGAATCAAGACCGTTCAATCTAAAGAAGGCGACAGAATTGGTTTTCAGGGGAATACCTACAAAACCCTTGAACTTACTTCAAAAAGCTATCAGGACTCATTTGATTTTGAGATAAACGGAGATGTTCCTGAGGATTTAATAACTGCTTACGGGTTGCTTGCACCACAAAGTAGTCTATATTTCCTTGAAGTTTTCCTACGCCCAAGGCTAGTAGAGGCAAAAAGAATCCTTAAATCAAATGGAAGCTTATATTTCCATATCGATTATAGGGAAGTTCATTATTGCAAGATTTTGCTCGACAATATATTTGGTCGAGAATGTTTCATGAACGAAATAATCTGGGCCTATGACTTTGGTGGCCGTGCTAGATCTAAATGGCCAGCAAAACATGACAGTATCCTTTTCTATGTAAAAGACCCCAACAACTATATTTTTAATCCAAACCAAATTGACCGCGAAGAATACATGGCTCCAGGTTTAGTTGGCAAAAAAAAGGCAAAGCGGGGAAAATTACCAACTGACACATGGTTCCCAAAATATGTAGGAAAGAAAGAACCAGATGTTTGGTGGCAGACAATCGTTCCTACAAATAGTAAAGAACGAACGGGTTACCCTACACAAAAACCTCGACAGTTACTAGATCGGATAATCCAAGCCTCAACGCATAAGAATGATATAGTTTTGGACTTTTTTGCAGGGAGTGGAACGTCTGGCAGAAGCGCACAACAGTTAGGTCGCAAATTTGTGCTCATTGATAATAATCGAACTTCGATGGAGATAATGGCAACAAGGTTTGCGGATGCGCAGGATATCGAATGGGTAAATTTCGATCCGAAACCATTCCAAATAAATAGGTTAGAGGATACAAATCTTCGCAATCGCTTAGAAGCTAATCTATCTCCTGAAATCGATCCCGAGTTTAGAAAGTTGGCTTCGACCGGAAGCTATTTACAAGGTGAGCTTGAAGAAATAAATGATCTTTGGAAGGACAGCCCTTTTGAATGGGTCTTACAACTCTCCCCTCGTAAGAGAGGAAAACTTGGACGCGAGCTCCTTATGGCATGGTTTGCAAACGAGGGAGTTAAATTTAGCAGAGCCGGGGAGAGTGGCGAAACTTTAGTTTTAGACAAGTATCGGTTTGCAATAAAATTCTCAACTCCTTGGAATGGTGTCGCTTATAAGTTCCAGCAGATCAGATTGTCAGATTATAACTATCTGATTTGTTTTGGGCTATCTCCGTTTGCAGCTCATTGCTGGATATTTGATAAAGATTACGCGATAAAAAACGCTCAAACGCAACACAAAGCTGAGAAAGGCGGTGAATTTTGGTTGACTATTGACCCAAATGAAGTACCCGAATGGGCGAAAACGAGCGGTGGCAGTCTAAATAACGCGCTTTCAGTTCTGAAAGGAGTAATTGACTCCAAAAAGGGGAGAGCAAAGTAAGCTCAGATGTTTTATGAAGATATCACCGGAATTTAAGCTTTTAGCAGATGCCGCAGACTTGATAAAGAACGAGTTTGTAATTGACAAACGAAATTGGAGTGGTAGCCCCTTCGAATGGATACTTCCACTTGCTTCTGGTGCCAAAGGGAAACTAGGTAAAAGACTGGTTTATCAATGGTGTGCACTTCAAAACCTATCTGTAGACAGGGCACCGGATAGCGAAGCAGACATTCTTGTAAACGGGCACAGAGTCGAGGTAAAGCTTTCTACTCTTTGGGCGAGTGGTATCTATAAATTCCAACAACTTCGAGATCAAAATTATGAGTACGCAATCTGCTTAGGTGTATAACTAGGCTTCTTCCTGAACAGGTTTTAGAAACAGATTGATTGTG
>JBBDXQ010000035.1:0-6969 GCA_040902265.1 Anaerolineales bacterium
CAGCCTGAAAAAAGGGCCTATCAAAATTGGAAGCGGGCGCTTCGCCGACACCATGCAGGTTATGAGAGGTTTGGCTGGGCGCACTATTCTTAAGCTCGCCCAGCGTCAGACTAATACCGTCATCGGGGTGGTGGCCACCAATGCCCGTCTCGACAAGGAAGGCGCCACCAAGGTGGCTCAATTAGCCATGAACGGCCTGGCACGCTGCGTGCGCCCGGTCAATACCATGCTGGACGGCGATACCCTGTTCACCTTAGCCACCGGAAGGCGCAAGGCGGATGTCAACATCGTGGGGGCTTTTGCCGCAGAAGTGGTGGCCGAGGCAGTATTGCGCGCAGTGCAAAAGGCCCAGGGCCTGGCTGGCGTGCCTGCTATTACGGATTTATAATTCATGCAACTTTTCGCCCTGTTAGGGTTATAAAGAATCGGCAGGATCATTTTCATCTAGCAAAGGAGATCTTATGTTAATGCAACGCATTATGGGAGCCTTCACGTTCAAGCGTGAAGTGTATGCCGAGGTGAAGGCAGATACGTCCTTCACGCCTACGGCCTGGGGCATCGTGGTTGGCGTTCAACTGTTGAACCAGGTCGCTGGTTACCTGGCCGCGACCGCTATCGCCACGGCCACCATCAGTGCATTCGGCGGCCTGGGGGAACTGGGCGCTGTGGGTGCGGTTGCAGGCGGCTCACTGGTCGGTGCGCTGGTCAGCACCGTGATCGGTGTGGCTGCTTTCGCAGTGGGCGTCTACGTGGTCATGTTCGTGGCAAAAGCCATGTTCCAGTCCACGGTTTCCTTCGACCAACTGGTGCGCACCATGGGCCTGGCTTCGGTCTGGGGACTTATCGGCTTTTTAATCATCCTGGCAGCCATCAGCCCACTCTTCTTATGCCTGGTGGGTATCGTTGGCTTGGCTGGCGCAATTCTGAGCGCCATCTCCTCGGCCATCGCGGTTAAGGAAGCGGTTGGCTTGGACTGGACACAGACGATCATTACCATCGTCATCGCCTGGGTGGCCATCTTCATCGTGACCGCCATCCTGGGTAGCTTGGTGGCAGGCTTTGCCTTTATGGGCGCTCTTTAATTCCATTATCCAACAATAAAAATAGAGATGCCCGCTCGGGCATCTCTATTGTTTAAGGTGTGCGCTCCGAAAAATTACTATGTAAGTAGGACTTTCTTCATAAGATCCATTAGTTCTGAGCTGAATTGCGATTTCGGCACCACCAGGTCTGCGCCGGCCTTACGCGCGGCCGCCAGCCTCCGCGGGTTCATATGTGAGCCGAACACCAGCCAGGGGATCAGGCTGGTGGCTGCGTCCTCTTTAGATGCGGGAAGCCATTCGATCCATGGCAGAAAACAATTGACGTCCAGGATGATGAGGATGGGTGTGTGCGTTCGGAGCAATTGGCTAAACTCCGCCGCGGTGCGATACTCGGTCAGCCATTGAGAGCCGTAACCCAACGCGGCAGCCGCGGCATCGATCTTGGGCACAAAGAACAGATCGGTAGCCAGGCCAAGGATATGCGCTGTTTCCATAAGAGCGCATATAATACCGCCGAGCCCACACTATGAGAACCATTTGTATCATTGCTGATGCCATCAACGAAAGCGCCGGCGACGAAGAGCAGGGCGGCTAGACCCGCCGCCTGGCTGCCAGCCTGACGTTGGACTGGCAAGCGGTACACGCAGCTATCCGCCACCTGTTGTAGAGCCAATGCCCCCCACCCTTTCGCCCGAACTTACCATCAGCAAGCAGCAAGCCCGCCGCTTTCTACTGGCGCATCATGGGTTGCTGCCGCCGCGCAGGCTGGCCGGTAAGCAAGGCATCCTGGATTTTGTGGCGCGGGTTGGCTGCATCCAGTTCGACCCCATTAATGTCGTCGGCGGCAACGCCGATCTGGTTTTGCAATCGCGCATCGCCAACTATAAGCCAGCCTTGCTGCAAGAGCTGCTGTATAAAGATCGAAAATTAATAGACGGCTGGGATAAAGTTCAGTCCATTTACCGCACGGCAGACTGGCCTTTTTTCGAACGCTACCGCCAACGCATGCGCGCTCATTACGGTCCGCAGGTAAAAAAGGGCGGAAGTTTAGAAGTCGCCGGCTTAGTGCGCCAGGCGCTCACAGAACGCGGGCCGCTCTCCTCCCTGGATATCGACCACGATGGTCGCCTGGACTGGAGCTGGGGTTACCAATCGCGCGCGGTGCGAGCCAGCCTGGAGGTAATGTATGCCATGGGCGAATTGGGCATCCACCACCGCGTGCATACCCGCCGAGTGTTCGACCTGGTAGAGAACCTGCTGCCAGCCCGCCTGCTGAAAAAGCTCGATCCCAACCCAGCTCCTGAAGGCTACATCGAGTGGCATATGCTCAGACGGGTAGGCGGTGTTGGCCTGGCACGGCAAGGCGGGCCGCAAGATAGCTGGCTGGGCATGTCTAAGGTACCCAATAGCAACCGCAAGAAAGTATTTACGCGTTTGATCGAGAAAGGAAAAGTGACACCGGTGCGCATAGAGGAGATCCCCAAGCTGGAATTCTGCGTGCGCACTGCCGATCTGCCCACCCTTGAACTGGCTGCCAAAAAACCACGCGGCGCCTTCGGCGCAGCTTTCATCGCGCCGCTGGACAATATGCTGTGGCAGCGGGACCTGCTGGAGCTGCTCTTCGATTTCTACTACCGCTGGGAAGTGTACGTACCCGCCGCCAAGCGCTCGTATGGCTACTATGTGCTGCCGGTGCTTTATGGCGACCGTCTGGTTGCCCGCCTGGACCCAGCCTTCGACCGCGCCAGCCGGGTGTTCACCATACGGAATTGGTGGTGGCAGCCAGGCATAGATAAAAAAAGATGAGGCCATGCTAGCAGCCTTGAGTGCCTGTGTGAATGCCTTTGGCAAATATTTAGAGGCCAACTCAGTAAAACTGGGAGAGCCGATAAGCAAGGATCGAGTGCTGAAAAAGATCGTTAGCCAATTGTAGTGCAAGGTTTCTTCCCTAATTTCTGTACACTACGGGACTCTCAACTGCCATTCCCCCGCACCCACCTGCCAGAGCCGCAGCTCACTAAGCGAGCGTTGGCCACGCGTGAAATCTACTGCAAAGATCCCGTCCGCCGCTGGATAATCTTCTATCCCTGCCAAGGCTTCCAGCACCGTTGCGGAGCTCAAAGCCTCGAAACCCTCGGCCAATATGGCATCTTCCAGCGCGCGGCGCGCCAAGCTTACTGCACCTGCCATTTGCAAATAACCCCAATCGTGCCATTCCGGCTCAGGTTGCAGAACTAATAATTCGGCGATGCCTGGTATCTCTTCTTCTGTCCACCAGGCTGACGGGGAGGTGAGCAACACACCTTGGGCAGTATTCGCATGGTGCAAATACTCGTAGACTTGCATGTCGAACGCCTGGGCTGGCGCACCCAAAACAAAACGCTGGCGCAACCCTAGATCGTTCAGCGCATTCAGCAGCGCGGCCAAACCAAAACCGCGCGCGTTGGTGTAGATCACATTGGCGTTGGCGTCCCGCGCCTGGTAAATGAGATCGAAGATATTCGCCTGCAGATCAGCAGCCAGCTCGGCCTGCATCACAATATCCAGCATAGAATCTTCGCTCTCTTCCAGCTGCGCGTCGCCATGCAACGCGCCGGCCAGTTCCAGCGGCCAGGCAAAAATCGCCACACGTATCTCTTCCGGCGCGCCTTCAGGCCGCAGTTGGCTCCAACGGGCTTCCAATTCCTGCAGGAAAAAAGCGAACTGCGTTTGCGGAGTTGCATCCAAACCAAATAAAAACCCGCGCGGCTCGGCAAACGCGCCCGGCCCCAGTGCCGGGATTTCGTCCTCATTCAGCAAGCCGCGCACTGCCGCCTCGATCCCCGCATCACAGATCAGGACCAAGGGTCCCTCGCCCAGCTGGCGGATGCTGCGCGCCAGGGCGCGCTGGGCGCCATTGGCGCTCCCCGTCGTATCCGCCAGGCGTATCTCGAGTTCGGCCCCGAAGATACCACCGCTGGCATTGAGCGCAGCCACAGTATCCGCCACAGCCTGGACGCGGCTGGCTAAGGCTGAGCTGAACGGCCCGCTTCGGTCGCATAAATGCACTAACGCGATCGTTTCACCGCTTAGGTCTGGCGCGTTGTTCGGCGTGGGGGAGGGAGTGAACGTATGCTGGACCGTCGCAGGCGCGCTGGCCGTGGCAGAAGGGCTGGTCAGCAGGGTTACCTCGGCTTGGGGAAGTTCAGTAGCTGGCTCGCCGCTAACCGGCGTGCAAGCTGCTGACAAGGTAAGTATGGCCCCTATCAGTAAACCTTGTTTTAGAGCCAAATAGGTGCTTAGCCCAGATTGAGATACAACTTGTCGGTTTTTGCGGCCATAATGAAATCGTTCTGATGTAAGCCCTTGATCTTGTGCGTCCACCAAGTCACGGCCACCTTGCCCCACTCGGTGCGGATGACGGGATGATGGCTCTCTTCCTCTGCCAGCTCGCCTACTTGCTGAGTGAAGGTGAGCGCCGCAGCGAAGTCTTTGAATTTGAAGCTGCGCTTCAGGCGCGGAACCTCTTTGACATCCTCGACTTCCCAATCAGGGACCTGGGAGCGGTACTCATCGATCTCCGCTTTGGTGAAAGGCGTTTCATCTCCACGGCAGGGAACACAGGTTTTTTGGGTCAGGTCAGCTAGTTCGCTCATATCACCTCCAACGATGGCTGCGATTATAATGTCACAGATTAGTTTGCCGGTCGCAGCGTACCCGGGTTACCAAAAACTGCTCAGCAGCACTGCTTTAAGCATGCTGTTTGACTAGTTTGCTAAAGAGAACCCGCGCGAGTTCTCTTTTTTGTTGCAAAGAGGTTCTTAAACCATGAAAGAAAAAACTAGACAACTAAGTTCCAGTGTACCCGCCCTGGCCATCATTGTGGTGGCCGCCTATGTCGCCGCCCAAATGCTGGCCGACGTGGCCAGTGTCAAGATCGGCCTCATCGCCAGCCTTTCCGTGGATATGGGCACATTCATTTATCCCATCACCTTCACGTTGAGAGACCTGGTGCACAAGGTGTTGGGCCGCCAGCATGCCCGCGTGCTGGTCATCAGCGCTGGCGTGATCAACCTGGGCATGGCTGCCTACCTCACCTGGGCTGCCAGCTTCCCCAGCGACCCCGCCTGGGGCCTTGGCGCTGAATTCAGCGCGGTGTTGGCGCCCGTGTGGCGCATCGTAGTGGCCTCCATCGTCGCCGAGGTGGCCAGCGAACTGCTGGATACTGAGCTCTACCACTTGTTCGTCACCCGCATCTCACGCCGCACCCAATGGGCGCGGGTGCTTTTCTCCAATAGCTTCAGCGTGCCGGTAGATAATCTCATTTTCTCCATCGGGGCTTTTGGCGGCGTGTTACCCTGGGAATCGGTGTGGGGTATTTTTATGGTCAATCTGCTGGTCAAATACGGCGTGACTCTGCTAAGCTTGCCGCTTATTTACATCGTACCGGAAGGAAGTAAGGAAAAATAACTAGTAGTTTCTTTTTTATTAAATAAAAAGCCCCACTATGCCGTCTGCAGCGGGGTTCTGAACCTGTATTACAGGTGGTGCCCTCTCCGATAAGGGTCAGCGTGAGCTCAACTGATGGTCCTTCCCGGAAGCAGGGCTCCATACGTTTCGTGTTGGTTCAAAACGTAGGGGCTGCAAACAAACACGGTAGGGCTAATTCATTTATACCATGCCCACATTAAAATCAAACCACGCTTATGTTAATAGTGCCAGCAATTGAATGCTGACAGTTGACACTTGACAGCCAGGGTGCACTACTTCTTCGGCATATCCACCTTGATGTGCAGTTCTTTCAATTGCTGCGGCTCAGCCGGGCTGGGGGCGTCGGCCATCACGTCCCGGGCGGCCTGGTTCTTGGGGAAAGCCATCACCTCGCGAATGCTTTCCTCATCGGCTAAGAGCATCACCAGGCGGTCCATACCGCTGGCGATCCCGCCGTGCGGCGGGGCGCCGTATTCGAACGCTTCCAGCATATGGCCGAAGCGTTCCTGGGCCACTTCCGGCGAGAGGCCGATCAGCTTGAAGATGCGCCCCTGCAAATCACGATCGTGTATCCGGATCGAGCCGCCGGCTACTTCAATATTGTTTAGCACCATATCGTACTGGCTGCCACGCATCTCAGCGGGATCAGTCTCGATCATGTGGATATCCTCCGGCAGCGGAGAGGTGAACAGATGCTGGCTGGGGTCCCAGCGTTTCTCCTCTTCATTCCAAAAGGCGAAGGGGAAATCGATCACCCAGCAGAAAGCCAGTAAGTCTGGGTCTAGTAGGCCCAGCTTTTCGCCCAGGTGCATGCGCAGCCGCCCGAGTGAAGTCAATACGACATCGGGTTTATCGGCTACGAACAGCAGCAAGTCGCCCTGGACTGCTCCCAGCGCCGCTTTCAGCGAAGCCAACTTCTCAGCGCTGAGGAACTTGCTGAAGGAGGAGCGTTCTTCCCCTTCAGGCGTGATCTCAAAATACGCCAGGCCCTTGGCGCCGAATTCCTTGACCACCTCGGTGAGACCATCGATCTCCTTGCGGCTGTAGCTGCCCAGCCCCTTGGCGTTTATGCCGCGCACGTGGCCGCCAGCGGCTGCCGCGTCCTCGAATACCTTGAAGCCGCAGCCCTTGGCCCAATCCGTCACATCTTGCAGTTCCAACCCGAAACGCAAGTCGGGGTTGTCTTTGCCGAAGCGCGCCATGGCTTCCTTGTAGCTGAGCCGCGGCCAGGGAGTTGCCAGGATGCGTTTGTGCGGCACAAGCTGTTTGACCATCTGGGTGTACATGCTTTCCATCAGGTCCATCACGTCCTCGCGCTGCACGAAGGACATTTCAATATCGAGCTGGGTGAACTCCGGCTGACGGTCGCCGCGCAGGTCCTCGTCGCGGAAGCAGCGCGCCATTTGGAAATAGCGCTCGATGCCCGCCACCATGAGCAACTGCTTTAATTGTTGCG
>JBBDXQ010000036.1:0-6857 GCA_040902265.1 Anaerolineales bacterium
GGTAATACTCTTTTTTCTTAGGGGATGGTTTTAATTTCTCCAGGGCAGGCCATAACCAGTCGCTGCGGAAGCAGTAAGCTCCCACGTTTAATTCATCGATGGCTAGTTCTTCTGGGGACGCTTCGGCTTCTTCAATGATGGCCAGCACCGCCCCTGAGCTGCTGCGTTTCACCCTGCCAAAACCACGAGCTTCCCTCTGTTTCAGGGTAAGCATGGTTAACGGACCCTTGTTCATCTTTTGGGTAGCTACCAACTGCTTTAAGGTTGCGGTTGTGAGCAGGGGTAGATCGGCGTTGGAGACAAGAACCAGATCGACTGTGCCTTCACAGGTAGTCCGGGCTTGCTGCAAGGCATGACCCGTGCCCAACTGTTCTGCCTGCTCGACGAAGTCAGCCCGAGAGCCAATGGCCGTACGAAGAGCTTCGGCATCGTGACCCACAACTACCAGGGGAACGCTTTCGCCCACACCTTCAACGGCCTGGATGGCATGCAGGAGCATGGGCTGCCCACTTAGGGGATGAAGCAGTTTTGGCAGGCGGGAGCGCATGCGAGTACCCTTACCAGCCGCAAGCAACACGACTCGCGTCTTCATGAATAAAAAGCCTTTAGAACGGCAGGAGTTACACTCAACTGGCGAAGGTGAATCGAAACACCATGAACCTGCTCTGGAAAATTAGGATCTGGTAAGGGAGGTTCTTCAGATAAATTAGTGTGCATTATTTTGAATTTTACAGTCGGGGCGCCTGGGCTCGAACCAGGATCCACGGATTCAAAGTCCGGTGTGCTGCCATTGCACCACGCCCCAGGGGGCAACGAGAAATTGTAACATGCGCTACCAGGCTTGGTGTCGCAGGAAAAAGTTACCCCGGCGCGCGGCCGAGGTGAGCTTTCCCAGTCGATGCCGACTGTAAAGATAGTTTATAAGAAGAGGCGGAAGCTTAGTCTTTTGGGGCCAGGCCCAGCTGCACAGCTTGATCGTAGGTGAGGGCGCCGGGCCGGGGCGCGGTGTGCATTTCTTTTTCTTTGTTCTTCCAATATTTATCGGTGCGAGTGCGACTCATCGGCCTGGTTTCCGCCTTTTCCAGCAAGCGCTCCAGGTGGGGATCTGTATCCGAGAGGTGTTTGTCGGCTCTTTCCGAGCGAGAAACAGGAGTCTGAGCAGCATGCTCCAACCGGTCCAGTTCGGCAACAATACGACCGACAGCTTTTTGCATGGCTTCAGCGTGGGCAGCCGAACGGGCAGCGCTCAGGGGTTTGCTTGCCACCAGTAAGGCATATGAAGAACTTATGCTGGTGAGATGCAGGTGATAGCCTTTACCGCGGAACGCCAGTAGGTCATCCGGCTGGTCGGATTTAGCAAAGGCGGCGATGCGGCCGGCCGCAAAGAAAGCGGTCATCAAATGGGGCATTAGCGAGGTTTCGATTTCGTCATCAGGCAGTGCGCCGGCCCGGGCCAGGATCTGGCCGCGCTCGCTGATCAGAGCAACGCTGAGAGCCTGGAGGTTAAAGCGCAACTCAGCCAGCTGCTCAGAGATGTGCTTGGCCACATGGTCGCTAGTGGAGAATTCTTTTTCCATGGCAGTGATCTCGGGGGGTAAGAAGCTCTTGGCGATGCCGAACAAACGCTCAACAGCATCCAGTAAGTCGGAGAGCTCGACAGGCTTAAAGAAGAATGCGTCTGCCCCGGAGCGCGCCACCTGTTTGCGGATCTCAGCTTCACGCACGCCGCTCACCAGGATCACTTTTGTGTTGGGCTCGCGACGACGGAAACGGGCCATCAATTCGAGGCCCGAGATCCCAGGCAGCAAGACGTCGGCTAAAAGCAGGTCGAAAGGTCCTTTGTCTAGCGCCTTGAGAGCGTCTTCAGCCGAAGTGGCAATGACGACATCGAAAGCCGGATCCAGGCTTTCGAGTCCGGCGCGAAAAACCTCGGCGCTTTCCTTCTGATCTTCGACGAGCAAAATGCGTTTAGCAGACATAGCGCGGGCATTCTAGCATCAAGCGCGGCGGCTGGTGAGGAAAAGGAGGGTGGAGATTGTCGATAGAAGTATCGGGAGTGTGTACGCAGAAGCGCATTATTCGTGTCGTAAAACCACCCAAGGGCTGCCGTGTTGGGGGTTTGGATGAACCTGTAAGGGAACCTGGTAGGCACTTTGCAGGATCTCGGTTGTCAGCACTTCAGCGGGGGTGCCGGAGGCTCGCATGCGCCCGTTAACCAGCAGGACTAAGCGTTCAGCATAGATGGAGGCCAGGTTGAGGTCGTGCATGGCGACCATAATAGCCAAATTGTGCTCCTGGGCCATACGACGCATGAGGCTCAGCAAGCCGACCTGGTGGTGCAGATCCATGTGAGCGGTTGGCTCATCCAACAAAAGGATCGGGCAATCCTGCGCCAGGGCGCGGGCCAGGATCACGCGCTGCTGTTCGCCGCCCGAGAGCTCGCCGGCTCGACGGTCGACGAGGTGAAGAATTTCTGCAGCTTGCATGGCTTTATGGATGTGCTGAAGATCACTAGGCCCGAGGCGGCCAAGCCAACTAAGGTGGGGCGTGCGACCCAAAGAAACACACTCGAATACCGTGAAAGCAGGAGGCAACAGGGTAGATTGCGGCACTACCGCGATCTGTCGGGCGCGTTGTCCTTCAGAAAAAGAAAATGCATCTTTGCCATCTATGGAAATGGCGCCCGCAGCAGGTTGCAGCACGCCGCTGATGGCGCGGATCAGGCTGGTCTTGCCGGATCCATTAGGGCCGATTAGGCCGAGTAGTTCGCCAGGAGCCAGATCTAAGTCGAGGTCGTGAAGCACCCGCTTTTCGCCATAAGATACGCAGAGAGAGCGAACCGAAAGCATGGTTACCATGTCCACGCGGCTTTGGCGCGGCGCAATAACCAGAGGAAGAAGGGCACACCGGCTAGAGCGGTGAGGATGCCGACTGGCAGCACCTGGGGGGCAAACACTGAACGGGCCAGCAAGTCTGCCAGCAGAAGGGCGGTAGCGCCACCCAGGACGCATAATGGGAGCAGCCGGCGATAGTCGCCGCCCCAAACCAGGCGCAGGGCATGTGGGACGATGAGACCGATAAAGCCGATCATGCCCGAGAAGGCAACAGCCGCAGCGGCAGCCAACGAGGCAGCCGCGATGAGGCCAAGCTTGATGCGTTCGACAGGTAAGCCTAACTGCTGCGCCTGCTCCTCACCTAGTTGAAGCACGTTGAGCTGGTGCCCTGAAACCAGCAGGACCCCGAGACCTATAACTACGTATGGCAGGGCGGCTATCACGGGTTGCCACCCGCTCAGTGTGGCGCCGCCCAGCAGCCAGGTCAGGGCGCGGCGCAGTTCGTTTTCGGAATAGAGCATCAGGAAGGAAGACAGCGCAGTGGCAAAGGATGAGACGGCAACGCCGGCCAGGAGCAGCGTGGTGACCGGGATAGTTTTTCCGACCCGGGCGATGGCCAGCACCACACCCACTGCCAGGAGAGCGCCAAGAAACGCGGCCGCCGGGATGGCGTAGAAGCCCAGCGCGGTGCTGGGCCAGGATTGCGCCATCACCAGCACAGCCCCCAGACCGGCTCCTGAAGCAACCCCGATCAGGTAGGGATCGGCGAGTGGGTTACGGAAGAGACCCTGGTAGGCGGCGCCGCTGCCGGCCAGCGCAGCCCCAGTAAGGGCAACCAGGAGGGTGTGCGGCAGGCGTACTTCGTAGATGATGGTGGCGCTGGTGGCGGGCAGCGTACCCCCGACGAGAGCTTGCAGCAATTCGGCGGGGGGGATGACTACTGCGCCTATCGCCAGGCTGAGTAGAAGAGCAATGGCAAGAAAAAGCCCGTTAAGCAGAAAAGGCCGTCTTAGCAAGAAAATCTTTTTCATTCAATATAGCTGGGAAGCGAGTCTCCCAACCCTGCCTATTCGAACAGATCTGGGTGGAGGAGACGAGCCAATTCTTCCAGAGCATCCACCAGGCGCGGCCCTGGCCGGCTGATCAGGTTGTCGTCGAAGGGGTAGACGCTACCTGACTGCACCGCGGCCAGGTCGCCCCAGCCGGCGCGCTGGCCGACGGATTCAACCGTAATGCCGTATGCCGCATCCCCCAGGAGGATCACATCTGGGTCCTGGACGAGCAATTCCTCTATGCTCATCTGGGCAAAAGCTCCCTGGATTCCCTCGGCTGCATTCCTGCCGCCCGCACGGGCAATAAGTAGGTCGATGAAAGTGCCTGCTCCTGAAGTCCACGGGGCGGCCGGCTCGCTGGCGTCCAGCTCGTAGAAGACGGCGGGGGTATTGGTCTTGGCTAACAGCGCGTTATCCACGGCAGCCACGCGTTCCTCTAAAACAGCAACCAGTGAGGCTGCTTCGGTTGAGCGGCCAGTGAGCTGGCCTACAATGGCGAGGTTGGCATACAGCCCTTCGAAATCGGATGGGTTGGCCAGCCAGAACACATTGACTCCCAATTGTTCCAATTGGGCGACTTGCTCGACAGGAGTGATCTCGGCGGCCAGCACCAGGTCTGGCTCCAGGCTGATGATCAATTCCGTGTTCAACCCGATGAAGGTGTCGCCGATGTCGGCGACACCCTGAGCTTCTGGAGGGAAATCGGAGAGGACATCGCGGCCGACCAATTGCTCCCCCGCGCCCAGGGCGAAGAGGATCTCGGTGTTCGAAGGCGCCAGTGAAATGATGCGCTGGGCGGGAGCTTCGAAGGTGAGGGTGCGCTGGAGACCATCAGTAATGGTTAACGGGAATTCGGGGGCGGGTTGAGTGGATGTGGGGGTGACTTGGGACTCACTTACAGCAGGGGCTGGCAGAGTGGGTTGTGCGGTGGGGCTGGCGCAGGCAGCCAAGAACACGGAAATGAAGAGCAAGATGGAAAATAACCTAGGCTTCATGGCGATCCTCCTAACAAGTAAGTTAAACAAAAACCCCGGCGCTTGGCAGGGGAGGAACAGACAGAACCAGGTTCTGGCTGGTGCACCTCCCTTCCACGAGGATGAGCACTGCACGATAGTATCCGGGCCGGCGACCTGGCTTACCGCGCGAGGCGGATCACAGTTGCGGGTCAGCGCCGGAATCTCACCGGCTTCGCAGTGTGCCGCTAGGATCAGCGGCCACCCGGATACAGTTTGTAAATTACAGGCCTTTATTGTAAGGGTTGGAATGGACAAAGTCAAGTTTTTGAGTACCATATAGTTCAATGCCCAGAGGATTGGATGCTTAAGACTGTGAAAAACCTGTTTCGTAAGGTGGTTTTCAACCCCTTCGGATATGACATTGTTCCGTTAAGACCCAAACAAGCCGCGCCTGCTGTCGCACCAGCCAGGCCACCGGTGGTCAGCCCGGGGGATGAGAATGCCGATATATATCTCCACTTGTTCGGCGAAGAGGCTGTGCGTCAACGGCGGTTCTATAACATTGGGGCCGAGGAGCAATTCCAACATCCGGCGTGGACCAAGCTCAACCACCCCAGCGAACATTATGGCAGCGACCACATGGATATCCGCTGGGATCTGATGTCCGGCCTGCCGCTGCCCATCGGAGACGACACGGCCAAGGTGATCTTTTCGCGCTACACCCTGGAACACGTGCCGGATGAAGCGGTGGCGCACTTTTTCAGCGAAGCACACCGAGCGCTGGCCAGCGGCGGGTTTCTGCGCATCATCGTGCCCGACATTGAAATTTATTATGCGGCATACCAATTGAAGGACGCTTCTTTCTTTTATAAGCCAAAGCACGACTCGATGATGTTTCCCAACGAGAACTTCCTTTCAAATTTCAATGATGCTTCGTTTGAGCAGAAGTTCCTATGGAACTTTGCGAGCAGCGCCAGCCTGCTGCACGCAGACGGCGCTGAGCAACGAGTGACTGACGAAGAATTTAAAAAGGTGTTTGCTGAGATGCGCTTCGAGGCTGCCCTGGATCATTGCAAGTCCAAATGCGCTGTGGAAGTGCAACGCCGCCATCCCGAGAATCATATCAATTGGTTCTCTGCCGGCAAGGTGGAGGCAATGATGCGCCAAGCGGGCTTTACGCATGTGTATCGCTCAGGATATGGGCAAAGCCGCTGCCCGGTTCTGCGGGACAGCCAATTGCTTGAAGCGCGCCAGCCAGAAGTGGGGTTGTTTATGGAGGCGCAGAAAAAGCGGTCGATCGGTGGATGATCTTGGATATTAGCCACCAGACGAACACTAGTTAGGATGCGAGTAGGGGGTCCTATTGACATTCGCGTTCCCATATGTCAGAATTCACATTCTGAATGCTGATATGAAAGAGCGTGAATATCGCCTCTTAGAGGCAATCTCTGCGGACGAAAGCGTGACCCAAGCGGGTTTGGCAACACATTTAGGCATCGCGGTGGGCAGCGTCAATTGGTATATCAAGCGCTTGATTAGCCGGGGTTACCTGAAAGCGACTCGCATGGACCGCACCCGTCTGCGCTACAACCTCACCTCAGAGGGCGCGGCGGCGTTTGCACGCAACGCGGTGCAATACATGAGAGATTCGCTGCAGGTCTATCGTGACCTGCGGCACCAGGCTCGAGAGATGGCCCTGCAAATCCAGCGCAAAGGCATTCAGGATATATATTTAGAGGGGAATGATGAAGTGATGGACATCCTGCGGCTTACCTGTCTCGAGTTGGGCATCTCCCCGCGGGCAGAACCGGGATCATGGATCGTTAGCCGAAGTGGGCGAGGCTATCAATTGAAGGAAACTACAGAGTAGGCAGTGATGGAAGAACAACAACGCTGGGACCTGTATAACCAGTTCTCTTTATGGGGAGACTTGTACCGCTATACCAAGATGCTGGCGCGGTATGAGCTGTTCAAACTGATCGCCGACAAAACAGGGGATATTTTGGAAAGATAGG
>JBBDXQ010000037.1:0-6843 GCA_040902265.1 Anaerolineales bacterium
ATTATGAAATCTATCCCATCCATCCTGCACTCCCTAATCCTGCTTAGCTTCCTCCTCTCAGCTTGCGCCGGCGTCACGGACCAAGCCGCCACGCAGACTGCTGCGGCTTCGGCGCTCTTCGCCGATGTGGCCACCGCTCAAGCCCTGCAGGCTTTACAAACTGCCGAGGCAGGCAAGGCAGCCGCGCAGGCGACCACGGATGCCCTGGCTACAGACGAGGCCATCCAGCAAGCCGAGGGGAGCGCCACAGCGGCCGCTCAAGCTACTTTGGATGCGATACCGCCCCAGCTCATCCCCGCAGACAGCGCTGCCTGCCGCGTGGGTCCTGACGCCCAGTTCGCCCAGGTAGCTAACTTGGCAGTTGGAGTTGCCGTGCGCGTCTTTGGTCGTAGCGACGATGGCGATTGGTGGCAGGTGGCTTCTCCAGATGATGAAACAGAAACCTGCTGGGTCTTTGAGCAGCCCGGTTTCACTTTCCTTGGCCCAGTCACCTCCCTACCTGTGGCCGCCGCTCCTTCACTGCCAACCAATACGCCCGCGCCAACGTTCGCACCCGGCATAGCCGCTCGCTACATACATACCTTAACCTGCAACGGAAGACGCCTGGCGATGATCCGCGTGCGCAACCTGGGATCTGAAACTTACCAATCTGCAGTGGTGGTAGCCTCAGACTCGTCAGACACCGAGCGGGGACACTCCGATGGCAACAATGAATTCCTGGCCACCGAAAACACCTGCCCCGGCGGTACGCCTACCTTGGGACCCCGCGAGGAGAAATACGTAGCCGTCTCATTTGCTGGTACCCCAGCAGGCGACACCCTTACAGTGCGCGTTACGGTCTGCACCGATAAGGGCCTTAAAGGGTTTTGCGCGGCCGCGACTGCCCAGTTTGTCCCTTAATTACGCATCCACTACAGGATTAATTTAATCTTCGCAACCAGCCCGCCTCGGGCGGGTTATCATTCCCGTCATGGAACGCCGCGCCAAGATCGTTGCCACCCTCGGGCCATCCAGCCAGGACGCCGCCATCCTCGACCGCCTGATCGCCGCGGGTATGGATGTTGCCCGACTCAATTTCTCACATGGCACCCATGCCGAGTACAGCGAACTGATCCAACGCGTGCGTAAAGCTGCCGAGCGCGCTGGCCGGCCGATCTGCATCCTGCAAGACCTGCAGGGTCCCAAGATCCGAGTAGGCGCACTGCCCACCGCCGGCATGGCCTTGCTGCGCGGTGATACAGTCACTCTAACCACAGACGGTACGCGTAGCCCGACCGGCAGCGAGATCCCGGTGGATTTTCCAGAATTACCTCGCGTTGTGCATAAGGGTAGCCGCATCTTGTTGGACGATGGCAACCTGGAATTGGAAACAAGGTCAGTCAAAAAGAATAAGGTGCAGGCCATTGTAATCGTAGGTGGTCTGCTGAAATCGCACAAGGGCATGAACCTGCCCGGTGCTGAGATCGAGATCCCCGGGCTGACTCCCAAAGATGAAGAAGACCTGGCCAAAGGTTTGGAACTTGGCGTGGACATGGTCGCGATTTCCTTTGTGCGCAGAGCTGAGGATGTAGTACGTGTACGCCAGGCAATTAGCTCTCTGGCGCTAGCCCAGTTGGATATGCCGATCATCGCCAAGCTGGAACGCGCTGAAGCGTTGGAAAATTTGCAGGAGATTCTTGAAGCCGCTGATGGGGTCATGGTGGCCCGCGGCGACCTGGGCGTCGAATTACCCCCCGAAGTGGTGCCCATTGCACAAAAACAGATCATCGACGCAGCAAATCAGCAGGGCAAGCTGGTGATCACCGCCACACAGATGTTGGATTCCATGATCCTAAATCCGCGCCCCACCCGCGCCGAAGCCTCTGATGTGGCGAACGCTATTTTCGATGGCACCGATGCCGTCATGCTGTCTGGCGAGACTGCCGTGGGCAAGTACCCGGTGGAAACCGTCGCCATGATGGATGCCATTGTGCGCGAAGCGGAGAGCCACATCCGCCAATGGGGGCATTGGAAGGGTTCCAGCGCATCCATGCAGCGGGATGACGCCACCTCGATCACACGTGCCGCCCGGGAGCTGGCCCAGGACGTTAATGTAGCCGCCATTACGGTATTCACGTCGTCCGGGCGCACAGCACGCCTCATGTCCAAAGCTTTCCCGCGGGTGCCTATCCTGGGTCTCACACCTGAACCACGCATCTACAACCGCATGGCCTTATACTGGGGTGTCTACCCCATCCTGACCAATCTATCCCAAAATGTGGACGAAATGCTGGCCAGCATCGAGGTCACCACTCAGAGCATGACGGCCTTCAAGCCCGGACAACAGGTGGTGGTTACCTCCGGTTACCCAATTGGGGCAAAGCGCCCGCCTAATCTGGTGATGCTATATACCCTGGGGCAGCAACCTTAATAAAAACAGCGCTTAAGCGCTGTTTTTAGAGCCCGAGTCGTTTCCGATTGATCGGGATTCCTGGCGATTTTTCCTGTTGGTGCAGCGCTCGGGCGTAGACCAGGGCGCTCAAAGCCAGCGCCAGCCCAATCAGACCTTGCAGCATCAGCGGGCCGCCCACAGATTGCAGAATACCACCGGCCACCGACGCGGCCAGTAGGCTCACCACCGGGGAATCACCAACCAAGGCAAATACCTGGTTCAGAAATTGGTAGTTGAATATGAACACGGACAGCCCGGCTACTAGGGCAATTACAGTAGCCGCCATCAGCGGCCAACCTGCCCATACCAGGAAACTCCGCAAGCCTGTTGCTGCTAACCCAGCGGCGATCAACCCAATAGCTAATATCGCCACCCAACCCCAGGCCAGCCAGAAACGAGCCTGGACCAGGTTGGCCTTAAGCTCGACCAATTCTGCGGGAGCGTCCGCTCCTCCGCTGATCTGGTCCAGGTTAAATCTCTCTGGAGCCCGTTCGAGCATGCCTGCCACCAAGGTCCCTGCCTGTGAGATCATTTGGCTATACTGCGGTTCAGGAGGCCGGCAACCGGGCATAGACTCTACTTGCATGATCAGGTTTTGCTGAGCAAGAGCGACTGTATCCGCTTGGCTGCAGGCCGGTAACGCGGCCATGAACACGGCCACCAAGTCATCGGCGCTCTCGATGGTTGTTAATTTCCATTCGGAAAGATCCACGCTCAGGCTGGGAAACTCAGCGTCCGGGTCGTCCAGCCATTCGGTAAATGCATCGATGGTGTCGTCAATGGTTTCGTCCAAAATCGAGTTGGTCGCAATAATTTCAGTGATCTTGCGCCAATCTTCCTCACTCAATTGAGCAAACAAATCTGCATTCGTCTTTCGGCTGGCGCTGTCCCTTTGTTCGCTGGTGAGCAACTGCATGGCGCCTTGCCTCGCTAAGGTGCGCACCATCTCTGAGTTCATTAAATTCTCGTGCACCAGCTCCTTGGTGGTCTCCACGTCAAAAATCACCGCTCCCATGTTGCGTAATACCAGGCTGAGCGGGAGGGCCAGTATGAATAGAACAAGAATTGGAAGGGCAAACAATCGCAGCAGAAACTTCAAAGTTATATCATCCTTCTCGGGGGTTCGTTAAGATTCTACCCTGCGGAAACCTGATTACAAACCTGGATGATTAATATTAGGCTAGTATTCGATTAATGACGAAAGAGCCTCCCTTGATATGGGAGGCTCGTAAATTCTCTTTTTTAGAACATCATGGCGTTGGCTTTTTCGATCATGCTTTTGGCTGGGCGAAGCTGCTTCTCGGTCATGCGGTTTAATGTGCGTCCCTTCGGGAGCTGATAGGTATCCACCAGGGAGGGATGCCCAGGCTCTACGTAGATCAGCCCGGTCAGGAATACAGCCTTGTTTTGCGATTCCTCAACCAGTCGCATGGCTGAACGGCGCTCCGTCGGATCATGGTCACGATCCAGCTTCTTCAGCACTATGGTCGCGCCATCGTGCAGTTGCACGGTACGCGTGGTACCTTCGGGGAACTCCCCGACTTGAATTTCCTGTTCGCGCGGCACGAAGGTGAAATCATGCAATGGTTCTTCGTGTTCCCGCCCCCACCCGTAGGAGTGGCGCGCATCGTCGTGATTGTTGAAGGTCACACAGGGACTGATGATATCCAACACCGCGATGCCATTATGGCTGAGGGCGGCCTTGATCAGGGCCTTCACCTGGGTAGCGTCCCCGGCAAACGAGCGCGCCACAAAGGTTGCTCCGGAAGCCATGGCTTCTTGGACGATGTCGACAGGCGTGTAGGGGTTAGTACCCTGATACTTGAGCTTCAAACCCGTCTCAGCCGTTGCGGAGAATTGCCCCTTGGTCAGCCCGTAAACGCCATTGTTCTCTATGATGTAGACCATGGGTACATTGCGGCGCATAATGTGTTTGAACTGCCCCATACCGATGTTGGTCGTGTCGCCGTCGCCGCTCACCGCGATCGTCTTCAAGTGATGGTCGCCAAATAAAGCGCCGGTAGCCACAGAGGGCATGCGCCCGTGTAGGCTGTTGAACCCGAAGCTACGGTTAAGGAAATAGGCTGGGCTCTTGCTGGAGCAGCCGATGCCGCTCAGCTTGATCACGTTCTCAGGCACGATATTGAGCTCGAAGGCTGCTGCAATGATCTGATTGGCAATCGAGTTGTGGCCGCAGCCGGCACACAGCGTGGTAGGCGCGCCACGGTAATCGTTCTTGGACAACTTGACCAGGTTCAACTGGATGTTGGCCGGCGTGCCGGCCGCGGCTTTACCGTTCGTTTGTCCGTTTGCGGTCATTTCTTCTTCTCCTCGGCCAGCACCGCGTCCTTCACCCAGCGGGCGCCCAGCGGCAAACCGTCGTGTTTGGTGATCGAGTGCAGTTTGGTGGCCATTTGGGGGTATTCCAAGAGCAACAACTTGTGCATCTGGCCGTCCCGGTTCATTTCCACTACGTAAACCCTTTTGTGCTTGGCGATAAACTCGCTTACATCCTTATTGAAAGGCACTGCCCGCAATCGCAGGTAGTCCGTGTAAAGGCCGTCTTCTTCCAGATAGTCGCGCGCCTCCAAAATGGCAGGGTCAGTGGAACCATAGGCGATGATGCCTGCTTCTGCTCCCTTGACACTTTCCAATATCGGTTGGGGGACATACTCCTGCGCCGTATAGAATTTCTTCTTTAATCGCAGCATGTTTTGTTCCCAATCGCCAGCTTGCTCGCTGTATTTGGCAGCTTCGTTATGCCCAGTGCCGCGGGTGAACCAGGCGCTTTGCGGGTGCTTATTCCCAGGCACCGTGCGATAAGCGATGCCGTCCCCATCCACGTCCTTATAGCGCTTCCAGCCTTCCTTCAGTTCGTCCAGGTCCTTTTCCCATAGGATCTTGCCTCGGTCCATGGGCTTGTCGGGGTATTCAAACGGCTTAGTCATCCATTGGTTCATACCCAGGTCCAGGTCGCTCATTACGAAGACGGGCGCCTGCATGCGCTCGGCAACGTCAAAAGCCCGCCAGCCGAACTCGAAGCATTCCTGGGCCGAGCCTGGGATCAGCAAGATCTGCTGTGTGTCACCATGTCCCAGAAAATGCGTGGAAAGAATGTCTCCCTGGGATGTGCGCGTGGGCAACCCGGTGCTGGGTCCCACCCGCTGCACGTCCCAAATGACAACGGGGATCTCGGCGTAATAGGCCAGCCCAGCGAACTCGGTCATCAGGCTGATGCCCGGCCCGGAGGTGGAGGTCACCGCACGCAGACCCGCCCAGCCCGCCCCTACCGCCATGCCAATGGCAGCCAGTTCGTCCTCGGCTTGCACCACGGCATAGGTCTTGCCATCTTCATCGGGGATATCGCGAAATGCACCAATATTTTGGGCCAGCGATTCAGCGAAGCTGGATGCCGGCGTGATCGGGTACCAGGCGGCAAATTGCACGCCGCCGAAAATTGCGCCTAGGGCGCCGGCGGTATTGCCGTCGGCCATCACAAAGCCAGCGGTCTCATCCATCGGCTCCACTCGATAGGGGTCGCTCTTCTTTAAGTTGGCTGCCGACCAGGCATACGCGGCTTCGATCACGCCCATGTTGATGGCGATCGGTTTTTCCTTGCCATCGAAGTGGTACTCAAGCGCCTCGCGCACCTTTTGCATGTCGATCTCGAGCATCTGCGCTAGTACACCCACGTAGGCCATATTGGCTACGTAGTCACGCAAGGTCGCTGGCGCAGTAGATTCTTTGGCCAGCTGCTTGGCCGGGAAGCTATAAATTGAAATATCGTCGCGTTTGATTTCGAACTTCAAGTGATCGCCATAATAAAACGCGCCGCCTGGCACCACGCTGGCCAGGTCCTCGGTAAAAGTGTCCGCGTTCATCGCAACCACGATCTCGTGTGTGTTGCGGCGGGCGATGTAGCCCTTCTTGCTCACCCGGATGGTGTACCAGGTGGGTAAACCCTGGATGTTGGATGGAAATAAGTTCTTGCCCGAAACCGGGATGCCCATCTTGAACAAGGCGCGTAACAGGGTCAGGTTGGATGTCTGGCTGCCGGAACCGTTCATCGTAGCTACGGTCATGGCAAAATCGTTGACCACTGGCTGGCCTTCTTTGGCAACTGGTGCTTCTTTTACTTGCGGCGTTGTCATCTATGTCTCCTTAATTACTCCGGTCGCTTATCAATAAGATCGAAGTGTTCGTTTAATATCTGGTGCCCAGTTGCAAAATCACGCGAGGCGATGGCTTCGACGATGCGGCGATGCATTGCCCACACCTGGTTAAGGTAACTTATGCCGGTATAGCGGCTTAAGCCGACTTCCTCGTAAGCAGACCAATAGTATTCCAGCAAGCCCAGCACGAACGGGTTCTCTACATGTTGGAAAATGGTCAGGTGCAGTTCGCGGTGCTCG
>JBBDXQ010000038.1:0-6654 GCA_040902265.1 Anaerolineales bacterium
TGCCAATGATCTCTCCGGGCTCGACCAGGTCGCCTTCAGCGACATAGATCTCCTCCTGGTGCCAGTATCCGGTATACACCCCCCAGCCGTGATCAATTACGGTGGCATTGCCGCGTACATCCATCGCACCGGCAAACACCACGCGGCCGGGCGCAGGCGCATAGATATTGAGCAACGCCCCGCCGCCAAAATCTGTGCCATAGTGATAGCTCTCTGCCAGGCCGCCGTTGTATACCCGGAACACGCCAAATTCCGAAGTAACCTCATTGACCAGGTCGTGCGGCCAGCCCCATAAGCGCGTCCATAATTTTTCTTCGGTGACGGGCGTCATCAACTCTCTGATGCGCGTGGTTTCACCGGAGCTGAGTTGAGCATCCAGCAACTCTTCGACCACGAACAAGCTGGCGCGCGCATAGCCACCGGATAGCACCCGGACAGGCTGTGAGAAGCTAAACGAAGCGCCATCCGGTGTGGTGCCGCTGATTGCAAAATCATACGTCCCAGACTCTGCTTCCAACGGTACACCCTGCAACGCGACCTGGGAGCCGCCACCCAGGGAGAAGAAATTCAATGGGTGGCCAAAGACTTCGCCGCTGGCCTCCATTTCCTCATCGGACGCCATGCGGATCACCAGCGTTTTACCCTGGGTGAAACCAGGTTGGTCCACGGAAAACGCGGTGATGGGCGAAGGCAACCCGCCGGGACCCGCGGAATTCTGGCCGGGGGTGAAGAGCACGTCGCCCGGCAGGGCTGCCCAGGTACCCGGCAGCTGATTGACCGCCGCCAGCGTCCAGGGATTGTCTCCTGAAGCGGCTGCCAGCTCCAATAACGATAAGCCGGGCGACACTACGGCACGGCTGCTCTCGGTTAGTTCGCCGCGCTCGGTGGCCAGCATCACCTGGAAGCCGGCGTAAATCTGCTCCGGGCTGGTGCTGGTAAAGCGGTTGAGGCGCGCCATGTCCTCATCGGAGAGCAGGTATCGGCGTTTGAGGCTTAAATAGGATTCTCCCAGGGGCAAGCCTTGCATCACTAACACCCCGTCGATCCAGTCGATGCCGGGGATGACGAGCACCGCGCCAATGTTCAGGTTGTTGGGGTCGGTCAGGTTGTTGGCTTCGATCAGTTCGTTGAGGGAAATATCAAAGCGCACAGAAATACTGGAGAGCGTATCGCCGGGTTGCACTACATAGCGCACCGAATTCGTCTCTTCCTGCGCGCTGGCAGGCAACGCAGCCAAAGCCAGCAAAAGCGCTGCCAGCAGGCTAGGCAGGATGGGTTTCTTCGAAAACAATTTGGTCGCCAAGATGGAATTCTTCAAGACGCTTCGCGTGAAACTCTATCACATAGCGAGCGGCAATGCGCGGGATGAGAAAAGAACGCCAGCGTCGCGCTTTTTGTATGTCCACGACCTGCCTGTTGTTATCCAGCCAGACGATGCCCAGGTCGAATGCCATGCCCAGCATATGGATTCCGGCGTTCAGGCGGCTTTCCGCATTTTCGACCAGCACCAACCCGCGATCGGTGGGCAGCTGGGAGCGCAGCATCAGGCCGCGCAACCGGCATAAGAAGCGGTCGCAATAGCCGGCGGTAAGCGGAGTTCTTAGGGGATGAGTGTTATTGAGGATACTGACTTGGCGCATAGGGGTTCGCGCCTGGGTCAGGAAACTTCTTTACGGGCTTGTTCGCGACGCTTGAGTACGGTTTCCACCCGGTCTACCAACTCTTGCAAGCTAAAAGGCTTGGGAATGTAATCGTCCACCTTGGCAATGTGTAAGCCCAATACCTTGTCGATGTTCTGGGCCTTGGCGGTAACCACGATCACGGGGATCTCCGCGGTGGTTGGGTCGGCTTTGAGCTGCTGATAAACCTGCCAGCCGTCCATTTCGGGCATCATTAGATCGAGCAACACCAGGTCGGGCAATTCTGCCCGGATGGTGGCCAACCCTTTGGCGCCGCCATCTGCGCCGATGACTTCGAAACCCTTGCGGCTAAGGATTAGGCGGATGAGGTCGATCATTTCCGGCTCGTCCTCAACACACACTACCTTGCGTAATTTTCCAGTGGGCATGGGTTTTGTCTTTGGTCAGCCGTGAAAAATACTTAGCCGCTAAGCGAAGTTTACCATTAACGGGTCTTTGAGCTTGTCGCCCAGGGGAGAGGGAAGAGCTGAATCTCCGGGAGATTCCCTGGTGCTATAATCCCTCGCGCAATTCCCTTTTAATACCAAGGAGCTTGGATGATCGATGTAAACGACCTGCGCAAAGGCGTGACCTTTGAGATCGATAACAACCTGTATAAGGTACTGGACTATTCACACAACAAACCGGGCCGGGGCAACGCCACGATCCGGGTTAAATTGCGCGATCTGCGCAGCGGCGCAGTGACTGACAAGACCTTCTCCTCAGGCACGCGCGTGCAAGACGTGCGCCTGGATCACCACCAGGTGCAATACCTGTACAAAGATGGCGACCGCTTTATCTTCATGGACAACGAAACATTCGACCAACCCGGCTTGCTGGCCGAGGCGCTGGGCGACTCGGTCGGTTACCTGAAAGCGGGCATGGAAGTGAAGCTTACGTTCTACGAGGGCGAGCCGATCGATGTCGAACTCCCCACTGCGGTCGATCTCAAGGTAACCAAAGCCGAGACCGCCGTGCGCGGCGACACCGCCACCGGGGTTAGCAAGTGGGTGACCACCGAGACCGGCCTGGAAGTGCAGGTACCCGCCTTTGTCAATGAAGGCGACATGATCAAGGTGGATACACGTTCCGGCGAGTACCTGACGCGAGCATAGACCTGACCCGCGGATGAACGCGGACGAACATTTCAATAGTGTCGAGGAATCCCCTTTCCTGTTTATATATAAACTTTATTGAAAGCGGGCTCGCTTGGCTCGAAATGACAGCTCTTCGGCTGACAAGCGATATCTTTTCCGCAACCCCCAATACATTTTTGGATAGTTATAATCGCACCCTATGCTGACTCCCGCAGGCAAGGAATGCTGCTTCTTTTTTGGAGATTATCATCGCGGGCGGCAGATCGAGCGCTGCCGCCTGCTGGAAGCCTCCAGCCTGGATTGGCGAGTTGATCTCTGCAATAAGTGCCCCGTCCCGGACATCGTGCAAGCCAACGCTTGTGAACACCAGACCCTCACCCCGCGCCTCGAAAAACCGCTGTTCTTCCTGAGTGCAGAGGTGCAAGTGGCTGCCCATTGCAGCAAGTGTGAATGCGAAGTGGAGGAGCCAGCCATCGGCTGCGGCCTCTGCCACCCCTTGCCAACCGTGTTTATCGTAAATCCGGATCAAAATGACCGCACTTAGGCCGCCCGTATCTGCAGTACCTACGCTGTGTTATAAATCTCACAAGCGAGCCAGGATCCAATGAGAAAACGAATCGTAATCACCGGTCTTGGGTGCCTTAGCCCCCTTGGGAATGATGTGAAAAGCACCTGGCAAGCCATCTTGGCAGGGCGCTCCGGTGGCGGACCGATTACCCTATTTGACGCCAGCGCTCAAAAGAGCCGCATTGCCGCTGAAGTCAAAGGCTTCGACCCGGCTACTGTGTTTGGCCTGCGCGACGCCAGGCGCATGGACCGCTATGCCCAAATGGCGGTGGCCGCGGCGGAAGAAGCGCTGCACGATAGCCGCCTGGTCATCACGGACGAGAACCGGGCCAGTATTGGCGCCGTGGTAGGCAGCGGTATTGGCGGCTCCACCACCATGTTCGAGCAGGTGAAGGTTTATCTGGCCAACGGACCCAGCCGGGTAAGCCCTTTCCTCGTGCCTATGATCATTCCCGATTCTGCCGGCGGTCTGATCGCTATTCGCAATAAAATCCAGGGTCCCAACTGGGCAATTTCCACGGCGTGTGCCACCGGAGCGAACGCCATCGGCGAGGCTGCCGAAGTTATTCGCCGCGGCCAGGCAGAAGTGATGCTGGCAGGTGGTTCTGAGGGTTCGATCAACGAAATGGCGGTTGCCGGCCTCGCCAACATGACCGCCCTCAGCACGCGCAACGACGACCCCGAGCACGCTTCGCGTCCCTTTGATGCCACCCGCGACGGCTTCGTGATGGGCGAAGGGGCAGCTGTGGTGGTGCTCGAATCTTTGGAGCATGCCCAGGCACGCGGCGCCACCATCTATGGTGAGCTCCTGGGATACGGCAGCACCAATGACGCCTTCCACATCTCAGCCCCGGCAGAGAACGGGCGCGGCGCTGCCGATTGCATGCGCATGGCCTTAGACGAAGCCGGCCTCAAACCAGAGCAGATCGACTATATCAATGCCCATGGCACCAGCACTCCGCTGAACGACAAGAGCGAGACCGCGGCCATAAAAACCACTTTCGGTGAACTGGCCTATGATGTCCCGGTCTCGTCCACCAAATCGATGACCGGTCACATGGTAGGCGCGGCTGGCTCCATCGAAGCCATTTTCTGTTTGTTGGCCATGCGCGACAGCCTGATCCCACCCACGATCAATTACACGACCCCCGACCCTGCCTGCGATCTGGACGTAGTCCCCAACCAGGCGCGCCAGGCAGAGCTGAACATCAGCATGTCCAACTCCTTCGGCTTCGGCGGGCACAACGCCACGCTGATCCTGGGCAAGGTCAACGGAGCCTAGGCCGTTCAACATGCCTTACGCACACATCACCGGATGGGGTATGTACGCCCCAGAAAAGGTGCTCACCAATGACGATCTGGCGCAAATGGTGGACACCAACGACGAGTGGATCCGGGATCGCACCGGTATTCGCGAACGCCGTATCGCCGATAAAAATGAGACCACCGCGTCCATGGCGATGGAAGCCGCCAGCAATGCTTTGCGCATGGCCAAGCTGCCACCCAAAGATCTTGAACTGGTCATCGTTGCAACATCATCCCCAGAATATATTTTCCCATCAACGGCTTCTTTAGTGCAAGATGGTATTGGGGCCACACGCGCCGGCGCCTTTGATCTCTCGGCAGCCTGCACGGGGTTCATCTTTGCATTGAATATGGCAAGCCAGGCAATCCGCAGCGGCCAGATCAAAAGCGCTTTGGTGATCGGCTCAGAGACTCTTTCGCGCATCGTCGATTGGACCGACCGCAACACATGCATCCTTTTCGGCGATGGCGCTGGCGCTTTCGTACTGCAAGCCGACGAAGAGCCCGGCGGCGTGCTTTCGGCGGTGATGCGGTCTGATGGATCTGGTGGGGACCTGCTTTCGATCCCTGGCGGCGGGTCCAAACATCCGGCGTCAAACCAGACCGTGTTGGATGGGCTGCACTTCATCCATATGAACGGGAACGAGGTGTTCCGGTTCGCCACCCGCGTGATGGCCACCGCCACAAAAACAGCTATTGAGAAAGCCGGGTTAACCATCGAGGATGTGTCCCTGATCGTCCCCCACCAGGCTAATTTCCGCATCATCCAGGCAGCCGCCCGCGGGCTGAAGCTGCCGATCGAGCGATTTATGGTAAACGTTGAAAAATATGGCAACACCTCCACCGCCTCCATTCCCATCGCAGTATGCGAAGCCGCGGAACAAGGCTTGCTGAACCCAGGCGACCATACCGTGTTGGTCGGTTTCGGCGCCGGGCTCACCTGGGGCTCTGTGGCGGTGCGCTGGACTGGCCCATTCGAGGAAGCCAAGCCTATTCGCCTGCGCCCGTATCGCCGGGCAGCTCGCCTACGGTCCTGGCTGCGACGTCTGTGGCGCTTCTTCGAGGGGCTCATCTGGGGGCGGGGCAAAGATTCTTCGGCGTAAGTTGGAAAGAGCACTCGCTCCAGTGGTGCCAGGACTTGTATCGCATCCATTGGAAGTCTTTGTATTTTCTTAACATTACTCAATGTAACGCAAAATTCTCCCTCAAAACTTATAGCTATCGTTGACAATTTGTCAAATGGTAAACGCCAAGATTATTAACCCAAATGGCTGGCTTTGGGCAAACACAGTAGCTTTCGCTTTTAGCTTCGCTTTATTAGCCGCGGTAAGCCAAGTTATTGATATTCTAGGTGCTCATGGCGCTACTGCGCTGGGGTTGTCGTCCCATGTGGCTGCAACCCTTGCAAGCGGCGCGGTCGTGGGATTTTTACAACAGAGGGTTTTGGATATATCGCCAGCCGAGAGAAAACGCTGGGTATTATTAACCTCATTGGTTTACGCGGCCTGCTTCATCGGCGGCGAGTTACTTGGGGGTCTGTTCTCCGGGTTAGCTATCGCTTTTATCTTGTTCGGCTTGCTAAGTGGGTTCTGGCAATCTGCGTTATTCAAGGCTCACAGCGATAAAACTCACTGGTGGATCGCTTTCAGTGCGCTGGGATTTGCTACCGCTGGGGGAGTGGCAAGTTTGCTTTTGTTAGCTTGGGGAGAAGCGGGGTTAAACGCCGTTCCGGTGATCTTATCGCAAGCCTTGATCGGGGCGCTGTGTGGCGCAATATCCGGTGCGCTGACGGGTCCCGGGTTCAAGTTTATTTAACCAATCTAAAGCTGGCCGCGCTTTCATCAAAAATAGCTGAACGCTCGGCGAATTCGGTATCAACCGTTCCATAGGTGAGCACCCATAAAGTATCACCATCAACAAAGATGTATTGCGCTGCAGCAAAGTAAGTAGATATATTGGCGAAGGAAAACGTAGAGATGAGTTTATAGCCTTGCAAATCGCCGGCA
>JBBDXQ010000039.1:0-6472 GCA_040902265.1 Anaerolineales bacterium
ACATTGCATTTATAAAGTATTGGGGAAATCGGGATGAAGATCTGCGCTTGCCCGCTAACAGCTCCCTCTCCATGAACCTGGCAGAACTCACCACACGCACCACTGTCCAATTCGATCCCGCCTTGCAGCGAGACAGCCTGCTTTTGAATGGGCAGGCTGCTTCCCCGGACCAGTTGCTGAGGGTCGCTGTGTTCCTCGATCTGCTGCGTCAGCTTGCGCGCAGCCGCGCTCACGCCCAGGTCTCCAGCGAAAGCAACTTCCCCAGTGGAGCTGGGATCGCATCCTCTTCGTCCGCTTTTGCCGCGCTGGCTCTGGCAGCCAGCGCCGCGCTCGGATTGCATTTGGATGAGCCCGCCTTGTCACGATTGGCGCGGCGTGGCTCTGGTTCGGCATCTCGCTCCATTCCGGGTGGCTTTGTGCAATGGGCTGCCGCGGACCAGGAGGCTGATAGCTTTGGGGTTTCCATAGCCCCACCTGAGCATTGGGCGCTGGTGGATTGCATTGCGGTGGTCAGTGAGCAGCATAAGGCTATTGGCTCAACCCAGGGGCATAACCTGGCAGCCACCTCGCCACTGCAGATTGGTCGGCTGGCTGGGGCTGCCCAGCGCCTCGCTCTCTGCCGCAAAGCCATCCTCGACCGGGACTTTGCTGCCTTGGCTGAAGTGGTGGAATTGGACTGCCACCTGATGCATGCCGTGATGATGACTTCGCGCCCGCCTCTGCACTACTGGCTGCCAGCCAGCCTTGCCGTCATGGCTGCTGTGCGCAGCTGGCGGGCAGCAGGCCTCTCTGTTTGTTACACCCTGGATGCAGGGCCGAACGTGCACGTATTCTGCCTCAACAGCGAAGCTAGCAAAGTGGCCGCCCATCTGGCTAAGATCCCCGGTGTTCTCCACATTCTGCGTTCCACCCCCGGCGGGCCGGCACGATTAGTGGATTGAAACAGCCCTGGTTCTTATCCATCTCTTAGCAATGTGCACCAGCTGAAATTCCTAAGGCGATATAATCCACCTTCGCATGGACACTCTATTCCCCTTAATGTTATTCATCGTCGCGCTTGCCTTGTTGATCGTGGTACACGAGCTGGGCCATTTCCTGGCGGCCAAGATCTGCCGCATCAAGGTCAGTGAGTTCGGTATCGGTTTTCCTCCCCGCGTCGCCCGCCTCTTTAAGTTGGGCGAGACGGAATTTACGCTCAACGCCATTCCTTTGGGCGGTTTCGTGCGCCCAGTGGGTGAGAACGACCCGAACGTTCCCGGCGGGTTGTCCGCCGCATCTCCATGGGCACGCGTCTTCGTATTGATCTCAGGGCCAGCTATGAACATCCTGGTGGCCTTGCTCATCTATGCCTACATCTTTCTCCAACTTGGCAAGCCTGATGTGAGCATCGTGCAGATCATGGACGTCTCAGCCGATTCGCCCGCCGGGGCTGCTGGCCTGCTTCCAGGCGACATCGTGGTGCAGATCAATGACGAACCCATTGATAGCAGCCAGGAACTACACGATGAAATTTACGCCCACCTTGGCGAACCCATTGCCTTCACTTACTTGCGCGCCGGAGAGACTAATACGGTGTCTCTGGTCCCGCGTGATCCCCCACCCGCAGATGGCGCCATCGGCATCTCGATGGGCCACCCGCTGATCCCGGTCGCTCCTTCCGAAGCCTTGTCGGTTGGCGGGCAGGCCATTTGGGAGCAGGCCAATGCATTGATCGCGCTGCCCGGCCGCCTGCTGGGAGGTAGCGCCGGCCCCGAGGAAGGCCGTTTGATTGGGTACAAGGGGATGTACGATATTTACACTCAAGTGCGCGAAGCTGATTCCGCCCCTGAAAGCACGTTACCTGCCGGGGTCAACACCCTGGCTTTCTTTGCCTCCATTTCCGTTTCACTGGGCATCTTGAACCTGTTGCCTGTGCCCGCCTTGGATGGTGGCCGTATTCTTTTCACTCTGCCCGAGTTGATCTTCCGCAGGCGCATCCCACCCGCGTATGAAAATGCGGTCAACTTTATCGGCCTGGCCTTGCTGCTGTTGTTGATCGTGTATATCAACATCCAGGATTTTCTCAATCCTATCGTGATCCCCTGAAATGGAAGACGAAACCGTAAGCGAACAATCCGACATCTCATTCGATGAGGTGGTCTTAGCGCTTCGCGACGAAGAGCATCCCTTCCCGGCTCGTTACCTCTACCGGCTTTCCGCCCTGGAAGGGGAGGAGCTCGGTTTGATCAGGCGGGTGTGGTTCGCCCTTTCAGCCCAGAGGCGCTTGGGCATCCTGGAAGACCTGGAGACCCTGGCCGAAAGCAATACCCTGCTCCAGTTCGACGCTGTGAACCAGGTCGCTCTGCGCGATGAAGACCCCAGGGTGCGTGTCACTGCCATCAGGTCTCTTTGGCCCTCTGAGCAAGCCGTCATCGTTCCACAACTGCTGGACCTCCTTGACCATGATGAGAGCGCCGAAGTACGCGCCCAGGCTGCTTCTGGACTGGGGCGGTTCATATATTTGGGCGAAGTAGGCAAGCTTCCGGAGCACACCTTGAAGGAGATCGAAACGCGCCTGCTTCGGGAAGTAGATGGAAAGGGTGACTGGCTCATCAGGCGGCGTGCCCTGGAATCGCTTGGTTACTCCAGCCGCCCCGAAGTGCCCGACCTGATCGAGCAAGCCTATGAGCATGGTAGCGAAGAATGGGTGGCCAGCGCATTGTATGCCATGGGGCGTTCTGCGGATGATCGCTGGGCTCCCATCGTGATCGAAAGCCTAAAGGATAACAATCTCGAACTGAGCCGCGAGGCAGTCCGGGCTGCAGGCGAGCTGGAGTTGAACGATGCACTGCCGGTTTTAGTGGACCTGCTGCAGGACGAGGATTCCGAACTACGTTTGGCGGCCGCCTGGTCCCTTTCCCAGATCGGTGGTGAGGTTGTGGCGGAGGTGCTCGCAGAATTACTCGAGCGCACCGAAGACGAGGATGAGATCGATCTGATCGAAGACACCGTGGAGAACTTGGCGCTTACCCACGAAATGGCGGACCTCAATATCCTGGATTTCTCACCCGAAGACTTGGAAGATTTAGCCAATCCCGACCCGGCTGACCTGGGTGAAGACGAAGACCAATTCAGTTTATAACTCGCTCACTCACATTCCCGGCTATATGAACGAGCTCCAATGAAACCCATAGTGCTGCTCGTTGTTTTTCTGTCCCAAGTTTCGTGGGGCATCTTGCCTTTAGGTCAACCTAAGGCGCAGGCTCCGGTCGAGATCCTGGAGCAGGACGTGGAATTCCTATTCAACGACTGGTTGCAATTCACCGTTCACTTCGAAAGCTCGCAGGGTCTGCAGGAAGGCTTCGTTTTCTATCAATTCTCCGGTAGCGACCGCGCTTGGGTATATGAGGGGGAGTTCAGCCAGGATCAAATACTACAGGTGCGGGTTGAACTTAACGAAGATAACCAACCCGCTCCATTTACCTACCTCGAATATTGGTTTCGCTTTGCGTCTGACTTTGGGGATATTTACGAAAGCGAGCGCTACACACTCTATTACGATGACAACCGCTATCCCTGGCAGATTTTGCAAAACAGCCCTTTCACCATCTATTGGCACCAGGGCGACATGGCCTTTGCCCAAGCCATCTTGGCAGCTGCCCATCAGGGCATCACCCGCTCCCAGCAACTGCTGCCTTTGCCGGACCTGGCGCCAGTCGTCTTGCGTGTGTACGCCAATGCCGAGGATGTGCAGTTGATCGCCCAGCAAGCAGGGTTCTCCTGGCAAGCTGGCCATACACATCCCCAGGCTGGCCTGATCCTGCTATCGCTGCCGCCAGGACCCCAGCAAAGCCTGGAGATCCAACGCCAGGTGCCGCACGAGATCGCCCATCTCATGCTGTACGAGTCGCTCGGCGCAGCGTATTTCCGATTGCCGGCCTGGCTCAATGAAGGCGTTGCTTCCAACGTTGAAATTTACTCCGATCCAAACCGGACTGAACTGTTGCAGCTCGCCAATGCCGGCGGGACCTTGATCCCGTTCTTCTCCTTATGCAAAGCCTTTCCACAAGACAGCGCCAGCGCTCGCCTGGCCTACGCACAATCCGCCTCTTTTGTTCGCTATCTCTTTGAGAAATACAAATCTGTCGGCTTCAGTTTGCTGGTAGACGCCTATGCTCAAGGTGATGATTGCAACAATGCTCCCCTTGCCGATTTTGGCAAGGACCTCATCAAACTGGAAGCTGAATGGCGTGAGCAAACCTTCGCCTCGGTGGGGGGAGCGTTTGCTTGGTTCTCGGCCGTTCCCTGGCAGCCCATCCTGCTCTCGGCTGGAATTGCGCTGGCGCTATACGGCTTATTGCGCATAACAAAAACTAGAAGGTAAAACGTCATGCAAGATCACACACAACTTCATGCCCGGGTGCGCGGCCGCGTTCAAGGGGTTGGCTTCCGTTACTTCGTGCGCCAGCAAGCCGCCGCTTTCCCGATCACGGGCTGGGTGCGCAATATTTCTGACGGCTGGGTTGAGTTGTTGGCCGAGGGAACGCGTGCAGACCTGGAAACAGTGTTGGAAGCTGTCCGGCGCGGCCCACCCGGCGCGCTAGTGGATGAGGTGGCCGCGGATTGGCGGCCTGCCAGCGGTGACTGGACCACGTTTTCCATCGCCCCCACTGAGTAGCAGCTTAGGTTGAGCGGAAGAAAGCCACTCCGACGCCAGGTGTCTGCTGCATTCGGGTGAAGAATGCAGCCTGTTCCTGAGATCTGCTCTGCGCGTTTGCGCGCGGGTCTGAAGATCCTGCCTCTGTAATAAACAGCAATTTGTCAGGATACCAGCGGCGCATCAGGCGCTCGCGTGCCCCAAGCTCTTCATCCAGCATCTCTTCGCTGTTTGCCCAGGTGCAGTGCACCCCGATCCAATCAGCGACCAGCATGGCTTCGTCGGCTTGTTCCATGAAAATTTGCGCGTCCATGCGTTGCCCATACACCTGCGGACCAGTGGCCAAGCCGGGGAAGCCGAACCTGCCCAGCGGAAAATTTTCCTTTAGCAGCGTAGTTACATCGATCCACCAGCGCGCAAACTCGCCTCCGGATTGCCACGCAGAAAAACAGCCTTCGCTGGCCAAATTGGGGCTGCTGAGCACCTCAAAATAACTAATGCCCGCCTCCGTTTGTGTTTTCATCATCGGGCTCACCTGTGCAACCCATTCACGCGGTGCAAGCCCTTGCTTGAAAGGCAGACGCAGCGTCGTCAATAAGAAGACCTCCGGGCGGGTCTTCCTCAGATTCGCAATTTGGCCGGCACTGTTCTGCAGGCTGAGCTGCACGGCTTCAGGCTGGTTTGGGCTGCCCTCTAAAGTGATCGGGTTGCCCTTCATGCCATCTGTCTGCATGCTGGTGCCTAACAGACAACGGCCGATCGGCCATGGGTAGGTAATCGTGTCCTTTGGAACTGGGCTAACTAATAGGAAAGGGGTGGGATCGATCAGGTTGTCAGGATACTGGGTCAGGCCACCTGCCGTTGCGCCTTCCCACATCAAGCTCAAATGGATATGGCCACCGGCTGTAGCTCCCGTTGGGCCGGCAACCCCGATCGCCTGCCTGGCGGTTACCTTGCTGCCCTTATTCACTGAGGTTTTACTCAGGTGCCCATATAGGGTGCGGTAGCCGCCGCTATGCCGGATGCTTATCCAGCGCCCATAAGCATCCCCGTCTTGAAAGCGATCCTGGACATTTTCTACCACTCCATCCGCACAAGCGTATACCCTGCTATCCAGCGGGGCGCGAATATCCAGGCCTTCGTGGCCTGGCAGCTTGCGATGGGCAACTAGATCAGGATTGTCCCCAAACGCTTGCGTGATCACCCGATAATCTGTGGGCCAATGGAGCTGGATGGGACCCATGCGGCTATCGGCAGGTTCTTGCCTGCTTTCCGGCTTTGCGCTCTCTGCCGGCCTGCCCCTGGCTGCGCCATCTTCAAACTGGATCTTGGGTTCCATGCTTCCTAACTAAAACCCAGCTTGCGTTCTTTCATTGAGGTATAGCGGTTCTGGCCGATCACCAGGTGGTCGAGTACTTCAATATCCAATAGCCGTCCTGCCTCGCGCACGGCTTTGGTCAAAGCCAGGTCGTCGGGGCTCGGGGTGATGTCCCCGCTGGGGTGGTTGTGCACCAGGATGAGCGCGGTGGCATTTTTACGAACCGCCTGGGTGAACACCTCGGCCATGCGCACCTGGGCAGAATTCACTGAGCCGCGTGTGATCTCGCAGATATCCACGACTTTGTTGCGCGTATCCAGCAGGATGGCGCGTAGGTGTTCCTGTTCCAATGCGCCCATCTCATATTGCACCAGCGCAGCCGCATCCGCCGGGCTGCTGATGGCTGGGCGCGCCTCCGGCTGCTCGATGGCGAGGCGCCGGCCCAGTTCGATGGCTGCCTTCAAGCTGGCCGCCTTGGCTTCGCCAAGGCCATGCTGGCTTTCCACCTCGTGGAAATC
>JBBDXQ010000040.1:0-6335 GCA_040902265.1 Anaerolineales bacterium
CGGCAAGGATCCTGAGCGGCCAGGCCTGCTGGTGAGCGCCGGCGGCAGCGGCCACGCCTTCAAGTTCACCCCGCTGATCGGCCGGATTACGGCCGACGTGTTGGAGGGTAAACCAAACCGCTACGCAGCGCGCTTCGCCTGGCGCAAGCGCGGTGAACTGCAAGCAGAACAAGCACGCAATACCGAATTAGCGGACAGAAGGTAAAAAAAACCGTGGGATCTCCACGGCTGTATAGCTGTTTTCTGAGAACAAGATCAACTGCCCAGGTATTTCTCCAGGTTCTTCTTGGTGACGCGATATTCCTTGCCCACCTTCTTGGCTTTCAGGTCCTTGCTCTTGATGGCAGCCAATACTTCTTTTTCTGCAACCTTCAGCCAATTGGCAACTTCGGCGGTGGTCATCAGTTCGGGCATATCCGCAGCGGCTTTGCCCGCGGTGGCGCCCTTGAGCGCTTCACCCATCACATTGCCGATGCCCAAGCCAGCGCCAATGCCAGCGGTAAGTCCGGCGCCGCCGCTGGGGTTGGCAGCTGCTTCACGCATGGCGTCAGCAGCCTGCAGTTGGGTGTAGGTGGCCGTGTCCAGCAGACCCATCTCACGCAATCCTTCAGCTGTGGTGCGAGCGGGAGTCAGGTTGGCAACCACGAAGCTCTTGAGGGCCAAACCACGCGCCTCGAAATCGTCGGCGGCCTTGGCGCGCACCGCGGCGCTGATCTCGTCCTGGCTGCCGATGATGTCCTGCACGGTGGAATACTTGCCTTTCATCTCGCCAAGCAGATCAGAAAAGCTGCGCAGCAGGCGAGAGCGCAAATCGTTCTCAATATCCACGGTATCGTAGGTCCCCTGCGTGCCTACGACCTGGGTGACGAACTGCTGCGGATCCTCAACCGAGTAGGCATAGGTTCCGAATCCTTGCAACAGCAGCCAACCTAAACCGATGCCGGGGGTTTGCATCACGATAGGTTGCGGGGTACCCCATTTGCGGTCTAAAAATTCCCGCATGGAGACATAGTAGACCTCGGCAGTGAAGGGGCTGCGGCCATTGAAGGCGACTCCCAACAGGTTGACCAGCAGGGGGACGTTGGCGGTGGCAATGGTGTGGCGGCCGGCCTTGAACACATCCAAAGCCTTGCCATCACGGAAGAACACCGCGTTCTGCGACTCGCGCACGATCACCTGCGAGCCCAGGCGGAAATCGCCCGACCCGCTTTCAGGGAAACGGTGAACGATCTCCTCCTTCATTTCATTCGGATATTCGATTACATCAAAGATACGGGCCATGCAAGCCTCCTAGTGGCAGTCCCTTTTCAGGATTGCGCGGTAATCACTTCGCTGCGCTGGTCAAAGGTTGATACCAAGTCACGGGTAAGGGTTACGAGAGCTTTGATCGGTGTTTCCAGGTCTTCTCCGCCAATGGCAGCCTGAACGGCATCCAGGGCGGTCGAGATCTCTGTGGCTTTATCCACTAGGGCCAGGTCGAATTCGTATAAACGCTTGATCTCTTCAGATTTGATCTTTTTTGCGTCAAAAAAGCCGGCGTTGCCATATGCGGCGGTGCGAACTTTGTCGATGAAGGTGCGCAGTTTAGTGGCGGCTGTTTCCAGGTTATCCAGATAATCAAGCTGCTGGCCGTCTGCCAGCTCTCTTTGGATCTCCCCTACCCTTTTCCAAACTTGCTCGTAGTTGTCAGCAATGGATTCGCGCAGTAGTTTGTCTGCGGCGCGGCGGTTTTCTCGCTCGATGTAGCCGCTAAAGCCTGGGATCTTCCCCGCTATCTTTCGAAAGATATCCTGTTCCGAAGTAACTTGATCGTAAAGATCGGACATTTCTCTCCTCGCTACTCGGTGGCGCGCCATGTGCGCGCAATCGCCAAAATTATACTTTAGAAAGTATTAGCAAACCGAAAACAATTTCGAAGACAGGCCAATGGTAAAATCTCATTCTCTTAGCAATCTATTCCTTTTGAGGTCCAAATCATGAGCAGCGAAGCACTTAAAACCGTACTCTCCCACCTTGAAAACAGCGTGCAATACGATGAAGGCAGCGTAAGGGTCCTTGATGAGGGCGCGCTACGCGCCAAGATAGGCGGATTGGCAAGGCTTTCCGCCCTGGGCAGCGGGACGGAGCAATCCTGGGCACGCTACCTGACGCGGCTGATCGCCCTGGAATTAGGCGCTATCCCGGCCAGCATCCACGACCTGTATACCGCCCGCGGGCGGGGTGAAGTGCCTCCGACCTTTACGGTGCCGGCCATGAACCTGCGCATCCTGTCCTTTGATGCAGCCCGCTGCATTTTTCGGGCCGCCAAAAAGATCGATGCCGGTGCTTTTATCTACGAGATCGCCCGCTCTGAGATCGGTTATACGGAGCAGCGTCCTGCAGAGTACGCCACGGCTGTGCTGACTGCGGCCATCGCCGAGGACTATCGCGGGCCGGTATTCATCCAGGGCGATCATTTCCAGATCTCGACCAAGCGCTACAAGGAAGATGCAACCAAGGAAATTGCCGCGGTGGAGGAGCTGACCGCAGAAGCGCTGCAGGCAGGCTTTTACAACATAGATATCGACACCTCGACCTTGGTGGATATCGACCAGGTGGGCGAGCCCGCCCAGCAAAGGATCAATTCTGAGCTTTCGGCAGCTTTTACGGATTTTATCCGCCACCGAGAACCAGAGGGTGTGACCGTGTCCGTTGGCGGCGAGATCGGCGAGGTAGGCGGCCGAAACTCCAACGAAGCTGAGCTGAGAGCCTACGTGGAAGGTTATCAGGAGGCACTGCAGAGCCGAGCGCCTGGCGCGGTGGGCCTGAGCAAGATCAGCATCCAAACCGGCACGTCACATGGCGGCGTGGTGCTGCCGGACGGGACCGTGGCCAAGGTCAAGGTGGATTTCGACACTCTGCTGGCCCTCAGCCGTGTGGCGCGCCAGGAATATGGCTATGCCGGGGCTGTGCAGCATGGCGCATCCACTTTGCCCCAGGAAGCCTTTGGTAAGTTCGTCGAGTCCGAAGCCTGCGAAGTACACCTGGCAACTAACTTCCAGAACATGCTCTTTGAGCGGCTGCCCAAGCAGATGTTGAGCGCGGTCTATCTGTACGTGAACTCCAAATATAGCGGTGATCGCAAGGCAGGCCAGACCGATGAGCAATTCCATTATGAGAACCGCAAACGCGCCATTGGACCTTTCAAACCCGATTTGTGGGACCTGCCAGAGGCGCAAAAGAGCATGATCATCGAAGCCTGGGAAAAGCAATTTGCCACGCTATTCGAACTACTTGCGATTGGCGGCACGCGCAAGTTCGTGGACCAGTTCGTCAAAGCCCATAAAGTGCTCCCTAACCGAGAGTTCTACTTTGGCGAGGAAGTAGAGCAGGAAGAGGTGAAGGACCTGAGTGATTAGTGTCCAGCCAAGCGCCAGAACCTTCCAGGTATAAATTCATTCCGCGTGTATTGGTATTCCTAACGCGCGGGGATGAAGTTTTATTAATCAAACGCAGCGCTGACCGGCGTGTTTTCCCCAACCAGTACAACGGATTAGGCGGACATGTTGAAAAAGGCGAGTCAGTGCTGGCCGCAGCTGAACGCGAGGTTGAAGAAGAGAGCGGGCTTATTGCTCCCAGCCTGTGGCTATGCGCAGTTGTGGCAATTGATACGGGCACCGTTGAAACTGGCATCGTGATGTGGGTATTCCGCGGTGAGGCAGATGGCCAGCCGCGGCACTCCCCTGAGGGTGAGATAGCCTGGATGCCCGTGAACCGCATTGCGGAGCTGGATATGGTGGAGGATATCCCTACCCTGCTGCCGAAGGTGCTGACGATGAAACAAGGGGATGCGCTGCTATGGGGAGCCTACAGTTATTCGGAAACTGGCGAATTGAGTATGCACTTCAATAGCTAAGAACCGAGACAAAGTAAACTCCATCATTGGTGCAGATGCTGCAGATTTCTTAAGCGTGGCAGGTGTGGCAGGTGTGGCAGGTGTGGCAGGTGTGGCAGGTGTGGCAGGCGTGGCAGGTGTGGCAGGTGGGGCAGGTACGGCAAGTGTTGTAGGTTTTGCCAAGTTGTACGCCGTGTCGGAATTGTCGATGTTGTCAGTGTAGTTGATGTTGTCCACTTGGTAGGTGTGCTACGACCACGCTTAGGACACTTAAGCAATGCAAGTGGCGAAACCTGGAGTTTCAGGGAACATCGAATGGACATGCCCACATTATTCAACAGGACAGGGGTTTTGTGGGGAAAATTAGGGTTTTGTCAAGCTAGTGGAGGAAAGACACTTAACTGCGCTGTAAATCATCCACTTCAAGCGGCAGAAGCGCCGCGCCCACTGTGGGTGTGGACTCTTTGGCAAGGCTATGATAGGTTTCTCGGGGAGTTGCAGTCATACTGGACTCAAATGTACTGTTTACATCAATTTCCAACCAGATCATCGTTGCGTTCTGAGTACCACGAGTTAAGCAATTTCCTTTCGTTCATAGAACACCAACAGCGTATTCCCATATTTTCGCTGGTCGAATTCGTCCAGGTTAACCAACTCAAGATGCTCATGTTCCGTGGGATCGATCTGCACGATGACCCAGCCGTCTTCCACCAGCCAGGCGGAGTTGGCATCCAAAGCTAAAAGAGCACGCTTCCAAAGCCCGAGGTATTGCGGCGGGGCGATGAAGACGTAATCGAAGCTGCGGTCAGGTTGGCTGGCCAGGTGGGCGAAGGCATCGCCCTGGACGATGTGAGCGCCCTCTCCCAGCTGGGTGGCGGCCAAGTTCGCGCTGATGGTTTCCACGGCGATACGTTTGTTATCGATGAAGCGGGCAAATGCAGCGCCTCGGCTGAGGGCTTCGATGCCGACTGCGCCAGTGCCGGCGAAGAGATCCAGGAAAGCAGCGCCAAGCAGGCTGGGTCGAATGATGTTGAAGAGGGATTCTTTAGCTCGATCAGTGATGGGCCGGGTGCTGTCTCCGGGCACGGAGCGCAGCACGCGGCCGCGGGCGGAGCCGGCGTTAACGTGAAGAGGGCTCATGAGCTAGACCGTTGAGTTCATCTCCCCTGGATCGCATAACCTTGCTGCGCCCATTGGATCATTCCGCCGTCGAGATTCCACACGTCTGTGTAACCAAGTGCAACCAGTTCGTTGGCTGCGATCTGGCTCATGCGGCCGGACATGCAATACAAGACGATCCTGGCATCTTTATCCGAGGGTAGCAGGGCGAGATTATCCGGCTGGGTGAGCTGATCGAAGGGGATGGACAGGTCCGTGCTGGCGATGTCACCTTCAAAAGGAATATGTACATTGACGAAGATGAAATCTTTGTTCTGCAGTGCGGCGTTTAGGTCGACTGGGCTAATGTCTTTATATGCGCCAGCAACTGCGACAGGCTGGCAGGCAATCAGGAAAAGAGCACATAGTAAAAGGGAGAACTTATTCATGGGATTTCCTTATAAGTAATTATGTCAACACTTTCGCACTGGCGGAGCGGATCAACCTTTGCCAGCGTTTTCGATCCTGGCTTGATTCAAACGGTATAGTTGCCGCTCTGCTCCGGCTGCCATGCGCTTGCGCTGGAGGTCATTTTCTGCGACCAAGGGTGGCACGGGGATGGGTTTACCGTTTTCATTGAGCGCAACGTAGACCAGGTAGGCGGTATTGGTGTGCCAGCTCTCACCCGTGGTGGGGTTCTCGGCGGACACTGAAACCTCGGCCTCCATAGACGTAGATCCCACGTAGCTCACCTCGGCGTTAATCGTGACCAAGTCGCCGATGCGGATGGGATGCTTGAAGGTCATGCGGTCGATGACCACGGTGACCACCCGCTGGCGAGAATGCTTCATGCAGGCCAGGGCGCCGGCTTCGTCCACCAGCTTCATGATGTGGCCACCGTGCACGTTGCCGTGCAGGTTGGCATGGGCTGGTTCCATGAGCTGGGCGATGCTGACCCGCGAGGCTGACACGGACCGGGAGTCGGGAGTTTTAGCGGGCATGGAAGGTAATTATACGGGGCAAAAAGCCAACGACAACATTCAATACCTCATCCATTCGTACAATGAATTTAGACTGGGTCCTGCAAGGCCTGTGTAATTAAACCTGTATTTGCCTGGTTTCTAGCGAGTTTCAAGAGCTTCGCCAGTCTCCTTTTATATTCAGCCCTGCTTTTGAAGAGTGTAATAGGACCGGAATGGAGAGCGGGTGTTGAATCTGAGAAGCTTCCAACAAGTTTTTGGGGTGGAGACCCATGAATATGATAGGACATTACACCTCTAGTAATATAACTCTTTTCATAGATCCCTTCCGCCTCATACATAATAAACAACATATCACCCGAAATCGTGGAAAGTTTGGACTG
>JBBDXQ010000041.1:0-6317 GCA_040902265.1 Anaerolineales bacterium
GGACGATAACCAGGTGAAGATCAGCTGGCGCAGCCAGGGCGATGTGGATGTTTCCAAGATCGCCGCCCAGTTCCAGGGCGGTGGTCATTTGCCGGCTGCCGGGGCCGTGGTCAACGGCAGCTTGGAGGAAGTGCAGCACCGCGTCTTGCAAGCCACCCGCGCCGCCTTGCAGGCAGTGCCGGCTTGATCAGCTGGTTTGGTAAAAACAATCACGCCAAAGGGATCAGTTAAAAAAGGACGGATCAAGTAGATGCAAAACCATTTTTCTGCCTCAGAAGGCCGAGGTTATGGGGACCAGGGTTCAGCCAACCTGGTATCCGGTGTGCTCGTGGTCGACAAGCCGGTGGGGCTCACCTCCCACGATGTGGTGCAGATCATCCGGCGCGGCACAGGCATTCGCCGTGCCGGCCATACCGGCACCTTGGACCCGCGTGCTTCGGGTGTCCTGGTGGTGCTCATTGGGCCGGCTGTGCGTCTCAGCGAATTCGTTTCCGCCGAGGATAAGCGCTACCAGGCCACCATTCGCCTGGGCTCCTCCACGGATACGTACGACGCCGAAGGCATCACCCAGGAACCCGACGTGCAGGTAGACGTGACCAAGGAACAGTTCACCGAATTGCTGCAGGAATTCGTAGGCGAGATCGAGCAGGTCCCGCCGCCATATTCCGCGGTAAAGGTGCAGGGCCAGCGCGCCTACAACCTGGCTCGCCGCGGCGAGGAAGTCGACCTCGCGCCGCGCATCATCCACGTGCATAGCCTCGACCTGCTCGAGTGGGCTTCCCCCGAGGTGGTGGTCGATGTGCATTGCTCCTCTGGCACCTACATCCGCTCGCTGGCCAACGACATCGGCGAGAAACTGGGCATCGGCGCCCACCTGGTAGGGTTGCGCCGCACGCGCAGCGGGCGCTTCACCTTGCGCGATGCTGTTTCTTTGCGCCGCCTGCGCGAAGCGTTCGAGACCGGCACCTGGGCGCAATTCCTGATCCCGGCTGCTGAGGCCCTCGCCGATTGGCCGGCTGTCGAACTGGACGCCGAAATGCTGGAGAAGGTGCGTAATGGTCACCGCATCCCGGCCAAGGAAGGCGACCATGGCCTGGCGCGTGCCGTAAGCGAACAGGGTGACCTGGTCGCCGTGCTCCAGGCGGATGGCAACGAATGGCAGCCGCGCAAAGTCTTCATGTCGTAAGGTTCTCTCTATGCAGCAGTTGCCCACGCTGCAAGGTGCGCAGCTTAGCAATACCTGGCTGACCATCGGTGTATTCGATGGTGTGCACCTCGGCCATCAAAAAATACTGAAAGACCTGGCTGCTGCAGCTCATGCCCATGGAGCTGCAGCAGTTGTGCTTAGTTTTCAGCCTCATCCCGTGGAAGTCTTGCGCGGGCCGCTGAAATATTTCTATCTCAGCAGCCCTGAAGGCAAGGCCGAACAGATCGCCGCCCTTGGCATCGACACCCTCATTACCCAGCCATTTACAAAAACCTTTTCCCAAACCTCCGCGCGTGATTTTGTTTCCTTATTGGTCGGCCAGTTGGGCATGAAACAATTGTGGGTCGGTCACGATTTCGCCTTGGGGCACAACCGGGAGGGCGATCTGCCTGCCCTGGTCGAATTTGGAAAAGAGCTGGGCTTCTCCGTTCATTCGCTGGATGCCGTTCGCCTGCATGGTGACATCGTCTCCTCTTCGCGCATCCGCGCCCTCCTGGTGGATGGCGACGTGGATGGAGCGGCCCGCTTCCTTGGCCGTCCCTATTCGCTGGCCGGCCAGGTCGCCAGCGGCGCCGGGCGCGGCCGGGGCATCGGCATCCCCACGGCCAATCTGGCCGTGGGCGAAAAGCGCGCCCTGCCTGCCACCGGCGTTTACGTCACCTGGGCTACCCTCGGCGCGCGCCGCTGGGGTTCGCTGACCAACATCGGGGTGCGCCCGACCTTCGCAGACCAGCCCGCCGCTCCCATCGTGGAGGCCCATCTGCTGGAATACGATGGCGGCGAGTTCTATGGCCAAACCTTGCGCCTGGATTTCATCACTCGCCTGCGCGCCGAGCAGAAGTTCTCCGGCGTGGAAGCCTTGTTGGCTCAGATCCATCGCGATATCGAAGCCGGCCGCCAGGTCCTTACCTCCCGCGCCGATGGCTGGTGGAACGAAACCCTGCCGTAACCTAGGTGTCATTCTTAGCCTGTGCCCAAATTAGTATCCCGCCTCTGCCACCCGATGTCATTCTGAGCGAGTACCAAAACCAGTATCCCGCTTCTGCACCCCGGTGTCATTCTGAGCGAGTACCAAAACCAGTATCCGACCTACGAACCCAGACCAGCGAAGAATCCACAGAGCCACCTCTCTCCGAAATACCGTGTTCTGCAACCCCTTCCCAGCGTCACTAACCACTAACTGTTGCAACCCAAGGTGTCCTTCTGAGCGTGTACCAAAACCAGTATCCGACCTACCAACCCAGGCCAGCGAAGAATCCACGGACTCGCTAATCCCCCCGGGTGTCATTCTGAGCGTGCACATCAATCAGTATCCGACCTACGAACCCAGACCAGAGAAGAATCCAAAGAACCACCTCTCCCCGAAATACTGTATTCTGCAAGCCCTTACCAGAGTCACTAACCACCAACTGTTGCAACCCAAGGTGTCAAAGGTGTCATTCTGAGCGTGTACCAAAACCAGTATCCGACCTACGAACCCAGACCAGCGAAGAATCCATAGGACCATCTCTCTCCGAATTACTGTGTTCTGCAAGCCCTTGCCAGCCTCACTAACCACTTCCTGTTGCAACCCCCACAAGGTGTCATTCTGAGCGTGTACATCAATCAGTATCCGACCTAGAACCCAGACCAGCGAAGAATCCATAGAACTATCTCTCTCCGAAATACCGTGTTCTGCAAGTCCTTACCAGCCTCACTACCCACTTCCTGTTGCAAGCCAATTCGGCAAACCCCCTACCCAAAGTGTCATTCTGAGCGTGTACATCAATCAGTATCCGACCTACCAACCCAGGCCAGCGAAGAATCCACAGAACCACCTCTCTCCGAATTACCGTGCTCTGCAAGGCCTTACCAGCCTCACTACCCACTTCCTGATGCAAACCAATTCGGCAAACCCCCTTATAATTTCACCCAATGAAGCCCTACCTCGACCTCATGCGCGCCGTCCTCGACCACGGTGTTGAAAAGCAAGACCGCACCGGCACTGGCACCCGCTCCGTCTTCGGCCACCAAATGCGCTTCGACCTGCGCGCAGGTTTTCCCTTGCTCACCACCAAGAAACTCCACACCAAGTCCATCATCTACGAGTTGCTCTGGTTCCTGCGCGGCGAATCCAACATCGCCTACCTCAAAGAGCATGGCGTCAGCATCTGGGATGAGTGGGCAGACGAACAAGGCGAGCTCGGCCCTGTGTATGGCGTGCAGTGGCGCTCCTGGCCAGCCCCGCAGGGCGCGGCCATAGACCAGGTCTCCCGCGTCCTCGCCGAGATCCAGCGCAACCCGGACTCGCGCCGCCTGCTGGTGAGCGCTTGGAATGTAGGCTGGCTCCCGCAAATGGCCCTGCCGCCCTGCCACCTGCTGTTCCAGTTTTATGTGGCCGAGGGCAGGCTCTCCTGCCTGCTCTACCAGCGCTCCGCCGACATCTTCCTCGGCCTGCCCTTCAACATCGCCTCTTATGCGCTGCTCACCCTGATGGTGGCCCAGGTCTGCAGCCTGCAGCCCGGCGACTTCATCATCAGCCTCGGCGACTGCCACTTGTACGCCAATCATTTCGAGCAGGCTGGGCTGCAGCTCTCCCGCCAGCCGTTCCCGCTGCCACGCATGCAGCTGAACCCCGCGGTGAAGTCCATCTTTGATTTTCAGTTTGAAGATTTCACTCTCTTGGATTACCAGGCGCATCCCCACATTAAAGCCCCGATCGCAGTGTGATCATGCTTCTCTCCCTCATCGCCGCCGTTGACCAAAAAGGCGGCATCGGCCGCGACAATCAGTTGCCCTGGCACCTCACCGACGACCTCAAGCATTTCCGCCGTCTCACCCTGGGCCACCATGTGCTCATGGGCCGCAAGACCTACCAATCCGCTGCTGGAAAAATGCCCGGCCGCAAGCTGATCGTGCTCTCTCGTGATCTGGCCTTCCAACCGGCCGACGCCCAGGTGGCAGCCACCATGGAAGCCGGCATCCAGCTGGCTGAATCCGCCGGCGAAGAGCAGCTTTTCATCATCGGCGGGGCAAATGTGTTCCAGCAGGCTTTGCCGCTGGCCCAACGTTTTTACCTGACCCGCGTCCACGCCGATGCCCGCGCAGATACCTTCTTCCCATCTTTTGACATGGACGACTGGCACATCAAAGAGCAAACCGAATTTTCCCCGGGACCGAAGAACGATCACGCATTCACGATTTTTGTCTTGGAGAAATAATCACTCCTGTCGGTTGTGTTGCAATGCAATTTTCCTCCCCTCTCGATATGGTATCCTAGCTGCCGCGTCTAATCCCGGCTGGCTTTGCCATTCCAGCGCCGATCGCTGTTGCGAAGCTGACCCACAGACCTGACCAAAAATGACCTCCACACCTCTCCCCGCCGCCCGCGCGGCCGAATTTTCTTTGCCCGAGCGCTACCGCACCAACCGCCGCGGCCCGCTGCCCTGGCTGCTCTCGCGCCTCTTCCACTATTGGCCGCTGGCCCTCATGCTCGTTTTCGGCGCCATCACCAACGGCGCCCTGGCCGCCGTGGTGCCTGTGGTCATCGGCGATGCCTTCGAAGCCATCCTGCAATCCCCGCCGCGCGTCGAAGCGCTCTGGGGCTTCGTCTGGATCATCCTGGTCAGCCAGACCATCCGCAGCCTGCTGCAGTTCGCCCGCAACTTTGGCGCCGAATGGCTGGGCCAGCTCTTCGAGCGCGACATCCGCGAGGAACTCTACGTCAGCTTGCTGGGCAAGAGCATGACCTTCCATAGCCTGCAGTCAGTGGGTGACACCATGGCCCGCGCCACCAACGACGTGCGCGAAGTCAACCTGATGTTCAACCCGGGCCTCAATCTGGTGATCGGCGCCAGCTTCTTCCTGCTTAGCCCCATCGTGGCGGCCTATCCCATCCATCCCCAGCTCACCATCATCCCCATCCTGTTCACCATTGCCTACAGCCTCTCCATCTGGCAATACCTGGCGGAGCTTTCCCCCATCACCCGCGAGGTGCGCAATTCCTTCGGCCGCTTGAATTCTCGCCTTTCCGAAGCGCTGGATGGTATCGAGACCGTCAAAGGTGCCGCCCAGGAGAAGGGGGAGGTCGCTAATTTCCGCCGCCGTGCCAACCGCTTCCGCAACGCTTTCGTGCACCAGGGCTACGTGGAAGCGCGCTTCCTGCCCCAGCTGCTGATGGGCCTCGCCATTACCGCCGGGCTCTTCCATGCGCTCATCCTCTACCAGCAGGGCCAGGTCCAGTTGGGTGGCGTGATCGCCTACTTTGGCCTGCTCGGCCTGTTCGGCTTCCCGGTATTCACCTCACTTTTCGCCTATTCGCAGGTTTCGCTCGGCATCGCCAGCGCCAGCCGTATTTTGGACCTCATGAACCGCGAGACCGACCTGGACCAGAACGCCGGTGGCTATAGCGGCGAAATGAAAGGCGCCATCGAGTTTCGCAAGGTGACCTTTGCCTACGAAAAAGGGGATCCGGCGCTCAGCAAGGTCTCCTTCAGCATCGCCCCCGGGCAGACCGTGGCCATCGTCGGGCAGACCGGCGTGGGCAAGACCTCGCTGGCCAAGCTGGTCAACCGCACCTACGATGTATCTGGCGGCAAGGTGCTGGTGGACGGTGTCGACGTGCGCGCTTGGGCCCTGGAGGCGCTGCGCCGCCATATCTCCATCATCGAGCAGGATATCTTCCTCTTCTCCCGCAGCATCGCCGAGAACATCGCCTTCGGCCTGCGCTCGGCCCCCCGCGCCGAAGTGGAGCGCGCCGCCAGGCAGGCGCAGGCACACGAGTTCATCATGGAGTTCAAAGACGGCTACGACACCATCGTCGGTGAGCGCGGCGTGACCCTCTCCGGGGGCCAACGCCAGCGTCTGGCGCTGGCGCGTGCCTTTCTCACCGACCCGGCCATCCTGATCCTCGACGATTCCACCTCGGCGATCGACTCGGGACGGCCGCCGGGCGCGCGCGTCCGTTCCCGGTTGATCCGGATGATCTCCTGCTTCTCGGCCTGGTTCACGAGGTGGAAGAACGCCGTGTACGCGCGCAGGAGCATCACGATCCGGTCGAGCCCGAGCGCGCCGATGATCTCGGCGGCGCGGTCGCGGAGGCTCGGATCACCCTCGCCCTCGGCGCGCTTGC
>JBBDXQ010000042.1:0-6137 GCA_040902265.1 Anaerolineales bacterium
TTTGCTTGCCGCAATTCTTGCAAACTCGGTGAGAACCATCTGCATCGCGGTTGAATCCCACGCGCGCAGCCTTGCTGCATTTAGGGCAAACCAGCATCACGTTGGAAATAGCCAGCGGCGCTTCGAACTCGATGATGCCGGGGTTCAACTGGCGGCCCTGGGTTTGCACCGCGCGCTGGTGTTTCTTGCGCAGGTTTAGCTTCTGTATCACCAGGCGGTTCTTTCGGGGCAGCACCTTGATCACCTCGCCGCGCTTGCCCTTATCGATTCCTTTACCGGTGACCACTTCAACGGTATCACCCTTGCGTATCTTTTGCTTCACTCTCAACTCTCCTATACTGCGCTTACAGCACTTCCGGCGCCAACGAGACAATGCGCATAAAGCCACGGTCGCGTAATTCGCGCGCCACGGGGCCAAAGATACGCGTGCCTCGCGGGTTGGTGGTGTTACCGTCCAGGATCACCGCAGCGTTATCGTCGAAACGGATGTAAGAACCGTCGTCGCGGCGCCATTCCTTGGCGGTACGAACCACCACGGCGCGTACAATCTCGCTCTTCTTCACCGTCCCTTGCGGAATGGCGCTCTTTACAGTAGCGGTAACAATGTCGCCGATCCTGCCGTAACGCCGGCCGGTGCCGCCCTGCACCTGGATCACCAGGATCTCACGGGCGCCGGTGTTGTCGGCCACTTTCAAGCGTGATTCTTGCTGGATCATTAGACGACCTCTTCCCGCTCTTTGTGGCTCAGGATCTCGACTACGACCCAGCGTTTCGTTTTGGAGATCGGGTGGCTCTCAATCAAGCGCACTCGGTCACCCATTTTGGCGCCCAGGTCATCATGGGCGATCAGCTTATGCTGAGATTCGACCACCTTGCCATACAGCGGATGCCGGAAGGATTGCTTGGTACGCACCACCACGGTCTTTTGCATCTTATTGGATATCACTACGCCTTCGGTTTCCCGGCGCTGGCTCATGCTTCACCTTCTGTCTTCTGTTCGGCGCGCTTTTCCCGTAAGACGGTCAGCAAACGGGCAATATCTTTGCGGGTCATGCGCGGCAAGTTTTGGTCTTTCAGTTCGCCCGTGGCGATCTGGAAACGCATGCGCATCAGCTTTTCGCGCGCGTCGTCGACCTGTTGTTCGATCGCTTCGATCGTTTGTTTACGTATTTCGTCTGTCTTCATGGCTTACTCGCTCAAAAATTCCGTTCGGCTAACGATCTTGGTGCGTACCGAAAGTTTATGTTTTGCCAGGGTCAGCGCTTTGTAGGCCACATCCTTAGGCATACCTGCGACTTCAAAGAGGATCCGGCCAGGTTTTACCACCGCGGCGTAGAACTCCACGCTGCCCTTGCCCTTGCCCATGCGGGTTTCCGCTGCCCGCTTGGTGATGGGCTTGTCCGGGAAGACACGGATCCACACTTTGCCTCGCCGGCGTGCTTCGCGCACGATGGCGCGGCGGGCAGCTTCCAGCTGGCGGGCGGAGACCCAGCCCGGGTCCAGCGATTGCAGCCCATATTCGCCATAATGCACCTCAGCGCCGCGCAGCGCTTTGCCTGTCATGCGGCCGCGGTGCATCTTGGGGAACTTGAAATTCTTCGGCATCAACATAATTAGTCCTTTAAGCCTTTTTTCTCTGTTGCCCACTCCCCACCCCAACAATAGACTGGGGCCAGGGTTTGGAGATCGAGAAAGGAGGTTTGCTATTCGGTAACGTACACGCCTTCCGTGCTCTCGGGTTCGGTCTCAACTTCAGGTTGGATCTCACCTCGGTATATCCATACTTTCACCCCGATCACGCTATATTGCGTAAGGGCTTTTGCTTTGGCGAAATCAATATCGGCCCGCAGGGTCTGCAAGGGCACGCGGCCATCACGCAGCCACACCCGCCGAGACATATCGGAGCCACCCAAGCGGCCAGATACCTGCACGCGCACACCCTGGGCGCCGGCGCGCATGGATTGCTCGATGGCGCGGTTTAGTGCCCGGCGGTAACTGATGCGGCGTTCCAGTTGGTCAGCAATGTTTTGCGCCACTAGTTGCGCATCCAGATCAGGGTCTTTGATCTCCTTGATATCCAACTCGATCTTCATCCCGACCAACGCTTCGAGTGCCTTGCGGATCTCCTTAACGGTCTCACCTTTTTTACCGATCAGGATGCCGGGTTTGGCCGTGTGCACCATGATCTTGACATTGCCGGGGAAGCGCTCCACTTCGATGCGGGAGAGTCCGGCGCGGGGAGCCATCTTATGCACCACCTTGCGGATCTCAAAATCCTGGTGCAGACGATCAATATAATCTTTACCTTCGGCATACCAGCGCCCGTCCCAGGTCTTATTGATCTTGAGGCGGAAACCTAATGGATGTACTTTTCGACCCATATCTCTCCTACTTCGTGGCTGCAGGTGCGGCGGCAGCGGCGCCTTCCTGCTCGCGTAACACAACTACAATGTGCGCCGAGCGGCGCAGCCAGGGCTTGAAGCGTCCCCGAGCGCCAAAACGGCGCCATTTGCGGGTGCGGCCGGCATCTGCGGTGATCTTATGGACCACCAGGTGTTCCCGGCTGATGCCAAGGTTTTTCTCTGCATTAGCCACCGCGGAAGCCACCACCTTGGACACTGGATGCGCAGCCTTGCTTGGCACGAACTTCAATATATTCAAAGCTTCCACCGCTGGTTTTCCGCGCACCAGGTCTATGACCAGACGGAGTTTTTGCGGAGAAATGGAAACGTTGCTTACCTTAGCGTGAATATCGTGAGCCATGGTTATCCTTCAGCCGGAGTGGCCGCGCTGATCTCAGCCTTCTTTTCGCTTACATGGCCGCGGAATGTGCGTGTTGGTGCAAATTCACCCAGGCGGTGACCCACCATATTTTCGGTAATGTAGATCGGCACATGCCGGCGGCCGTCGTGCACCGCGATCGTGTGGCCTACCATCTGCGGGAAGATCTGACTGGCGCGACTCCAGGTACGGATCACCGTCTTCTCATTGCGATCGTTCATCGCTTCGATTTTCTTCAACAGTTTCGGGTCTACGAAAGGCCCTTTTTTAAGTGATCGTCCCATCAAATGTCTCCAGACTGCTTCTAGCGGCGCTTCTGTCCGCGTGATCGCAGGATGTACTTATTCGTCGCCTTATTGCGGCGAGTCTTCTTGCCCAATGTGGGTTTACCCCACGGGCTCTTGGGGCTGGGCATACCGATAGGTTGCCGCCCTTCGCCACCACCGTGCGGGTGATCGCGCGGGGTCATAGCTGAGCCGCGCACCGTAGGGCGGATGCCCTTGTGACGCTTTCGCCCTGCCTTGCCGAGTTTCACGTTGCCATGATCCACGTTGCCCAGCTGCCCGATAGTGGCGTAGCAAGTCTGGCGGATCAAGCGGATCTCGCCTGAAGGCAGGCGGATCTGGGCAAATTCACCCTCTTTGGCATTCAGCTGGGCTCCGCCACCTGCGGAACGCACCATCTGGCCGCCGCGGCCTTCCTTCATCTCAATGTTATGAATGACCGTGCCAGTTGGGATGTTTGCCAACGGCATGCAATTACCTAGTTGGATCTCCGCATTTGGCCCGGAGACCACGCTGGCGCCTACCTTGAGTCCCAAGGGGGCAAGGATGTAGCGCTTTTCGCCGTCTGCGTAGTGCAGCAAGGCCAGGTAGGCAGTGCGCCCAGGGTCATACTCGATGCCCGCAACCTTGGCCGGGATCTCATGCTTGTTTCGCTGGTAGTCCACCAGGCGCATACGCTGGGGGTGTCCACCGCCGCGATGGCGCACGGTGACCTTACCGCGCACATTGCGGCCGCCTGATTTTGTCTTCTTGGCCAACAACGAGCGTTCAGGCTTTGATTTGGTTATTTCCTCAAAGCTGTGGCCTGAGGCGCCACGACGGCCGGGGGATGTCGGCTTGTATTTTTTGACGGCCATTACTTAACACCTTCAAAGATATCTACCGTCTGGCCGGGGGCCAGGGTGACGATAGCTTTCCGATAGCCGGAGCGGCGCAAACGCACTCGGCGGTTGGTTGCAGAACGGGTGCGCTTGGCCGGTACATTGAGCACATTTACCCGCTGCACTTTCACTTCGAAAAGGAACTCCACCGCGTCCTTCACCATCGCTTTCGACGCGCCCTGCATCACTTCAAAGGCCACCTGGTGCAGCTTGGTGTTCTGATAGTTGGACTTCTCCGTGATTAGCGGTCGTCTCAAAACGTCGTAAACAGTAGTCATCTCAGTTCCTACCTAGCTCAAGAAGGTCTCGATCGCTTTGATCGATTCGAGCGGGATAATGAGCTTGTCATACGTGAGCAAGTCGCGCACGTTCACATAATTGGCCAACAGAGCTTTGAACTCGGGCAGGTTTCGCCCCGCGCGCTGCACCTGGGCATAATTCTCGTCCTTGCCAGGCATCACCAACAGGGCAGTACCCTCGCCCACCAGCTTCGCCAACGCTTGTGCTACCAGCTTGGTTTTCGGCTCATCGAAGCCAAACGTGTCCACTACCACGATCTCGTTGCCTGCCGCCTTGGCCGATAACGCCGACCGCAAGGCAGCCCGCCGCATCTTTTGGGGCATGGCTTGGTCGTAGCTGCGCGGTCTAGGAGTGTGTACCCTGCCGCCGCCCACCCACTGTGGCGATCGGGTTGACCCTTGGCGAGCGCGGCCGGTGCCCTTCTGCGCCCAGGGTTTGCGACCTCCGCCAGCTCTTTCGCTGCGCGTCTTGGTCTTATGCGTGCCCAAGTGACCGTTGGCCATCTGGCGCACATAAGCCTGATGCATCAAGTCTTTGTCGATATTGGCTTCGAAGATCTTGGCTGGGAGTTCAACCTGCTTTTCAAGCTTCTTGCCTTGAATGTTGTATACGTCTAATTTCATTGCTTCATCCGCTTCGGCTGCTTAGGCCGCTTTGCGTGCCTCCCGAATACTGACGATGGAGCCTTTGCCCCCGGCGACAGCGCCGTGTACGCCGATCAGGTTCATCTCGGCGTTCACCAGCACCACCTTGAGATTAATGGCGGTCACGCGGCGCACACCCATATGGCCGGGCATTTTCTTGCCCTTCCACACGTGGCCGGGGGTGGTACCTGCGCCGATAGAGCCAGTTGAACGCTGCCGGTCGGATTGGCCGTGTGTCATAGGACCCCCGCCAAAGCCATGGCGTTTCATCACACCGGCAAAACCTTTGCCCTTGCTGATTCCAATAATGTCAACCCGGTCACCAACCGCAAAGTTCTGTACAGTGATAGTTTCGCCTTCCTTCACTTCGGGCAGCTTGGCGCGGAACTCGCGCACATAGCGCAATAGAGGAGCCTTGACGCGGTTAAGGTGACCGCGCTGGCCGCCGCTTAGGTGCTTGGCCTTGGTCTCGCTAAAGCCTAGCTGCACCGCGCTGTACCCTTCATGGTCAGGGCGGCGGATCTGGGTGACAAAGCAAGGCCCAGCTTCGATGAGCGTTACCGGCACAGCGTGCCCCTGCTCGTCGAAAATCTGGGTCATCCCGACTTTCTTTCCAATAAGCCCTTTGAACATCCTCGGTTCTCCTAACGTTTTGTTGGGGACTGCCGGTCTGGGCTAGACCGCATCATCCCGCTGCGGCGCAGTCAGTTAAATTTTGGAAAAGGTCTCCTTTCCCAAAAATAGAACTCTTGCACCGCCCCAGGCAACTGCACAGTTCACTGCGCTTTGGCTGCCTTACTCGAACTAAATTTTCAGCTTCGCCTGCCTGCACGCGAAGCCCAGTACTATACCAAACAGTTGCCGCTTCGTCTAGCTATATCTTGATCTCGATATCAACCCCAGCTGGAAGATTGAGGCGCATCAGCATGTCGATCGTCTTCGAGTCCGGTTCCAGCACGTCGATGATACGGTTGTGCGTGCGGATCTCAAAGTGTTCGTGCGAATCCTTGTCGATGAACGGCGAGCGACGCACAGTGAATAACTCTCGCCGCGTGGGCAGCGGTACCGGCCCAACCACGCGAGCTCCCGTGCGCTCGGCGGTCTCGACGATGCGCTTGGCCGACTGGTCGATCACGCGGTGATCGTAGGCCTTGAGACGAATACGGATTTTCTGCTTGGGGTTCGCCATATCAATCCAGGATCTTGGTGATCACGCCGGCGCCTACCGTCAGGCCGCCTTCGCGAAT
>JBBDXQ010000043.1:0-6126 GCA_040902265.1 Anaerolineales bacterium
TGGTGGCCGGGGTGCCCCGCCAGGCCGGGGTAATTCACCTGGCTCACCGCTGCGTGCCCCTGCAGGAACTCGGCGATCTTTTGCGCGTTGGCCGCTTGCGCTGCCACGCGCAGCGGCAGCGTCGCCAGGCCGCGGCGCAGGAGCCAGCAATCGAACGGCGAAGGCACCGCGCCGCCCAGCCCCTGCACCTCGCGGATGCGGGCGAAGGTCTCGTCCTCCACTCGCGTGACCACTACGCCGCCGGTCACATCGCTGTGCCCGCCCAGGTACTTGGTTGCCGAGTGCACCACCAGGTCCGCGCCGTGTTCCAGGGGGCGCTGCAGCACGGGCGTGGGCACAGTGTTATCCACCACCAGCCGCGCCCCCAGGCTGTGCGCGGCGTCGGCCGCCTGGGCCAGGTCGATGATCTTGAGCAGCGGGTTGGAGGGCGTTTCCAAATAGACCAGCCGCGTGTTGGCTTGGGCCGCGGCTTTCACCGCGCCCAGGTCTTGAAAGTCGACGAAGCTGATTTCGAGCCCCCAGCGCGCCATCAGCTTTTCGAGCAGGCTGTGCGTGCCGTGATAGATGTCTTTGGATACCAGCGCATGCTCCCCGGCGGCCAGCGCCTGGAAGATACTGTGAATGGCGGCCAGCCCGGAAGAGAAGGCCGCCGCCGCTGCTCCGCCTTCCAGTTGCGCTACGGCGCTTTCCAACGCGGCGCGGTTGGGGTTACCGCTGCGCCCATACACGAAGCCGCCCGGGTAGCTGCCGTCCTCCGCCCGCAAATACGTGGTGGACATATGGATCGGCGGCGCGATCGCGCCGCTGGCCTCGTCGGGCTCGTTGGCGGCATGCACGGCAAGCGTCTGGATTTTCATGGTTCGCCTCGCAAGGGGTGATGGATGCCGGGGATTGTAATTGGAATATCCCTACATCCGCGGTAGGGTCGCAGCATGCTTTGATGGATCTAAAGCGTCTGGGTGGAGTGGAATAATTCCTTCGGCTATAGCTTTACTCGGGTAAAGCTTGACTCGGTTGATTAGCAAGTTAGCGATTGTTTGCCATGCCAGTAGCCTAAAAAATAGCGAAGCCGGGTTCATGGGAATATGCCGTATTCTGGGGCTTTCAGGCAAAGTCCCCCAGACTATTAGTTGGGACTTTGCGACAGATAGAAATAGAAAAATATATTAAAATATCAAGCATTAGTTTCATAATTTCGTTGATGCTTTTCATTAAGTAAGGAGCGGATAAAAATGTTGTGGTTACTCGCAGTCTTTCTTCCTCCAGTTGCTGTTTTGTTGGTAGGAAAACCAATTCAAGCGTTGTTAAACGCATTTCTTTGCCTTTTATTTTGGATTCCCGGTGTCATTCATGCACTCTTGTTGGTAAGTGAGTATAAGGCGGACAAGAGGATGGTAAGACAAGTCAACCTTATGAAGAAACGTTAAAATAAATTCACGGCCAATTATAAGTCTGTCCTAAGTGGTGGTAGCGCTTCACTCCGCTCAGTAAGAGTCGGAGCTAGTTTACTATCTACTATTTTTCCAATCGCCTTTCAAGCGTGCGAGGATGAAGATTGCTTTCTTTGACTAAGCGTTTTTTGGATTTCTGCAATCGAGAAACTAATAAGCCATAGTAATAAATGCCTGCTTTTGAGCTGTATTGCTGGCATTGTGTTTTTAATGCGGTATCGGCATATTACCCCGTCGGTGGGAGCCGAAGAACTCTGCAAATGAAAGGGACCCGCACCAACGGATTACTTCGAGGAGTGAATCGGGATAAGAGGGGTAGCTATCAACTCCCGACTGTCAACTACTTACTGGCCTCACCTTGAACTTCCCCTCCACCTCCACCAACTCGCCGACCACCATAGTCGTATCGTGTTCGAACATCAGCAGCGCTTTATTATCCAACGCCCATTGTTGCCACAGGCCCTTGGTGCGGATGTTCTCCACCGGCTCCACGTCGTAGGCCGTGACCCAGGCGCGGCGCTCGAAATGCACCGCAAAGCTGGCCAGGTCGCCCACGTACAGCAGCGGCCGCTGGCCGGTCTCCACGATCACGCATTGCAAGCCGCGGGTGTGCCCAGGCGTCACCACGCAGCGCACGTCCTTGGTCACCTGCGTGTCGCCGTGCAGAAAGCGGAACTTGCCGGCCTCCAGGATGGGCACGAAGTTCTCCGGCAGGTAGGTGGCGCCGGTGCGCCCGTTGGGGTGCATGGCGTCGGCGAACTCCACGCGCTGCACCCAGTATTCGGCGTTGGGGAAAGTGGCCTGCAGCCGGCCATCCCGCAGCATGGTGTTGCCGCTGCAATGGTCAGAGTGCAGGTGGGTGTCCAGCATGATGTCGATATCCTCGGGCTTTACTCCGTGCTTGGCCAGGTTCTCCAGCAGGGTGCCGTCGGGATACTCCAACCCCCATTGGCGCACGGCCTTCTCGTCCAGCTTGTCGCCCAGGCCGTTATCCACCAGGATGGTCTTGCCTTCCGAGTGGATCAGCAGGCAATTGAGCGACATGGGCAGCAGGCCGCGCGGGTCGGCGGTCTGGTGGCGGCTCCACAACGTACGCGGCACCAGGCCGAACGGGCCGCCGGGGTCCACCCAGGTGGTGCCCGCGGGGATGATGTGCCATTCGAGGGTCATACGGCAGCCATTCTATCTAATCTTGTCATTTCGAGCACAGCCTCATAGTCAATTGTTTCTCATTGGCTAGCTCAGTGTAAACTCCGCGAGTCTCTCTGCGAAACAACTCTACCTAAACCTGTCATTTCGAGCGAAGCGAGAAATCCCTTTACTAACGATAACTTTCGCGGGTGAAGCTGTTTTTGACACACTTCGCAGAACCAGGCTATGTGGAAGACTACGTTCTATAGATTCCTCGGCTGTCTTGATTCTAACTTGGATACAAATTTAGGCTGCCACCTCGGAATGACAAAATTAATAGTGGAGGCGTGGGCGCTCCTCGCAATGAGGGTCTAGTTTTGTACTACTTCTTGCGCCGTCGCCGTCGGCGTTTTCCGCCGCTTGCGCCTTGTGCTGCCGGTTGCGCGGCCGCCGCAGGCTGTTGCTCTGCTCCGCCATTTCCCCCGGAAGGCGTGCTGGGCGGCAGGGCGGCCGCCCGGGCAGTCTGGCCCACCGGGCCGGGTTGGAACACGAACATGCGGTTTACCAGGCTGGTGCGCATGTCGGCGAACAGGTCCTGGAACATGCGGAAGGCCTGCGCCTTGTATTCCACCAGCGGGTCGCGCTGCGCATAGGCTTCCAAACGAATCGAGACACGCAGCGCTTCCATGCGCGTCAGGTAATCCACCCACAACTCGGTGATCACGCGCAGCAGCAGTTGGCGGTAGCTCTCGGTAAGCGCTCGCTTCCCCAGGGCCTGGATTACCTTCTGCTTGTCCTCGACGCCCAGTTCGCTCAGCGTGCGGCCGCTCAGGCCGGCTGCGGCTTGTGCGCCCAGGGCTTCGCTCAGCGCGTCTTTGCCGCTCTCGTTCAAGCTGGCCGGGTCGATGTTGGCCACGCTGTCCCAGCCGGCCAGGCCCCATACGGTCTGCAGGGCGCGTTGCGCGTTCTGCAGGTGCAGCAGCACTTTGTCGCTGATCTGTTCGGGCTTCATATTGCCCAGGAATTGGGCCGCGTAATAGGCAAAGTTCAGGCGGCGCTGGCGCTTCAGTACCTGTTTATGCGTCTTCTTGTCGAAGGCGGTCGCCCGGCTTTCGGGCATCAGCATCAGCCCGTTCAGCAGCTGCGCTTCATTAATCTCGCCTTCGGCCTTGCCCAGGGATTCGGCCAGTTCTTTGCCCAGTTGCCCGGTGCCATTGGCGCCGATCAGGCGCTCCCGGCGCTGCTGGAATTCGGCGCTGACCGCCTGGGTCAGCTTCTCGCCGACCTGGGCCCACTCGTCCTTGGCCAGCTCCTCCGCCTTCAGCCCCAGTTCGATACCCAGGCGGTTTTCGAGCGCGCCCACCAGGCGCAGGGCAGCCTGGGTACGCAGCCCCTCTTCGACGCGGTCATGCACGATGTCGGCAGCCTGCTCGGGGTCATCCCGCAGCAGCTTCTGCTCTGCGCCGTTCAACTTCAGCGGCAGGCGCAGCAGCCCGCTCAGTTCATTGGCCAGCTCGCTGGGGGAACGCTGCTGCCCTTCTTCGTCCAGGCGCAGCCCCTGCATGAAGGTGTCCAGCGTTTCCAGGGTCTCGTTCATTTGCGTCTCAAGCCGGGCGGCGTTGTTCTCCAGCAAAGCGGCCAGCGTGTTCTGCAGGTGTTCTTCTTCAGCATCCAGCGATTTGGCCGCTACGTCCAATAAGGTCGCCTGGGCTTGCGCCACGCTGTTGATCTTCTGCTGTTTGAGGTGGTCGATCAGCGTCTGCAAGGTGTAAGACGGCACCAGCACGCGGTTCACCACCAGCGTGGGCTGGATCTGTTCCAACCAGGCCAGCAGCTTCCAGGGGCCGTCGGGGTCGTCCAATGCGCTGGGCACGCGCAGCCCCACCTCTTCGCGCAGCATGTCGCTCACGTCCTCGGTCAGGTCGGCCTTGGTCATGATGCGGTCGCGCTGCGCATACACCGTGGCGCGCTGCGTGTTGAGCACATCGTCATATTCCAGCAGGTGCTTGCGCGCGTCGAAGTTGGCGCCTTCCACGCGGGTCTGCGACTGCTCGATGATGCGCGTCACCAGGCCATATTCCAGCGGCACGGAATCGTCCATGCGCATGCGCGCCATGGCGGCTTCCACCTGCGCGCCGCCGAACAGGCGCATCAGGTCGTCTTGCAATGAGAGATAGAAGCGCGAGGAGCCCGGGTCGCCCTGGCGGGCGGAGCGGCCGCGCAACTGGTTGTCAATGCGCCGGGCTTCGTGGCGCTCGCTGCCGATCACGTGCAGGCCGCCGAGTTCCTTCACCTTGGCCATTTCGTCCACCGACTTGAGGAAATATTCGATCTCGGCTTTGTAGATGCCAAACTCATCCCGCTCCAGTTTCAACAGCGCGTCTTTTTGCTCTTCGATGGTCAGGTCAGAGGGCTCCAAATGGCCGGCTTTACGCAGCACGCGGCTGACCGCCGAGAGCACCTCTTCGGCGATCTCGCCGCCCAGCTTGATATCCACGCCGCGGCCGGCCATGTTGGTGGCGATGGTCACCGCGCCAAAGGCGCCGGCCCCGGCGATGATCTGGCTCTCCTCGGTGTGCTTGCGCGCGTTGAGCACCTCGTGCGGCACGCCACCCTGGATCACGGCCGAGAGACGAGCGCCGTGCTCGGGCTCCAGGCCCAGCAAGGGCAGCAGGCGGGCCAGGTTCTCCTCGCTTTGCAGGTTGAGGTTGATGTTCAGCTCGCGGCCGCGCTGGCGCAGGTCGGCTGCGTTCAGTTTGTCCAGCGGCTCATAGAGGAATTGCAGCTCGGGGATGATGAAGCCGTCATCCTGCTTGTTGTTGGCCTGCAGCCACACGGCGCGCAGCAGCATGGTTTGCAGCATGCGCTGGATCGATTCGCCGCGCAGCCGGTTGGAGAGCAGCTCGGAGCTTTCCACCGAGGTGGTGCCCACCAGGATGGGGCGGCCGGCCACGTGCACCGAGACGATCTCCCTGACGATGGAGCGCAGTTTGGCTTCCTTGGTGCGGTAGACCTGGTCGGGATAGTCCTTGCGCTTCCACAGCAGCGGGTTATGCTCGGCGTCGGTCTTGCGCGCGTAATAGGTCACCTTGTAGCCTAGTTCGTCCTTGCCTTCCAGCACCACCAGGTCCGAATCCGGGCGGGCGGCGTTGAACTCTACATTGGCGGGCAGCCCCAGCACGTCCAGCTTGTAGATCTTGTCGAATTCCTCGGCCTCGGTGAGCGCCGTGCCGGTCATGCCGGCCAGCTTTTCGTACATGCGGAAATAGTTCTGGATGGTGATGGTGGCGTAGGTCACGTTCTCCGCCTGCACCTTGGCGCCTTCTTTGGCCTCCACCGCCTGGTGCAAGCCATCCGACCAGCGCCGCCCGGGCATCAGCCGGCCGGTGAACTCATCGATGATCACCACCTGCCCCCCTTGCACCAAATAGTCCTTGTTGCGCTTGAAGAGGAATTGGGCGCGCAAGGCTTGTTCCACGAAGCCCAGCAGGCGGGCCTGCTCGGGGCTGATATCTTCAGGCCGCTCCGGGTCCCGCAGGGGGAC
>JBBDXQ010000044.1:0-6061 GCA_040902265.1 Anaerolineales bacterium
GGCCTTCCGCCTTGCGCACTATTTCGTATTCCCGCATGAACGGTTCGTAATAGGCCTGGCGCTCAGGCAAAAGGAAGCGCCAGATCCCCTGGTCCTGAGTGAAGGTTACATCATCGTTGGCACAATAAGCCGCAAGAGCGCTGCGCGACTCGAGCGCCCCGCCGCAGCGCGGGCAGGCCAGGTCAAAGCCCTGCGTTTTCATTTTGACCCAGGGGTCAAGGTAGAGATGGCGGCGGTATAGGCTGTTTCCAATCCGCGTTCGATGCTGGCCAGGTCGCGCGGCCCGCGCCACTCCAGGTCCGCCAAGCTGTCGCCCACCACGAAGATCGCGGCAGCTTCGACGTTGCGCACCGTGGCCACGGTGAAGAGCGCGGCGGCTTCCATCTCAACCGTGGCCACCCCTTCAGCCTGGTATTTCTTCACCTCAGCCTTGGTCTCGCGATAGGGCGCGTCGGTGGTCCAGCTGGTGGTGCTGGCTGCCACCACTCCCGCGCTCGCCAGGCTGGCGACCAGCTCGCCGACCAGGCGTTCGCTGGCCTGCGCGTATTTTGCGGCAGGCAGGTAGTGGTGCGAGGTGCCTTCATCACGCATGGCGCGCTCGCACACCACGATATCGCCGGGGTTCAGCTCGGGCTGCAAAGCGCCTACCCAGGCAAGCGAGATCAGGCGTTTTACCCCCCAGGCGATGAGTTCTTCAGCGAAGGACGCGATCAGGGGTGCGCCGATGCCGAAGTTGGCCGCCACGAAAAGAGCGTTGCCCGCCTTCCCGATGGCGAACAGGTCACCCATCAAGCGCCCCACCCGGCGAAAGGGATGCTTGCGCCTCAGGCGTTCGGGAAGGCCGCGATGCAAGCAGAGAAGCGCTGCCTGCGGGGCAGGAACCTTTGGCAGTATGCCGAGCTGCTTCCGGTAGGCGATCATCGCCTCACCAGTGAGTAAGGATGGTTGAGAATATTTATCCGCTGAATTAGGAAAAGGCATTAGGTCTCCACCAGGCGAAGCCCAGGATAAGCGCCTGCAATATTTCCGCCGCCAGCATGGCCCAGGCTACACCCAACGCGCCTAACACGGGGACCAGCCAGGTGGCCAGTGCAAGGAACAAAAGCAAGCTGGCTGCCAGCCCTACCAGGATAGGCCGCTCTCTACGCAGAGAAAGCAACATGAGCGAAAGATAATGCGTGACCGTTATTGGCACAAGCAGCCAGGCAAGCACCTTCAGCAGGTCGATCGCTGGCGTGAAACCCGGCCCAAATAGCAGCGGGATGAGCGCATCAGCGCCGAAGGCAAATACCAGGGCGAAGGCGGCGGAAAGAACCAGCAGGCCCGTGAGCGAGGAGGCGAAGAACCTGGCGAACGAGTGGTTGTCCGGCCCCGCGCCAAGATGAGCCTGGGACATGGCCGGGAATAACGCGCCGAGCAAGGCAAAATGGATGATCTTGCTAGCCTCTACCGGGCGCAATGCGGCAGCAAACCAGCCAGTGGCTGCCGCGCCCAACATGCCTGCCAATAGGAAGATGCCGGCACGCTGGCTTAGCGCACCCAGGAAACCCAGGGCGGCGATCGGGGCGCTAAGCCGCACATGCTGACCCAGGTCGGGCGGGGATAAGCGCCAGGCCCTGCTGGACCGTGGAAAGTGACGAGCGCACAGCGCCAGCGCCAGTCCAGCCATGGCCACCTGGAGGGTCAACAGCCAGGCGAATAAAGCAACAATCGAAGAACCGGGTTGGATGAAAACCCAGCCAAGGCCGGCGAGCAGGAGCCCATTAGCCAAATTAAGACCCGCAAAGCTATCCATGCGCTCGATGCCCCGCAGCGCAGAACTGCACACGGTGTAGAACGCCAGCGGGAGCAACGAAAAACTGTAAAGACGCAGGGCGGATAGCGCCTGCGCAGATTGGTTCGCAAGGTAAGGAGCGGCAACCAGGACGATCAGGATGAAGGGAATGGCGATCGCCAGCTGAATAAGCACCGCGGAAGCCAATAGGCCGCCTTCTCGCTTGGCGGCCACCTCGCGCATGATGAGCATATCGGTGCCAAAGGTGCTGGTGAGATTGCCCAGGAAGATGACCGAGGTGATGAAGGCGTATACACCTAAACCTTCGTCCCCCAGGCGGCGGGCCAGGATCAGCGTGAAAAGCACCAACATGGCCTGAGAGCCAAGCCGTCCAATGAAAAGCCAGGCGGAATTTCGCGCTACACGTGCCCCCAGGCTGGCGGCAGTCACATCCACCGCCGGGTCACTCTTTGGGCTCATAGCGAAACGAAATGATGAAGAAATCCCCCCACCCCGAAAACGGCCATAGCCTGCACACGCGGTCATCCAGCCAGGCCAGCGCGCCGTATAGGCGCGCAAAGCGGCGCGCCAGGTTCTTGCTTTCCGCGGTCGGCGTGAACACAGCAAGGCCTTCTCTATCCAGCTCGCGGAATTGGCTTCCAAAGGCACGCTTCACTTCTGCCACGGAAAAATAATTAATGCGGAAAACCTTGCCTTCCAGGTGAGCGCTCGTCCCATGGCGTGAAAGCCGGCGGAATGCCAGCCGCAGCTGGCCGGTAAAAATCAGCGCCAGCTCCCAGGGGCAGATTTTCGGCATCAGCACCCAGGTCACCAGGCCGCCGGGGCGCACCACCGAAGCAAGCTGCTCGACCACCGGGCGCAGGTCGCTCACGCAGTTCAAGCCGCCCAGGTTGGAAAACACAGCATCATATGGACCGCCCTCGATTTTATTCAACTCCAGGAAGGAACACTGCTGGAGAGTTAGCTCCTCGCCCAACCCCAGCCGCTCCTTGCGCGCCTCGGCGCGGGCCAGCATGCCCGGCGAAATATCGGTGGCGTGCACGCTGAACCCCAGGTTGGCCAGGTGGGCCGCGTCGATGCCAGTGCCGCAATTCAGATCCAGGATGGTTCCACCCGGGGCAAGCTGCCGGGTGAGATGCTCGTAGACTTTGCTGCGCAGCCGGGTGAGGTGCGGATGATCCTCTGCAAACCGGTCATACTTTTCCGCGGTGAGCGAAAAAGCCTCGGCTACGGTGGCGAAATCCTGCTCAGTCGGCCGACCCATGGCTAGCTTTGCGGGGTCGGGTGCGCGGCTGCTTCGGGATCCAAAACAGCGGGTAGTGGCGCAATACCGCGATGCGGCAGGCGGGCGAACTGCCTGAGTTTCATGCGGGCGAAGGGCAGCGTGGCGGCCTGGTACGGCAGGGCCAGCAGTTTACGCAGGCTCGGCCAGGCGCCGGCCGCGAGCTGGCTGAGCGTCTTACGCGCCCGGAATTCCTTATGCAGCACCACGTGCAATTGGCGATAAAACTGGGTGGCAAAAGGGCCGTCATACATCATGTCCAGGTCGCGCGAATCGACCCAATGCTGCTTTTGACCCAGCTGTTCTTTTACCGCAGTGTGGAACTTCGTGCCCGGCAGCGGATAGGAGACCGACATGCCCACGTCATCTGGCCGGCAATCCCTCACCATCTGCAGGGTTTTTTCGATATCCTCCATCGACTCGCCGGGATAACCGAACTGTAAAAAGAAGCCCACCTGGATTCCCGCCTGCTGGAGACGGAGGGTAGCCTCCCGGATCTGCGCGATGCGCGTGCCCTTCTGCATGGCATCCAGGATCTTTTGAGAGCCGGATTCTGCGCCGATCCAGGCGATCTGGCAGCCGGCGCGCTGCAGCGCTTCGATCTCTCCCGGCTTCAGCAGCAGGTCGGCGCGGTTGAGGCACTTGAAAGGGATCTTGGCATCCATGTCTGCGATCTCATGCGCAAAGGAACTCAGCCACCCAGGTTTGAGCCCCAAAATGTCATCCGCGAACCAAAGGTGGTCAGGGGCGTAAGTTTCTTTCAACCATTTCATCTCGGACGCCACGTTATGCGGGCTGCGCGCGTTGTAACGCTGCCCCCAGATGGGCTTGGCGCACCAATTGCAATGGAAGGGGCAGCCGCGCGTGGTGACCATGTTCATCGAGAAATACCCATGCCGCTCCAGCCAGATGCGGCGGTAGCGTGCTACGTCCACCAGGTCCCAGGCCGGGAAGGGCAGCGCGTCGAGATCGCGGATATCAGGCCGGCGCGCAGTCAGTGTGGTGTTCCCAGCCTTGCGATATGCCAGCCCCTGGATGTCGTTCAGCGCTTGGTTGCCTCGCCCGGCCAGGTGATCGATCAATTCAGCCAGGGTGTAATCACCTTCGCCGATCAATACATAGTCGGCGCCAGCGTTCAAATACAAGCCAGCCTGGTCGCTGGCGTCGGAGCCGCCCACGACCACGGTGCAGCCGCGCGCCTTGGCCATTGCGATCATCGTGAAAGCCGCCTGGCGCATGCGCGAGAGGCACATCTTGGATAGATAGTTGAAGTTGTCTTCGTAGATCACCGCGAAGCGAGGTCGCTCAGAGTCCAGCGCCAGCCCCCACTCCTCCTCGGATTCCGCCAGCATGGCGTCAAACAAGGCGACCTCATGACCTCGCTGCCGAAGAGTACTGGCAGCAACCATGGTGCCCAGCGGCGGATAAGGCTGCATCGCCTCCCACAGCTTGGAGTCGAAGCGCAAATAATAGGATTGGCCGAAGAGAATTTCGCTCATCTGGCGGCCAACCCAAGTGACTCCAGGCGCGCTTGAAAGGCAGCCATAGTACGCTGCTTATGGCCATCGAAATGCCCTTTACAAAAATCAGCCGAGAACCGCGTTTCGGTATTCAGGCTGTTTTGGGCTGAGAATTTAGTTATCTTGCGCCGCATCTCCCAGCTTTCGAGCCAGCGCGTGGCTGGATTGGCAAGCAACCCTTCGCTGGCATTCTTTAACCAACCGTTCAGCTTCTGCCGATCGTCGATTTGGCGCGGCGCACCCTGGGCATTAGGCAGGAAGGCCTCCGTCCAGTCGTTCGCCGCGCGCATGGCTTTATAGTTAGCCAGCCCGGCGATGGGCACCATGCGGGCCAGCTCCTGGGCTGCGTACAGGTCGCGGTCTTCAAGCGCCAGGTGAGATTCGGCCAGGATGAAATTAGGGCAGAGCCGCGCCGGCGAGCGAAAGGCCGAGCGGTCCAAGGCCAGGATCATGGCACGCGTTACCCAAACATAGCCCGGCCGGGTGATCACCAGGTAGTCAATGTCGGCCCCGGCTTTGACATTGTCGGCGGCCAGTGCGCCGGTCACGGCCACCATGCGCACGAAAGGCAGGGCGGCGATGCGCCGCCCATACTTGAGGGCCAGCGGCCACAGGCGCTGCGCCAGGTCCGTGCGGCGCGGACGCAGGTCGAAGAGTGCCTGGCGGCCGGGCAAAGCCCATAGGCTGCCTGCGCTGATCGCCTGGCTGGCGGGCAAAGACCCGAGGGCGTCGTGGACCTGCGCAGCGTTGGCCTGGCAGCCGATCAGGTAACGGTGCACTTCGCCGGCTCTGAGCGGATAATCGAAAACATCGGCATAGGCCAAGGCGCGCAGGGCCGCCAAACCCACATCCGCTACGCTTGAATTATCAACTTGCTTTTTGTCCAGCGTAGTTAGCTGCACGGCGATCAGCTCGGGATGGTCACGGCGGCGCGCTGTACCCGGTTGATGCGCATTGTCTGGCTGATCGTGTAAAGCGCGACATAAGCGCTGCCAACACCAAATAGGGCGGGGAAAAGGGAAGCCACCCAATAGCCAGAACTGATCCCGAGAGCTAGCGTGCCAAAGTTAAAAGCTGAAAATGCCAATTCCCAGTACACGATGGGGTCCAGCTTCAAGTGATACTGTTGCTTCATCCAGCCCTTGGTCGTTGCCCCAACGCCAAACTTGGGCGTGCGGCGGAATTCGCCCGGTTTGCGTTTAAATACCTCCCAGGCTGCGCGAACGGTATTGAGCATCATGCCGCCGCCAAAAGCTGAGATAAACATAATAATGGGCATCCAGCGCCACCACTTGCGGCCCAATTGGTATTGGCCGGTAAAAAGCAAAAGGGGAGGCGCTAAGGTGGTTGAACTGAACAAGTAAGCAATGCTGAACAGAGAGATGAGGCCCGGGAAGCTTGGCGCATAGGCGATCAATAATGGCTGCAGCAGGCAATAGAGAAATAGAAGCAGGTGAACGCCAT
>JBBDXQ010000045.1:0-6029 GCA_040902265.1 Anaerolineales bacterium
GGATTCACCAGTTACCAGTGCCTCATTCACCGAGGAAGCGCCTTCCACCACCTCGCCATCGACTGGTACGTTTGAGCCTGGTCTTACCAGCACCACGTCGCCTTCGTTTAATTCAGAAACCGGCACGGTAGTCACCAGCCCATCGCTGCCAACCAGTTCGGCCTGGTCGGGCATCAGCTTGGCCAACTCGGCCAGGCTGCCGGAGGCTTGGCGCACACTGCGCATTTCGATCCAGTGCCCCAGCAACATAATGTCGATCAGCGTGACCAATTCCCAATAAAAGCCTTCGCCCAATGCGAACAAGAAAGCCGCCAGGCTGTAGACAAAAGAAACGCTGATCGCCAGGCTGATCAGCAGCATCATCCCCGGCTGGCGTTTTCGAACCTCAGGGATGGCCATCTGGAGGAAGGGCAACCCGCCATAGAAGAAGACCACTATGGAGAACACCGGCGCTACCAATTCATCACCCGCGAATGCAGGCATCGAAAAACCAAGCCATGCCTGGATCATTTCGCTGAAGAGAATGACCGGGATGGAAAAGAGGGCTGAGACCCAAAAACGCTGTCGGAAGACCTGTTCGTGACCGCTGTGGTCTACGTGGTCAGAGTGGCTGCCTTGAGCGGCATGCGCCTTTTGGCCTGGATCTGCAGGCATGTGGCCATGGTGATCCTGCTCGTGGCTGCTATGCTCTTGTTGGCTAGGATGATTCACTTTTCGCCTGCTTAATGTTTCATTTGACTATTGTTTTATTTTTTGCAAACCTGGAGCTGGCGAAAGCTCCAGGTGCTTGTGTTTAGACTCTATTTACCAATATCCTTCTTTATCTGCTCATATTCTTTGCGAGTGACTTCACCACGCGCGTACCGCGTGTCCAGTATCTCTCGAGCGCTTAAGGAGCTCGGCTTTGAATCTCCGCCGGGCAGTATCGAGCGCACCAACCAAACCGTCAGCAGGATCAAGCCGATCCAGAAGAGCGGCATGATCAACCATCCCCAAGCGCCCATCATTCCGCCTCCCCAATTGCTCATCATCCATCCACCTTGTCCAAACATCAAAACCTCCGAGGACACATCCTCATCTAATTTTCCTCACCGTGCTTAACGCACGGAAATTTTTCAGACCACACTATTTGTCAACCTACTCAAGCCTGCACTGGGTAATCGATTTCCTGTAAGGTAGCTTTGAGTTGGTCTTCGTTAGCTGGTTCGCTAAAGCGCACCATCACCTTGTGGTCATCCACGCTAGCCTTAACCGCTTCAACACCGGGCAACTCACCGAGTTCAGTTTCGATCGTGTGCAGGCAGTGCTCGCAATGAATTTTTGGAACGTTGTATACGACTGTGTTCATTATGTGATCTCCTTTAGGGGGTTGATTGCAGCATCCAAGCTTAGACTTTGGTGGCTGCTTCATACACTTGGGCTATTTCGTTGAGCACCCGTTCACGCTCATCGGGATCTTCGCCGCGCACGGCCGTGATCACACAGGAGTGCATATGTTCTTCCAATACCAACTGGCTGACCTTGTTCAAGGCCGACTGCGTCGCCTGGATCTGGCGGATCACATCGATGCAGTAGGTGTCTTCATCCAACATTCGTTGGATGCCGCGGATATGTCCCTCAATAGTCTTTAGCCGTTTTTGTGCGGCTTCGTGTTTCATATGCACCTCTTGTTCCACCTTTACTCGGACTACCTCTGAACTGCACTGCTCTGCTCTGCTCTGCTCTGGAAGGTAGAGCCATTCTTGAACTCATTCAGCCTTGAAACAGCAATTGTGGTCCAGTCACCCTCATTCACGATTACCCCTCCCCAGGGGGGAGGGACACGGTAATAATAGCCCTTGAGCCACACCAAGTCAAGGAACAAATGTCCCAAGAAGGATGTATGCCAGCCTGACACCACCGCGGGTATCCGCCCTTACGCGTGAATAGAACTGCGAAAAAACTCAGTGATTTCACTTCCAACCTAATGGATTCGTACCTTGGTTTTCCCCCGACTCCTAGTTAAAGGAGCAATGCTCCCAACGCTTTATTGCACTGCTTCCACAATAGCCAACTGTAGGATATCCCCTTCCACATAACCACGCCATTCGCCTAATACGTTCCCGCTTTCATCCAGGAGGAAGAAATGAGGCTGGTAGATATAGCCAAGCTGGTTCTGCAAGGACAGAGTGGCTGGATCGTCGCGATCCAGATAAACAAAGCTCACCTGATCCTGGTACAGCTCTTCCAACCCGTGCACAGTTGGTGCAATCGCCTTGCACACTGAACACCAATAGGCGAAAAACTCCACCAATTGCACCCTACCCGCTGCCAAATTCACCGTACCTGGGTCCGTTGCCAGGAAGGTTGACCTCCCCATGGGTATAGCGGGAAGTGCTTCCTCTGACACCACGCTGGGCGTGGCAGGTGCAGTATCGCTAGGGGCTACGGGCAAGATGGTCGCCGGGGTTTCCGACGGCAGGCTCGACTCGATCTCAAGGTCCTCAAGGGAAGCAACGGCTTCAGGCGGACCCATGCAGCCAGCCAATATCAATGCCAGCAGCACAGGCACTATCAAACTGCTTTTTTGTACTCTGTCAATGTCAAGAACCAAATTAATTGATCGCATAATATGAACTCCAACTATGATAACCCCCAGACCAGGCGGAATGCTCGCGGGTAAGCATGCCTCTAACAATACATTAATCACTGAATTTGAAGCTCACTTGACAGGTAGAATACACCAATGGACTTGAAAGGCAGATTGGTGCTCATTACAGGCGCCGGTGTACGCATAGGCCGAGCCATGGCCAAAGCCGTCGCCGAAGCAGGCGGCTCTGTGATCATCCATTACGGCAACTCTGAAGCCGAAGCTGCCAGTCTCAAAAGCGAGGTGGAAGCGCTCGGCTGTGAAGGGCACATGCTTCAGGCCGACTTAAGCCAGCCGCAGCAGGTTGCCGAGCTTATCGAGCGCGCCTTGGAATTTGGCCCCTTATACGCCTTGGTCAACAACGCCTCTATTTTCAAGGACCTCAACTTGGAAAGCAGCGACCTGCCAAACTGGCAGCGTCACCTGGATATCAACCTGACCGCGCCGTTCCTACTATGCCAGGCTTTCTGGAAAGCGGCCGCTAAAGCTGGCGCAGAAGGCCGCATCGTCAACATCCTGGATTGGCGCGCTCTGCGACCTAGTGGCGACCACCTGCCTTACACGGTCAGCAAGGCCGCCTTGGCTGCGCTGACACGGTCGCTGGCAGTAGCCATGGCGCCCAAAGTGACAGTGAACGGCATCGCCTTTGGCGCTATCCTGCCTCCCGCGGAAGGTGGCAATACCGCAGGCATTCTCAAGCGCGTGCCAGCCGGGCGCTGGGCAGACCTGGTTGAGGTGGGCCAAACATTGCTTTTCTTATTGGCTGGCCCCCAATACATTACCGGCGAGATCATTCATCTCGACGGCGGAAGGCACCTGGTCTAGGCATGGACAAGATCATCATTACTGACCTGCTGGTGCGCGCTATCATTGGCGTCAACGATTGGGAACGAGAACTTTCACAGGATATTTTGATCAATGTGGAAATTACGGCTGACCTGAGCAAGGCCGGGGTTAGTGACAATTTGGATGATAGCGTCAACTACCGCACGGTCAGCAAAAAGATCATTGCCCACACCGAGACCAGCCAGCGCCTGACGGTGGAAGCGCTAGCCGCTGACTTAGCAGCTATTTGCCTGGAAGAGCAAGGTGTTTTGGCGGTACGCGTTCGGGTGGAAAAACCGGGAGCCTTGCGCTTCGCCCGCTCGGTGGGGGTCGAGATCGAGCGAAGCAAGGGTAAATAATTCAAATCGACCCAGGCTTCAGGCGAACTACATTAACGCTTACAACCAGGCAAAGGCCTGGCGGAGCAGCGTCCAAAATTTAAATAGCGGGGAGCAGATTTTCGTTAACTACGTTAAACATGCTGTCGCTTAGCAGGGTGAAAATAACGACCAGGAATAAAGCCACCACAACGATGATCAGCACATATTCCACCATGCTTTGGCCAGCTTCTAACTTGGGGCGAGTCATAGTTTTTAGTTTCATGGCACCACCAAACTCAATACTACACCAACGAGAGTTAATTTCGCAAGGCTCTACGCCCATCAAAACACATTAAAAGTGGAGGGGCTCTGCCCCACGCGAAATGCTATCCAGGAACTCCTGGCGAGTGGCAGCATTCGAGCGGAAACTGCCCACCATGGTCGAGGTGGTCATGCGCGCGTCGTGCTTCTTCACACCCCGCATCATGGAACACAAATGCAAACCCTCGACTACCACACCTGCACCCAACGGGTCCAGCGCCTGGCACAAGAAATCCGCAATCTGGCGTGTCATGCGTTCCTGCACTTGGAAGCGCTGCGAGAACAAGTCGACCACTCTCGGGATCTTGGAGAGACCGATCACTTTACCTTGTGGGATATAGGCCACATGAACGCGGCCCATAAAAGGGATCATGTGATGCTCACAAAGGCTGTAAAACTCGATGTCCCGCACAAGGACCATATCATCGTAGTCCACCTCAAATAAAGCGTCGTTGATCAACGCCACCGGATCGGTGCGGTACCCGGCCAGCAACTCACCATATGAGCGCGCGATCCGATCAGGGGTACCCAGCAGGCCTTCTCGCTCAGGGTCTTCCCCTACCGCCGCCAGGATGCGGCGGATCGCATCCTGAATTGCGCCAGCGTCGATCTGCGATCCGAGCAACTCTGCGGCCTTGTAGACTCCACCTTGGTTCTTCATCCTTACACTTTCGCTCTTCTCCTGCTTCAAGCAAGTTCCGTGTTGATCAATCCGTAGTTGCCGTCGCCGCGTTTATACAGCACGCTCACGCAGGCCTCATCCATATTGTAGAAGATAAAGAACTGCTCGTGACCCAGCAAGGCCATCTGCTCAACGGCTTCTGCTGCATTCATTGGCAGCAGCAAGAATTTTTTCGTACGCCCAATTTTCTCCACTGGCCTCTCCGCCAGGGAGGTTTCCGCCTCTATGATCTCCTGCGTAGTAGGCGCGGCCTTGATCTTATTCTGGTAATGCTTCCCTTTATAACGCTCCATCTGCCGCTGGATCTTATCCAGAGCAGCATCAAAAGCTGAGCTTACCTGGTCAGTGCGTTCCTCGGCACGTAACACGAACTTCTTGCCACGTAGGGTGATTTGGGCTTTGTACCGGTCGTCGGCGGACTTTGCGCCTTTTTTATAGCCAAGCTCGACCCTTACCGTCTCTACTCCGTCCAAATAACGGTCTAATTTTTCCGCTCTCGATTGGACGTAATCTTCCAGAGTCTTGTCCACTTGCATCTCTCGGCCGAAGATTTCCACGCTGGTTGCCATCTTTATCTCCTTCGGTAGGGAATGATAATTTACAAAAATCAGTTGTTTGCCTCGGGTATTGTACGTGCCAACGTAATTGCATACACCTGTGTTGCGCCTGCCTCCCGCAAAGCCTCAGCCGCCGAATCCAGGGTGGCTCCCGTTGTCATTATGTCGTCGATCACCAATACACGCATGCCTTTAAGTGGCTCCGGGTCCGCCACGAAAGAACCATGCAGGTTTTCCCAACGCTCAGCAGCGTTCAACTCAAATTGAGGAAGGGTCTCATGTCGGCGAATGAGTACTGATTCGGCGTATGGCAACCCAGCCATACTGGCAAACGGCCTAGCCAGGATGTCGACCTGATTGTATCCTCGTTGCTGCATGCGCTGGTACCCCAGCGGAACAGGAATCAAGCAATCGATATCCCAGTCTTGTGCCATATACACCTGCCAGAGGTTCCTGGCCAGGCTTTGCCCCAGGCTGGCATTCCTGCGATGCTTCAAATGCAGGATTGCTTGGCGCAACTCACCTCGATATGCGCCCCAAGCCCGGCTTGCAGTGAACTTATAGTCATGAAGCGCACAGGCCAGACACTTTTTTGCACTGCGCAAGGGTAACCCGCACAGGCTGCACATCGGCTTCCCGATTATCCGAACGGTGGCCTGGCATTTGGGGCACCAAACTTCTCCCAGGGCACCGCA
>JBBDXQ010000046.1:0-5979 GCA_040902265.1 Anaerolineales bacterium
ACCCCCACCTTCCACGCGCCTGAGCGTATCCTACTCGGCCCCGGGCCAAGCAACATGCCCTCCAGCGTAGCCCAAGCGCTATCCATGCCGGTCATCGGCCATCTCGACCCGGCCTTCCTGCACGTGATGGACGAAGTGCAGGAGATGCTGCGCCATGTCTTCCAAACCAAGAACCGCCTCACCATCCCAATCTCTGGAACGGGCAGCGCCGGGATGGAAGCCGCGCTGGCCAATTTCATCGAACCTGGCGACCATGTGTTGATCGGGGTCATCGGCTATTTTGGGGAGCGCATGGTGGACATGGCTGGCCGCTATGGAGCCATTGTGGAGCGCATCGCGGTGCCTTGGGGCCAAGTTCTGGACCTCGCTGAAGTAAAGCAAGCGCTCAGCCGGCAAAACTATAAACTGCTAGCCATTGTCCATGGGGAAACTTCTTCAGGTGCGCTGCAACCAAACATTGCAGACTTTGCTGCAGCTGCCCACGAGCATGGCGCGCTCTTTATCTTGGATACAGTCGCTACCCTCGGCGGCGTCCCCGTGGAGACCGACGCCTGGGACGTGGACGTTTCTTTTAGCGGTTCGCAGAAGGCCATATCTGCATCCCCAGGGTTAGCGCCGATCACCGTGGGTCCCCGGGCTGAAGAGGTGCTGGCTAAGCGGAAGACCCCGGTGGGGTCCTGGTATCTCTCTCTCGGCGAAGTGCAAAAATATTGGGGAAAGGAACGCACATACCACCACACCGCCCCTATTCAACTTAACTACGCGCTGCATGAAGCCCTGCGCCTGGTAGCCGAGGAAGGGCTCGAGACACGTTTCGCGCGCCACCAGGAAAACGCTGAGCAGCTGTGGATGGGTCTTGAGGAACTGGATATGGAATTGCTGGTCAAGCGCGAACACCGCCTGGCTACGGTCAGTTCGGTCAAGGTTCCGCCCTCTGCCAGTCATGACAAAGTAAAGAACCACCTGCTGGAGGATTTTGGCATCGAAGTCGGCGCCGGGTTAGGGCCGCTCAAAGGCCAGATCTGGCGCATCGGCCTTATGGGACACAGCAGCCAACGCAAGTACGTGAGCTTGGTGCTGGCTGCATTGCGTTCCATCCTAGCGGCAGGGTAAGTCCTTTACTCGATTGACCAGTCGGCTTGGCTAAAATCTTGCATCCGTGAGTTTCATGACGCGTTACACCTTGTTCGGCATCACTATCTTGCTGGGTTTTCTCCTCGCCGTGTACTACGGTTGGGCAGTGCGACCCGTCTCTTTTGACTCTGCCACTCCCGCCATGTTGCGCCAAGACTTCCAAGCTGATTATGTTCTCATGGTGGCTGAAGCTTTCCAGGCCGACAATAACGTTGAACGTTCCATTGCCGCCTTGGCTTTCCTGGGCGTAGAAGGGCAATCGTACAATCCATACATATTTGCCAGCGATACGTTGGCTTTTGGAACCCTGAACGGGTATGCAGTCCCAGATTTGGAGCGCCTGCAAATATTGCAGCAAGCGTTACTAGAGTTTGATGCGAGTTTTGCACCCACACCCACACCATGATCCGAGAACCGCAACAAAAGCCTCCGCTTTTCCTGCTCACCGGTCTGGTAATTGGCCTTTTGCTTGGCTTGGTTGTCGCCTGGCTGGTCTGGCCTCTCCGGGTAACCGAAGTGGGTCCGGCCAGTTTAGCTACGCCTTACCAGGAGCAGTATCGCCTAATGGTGGAGCTTTCTTACGCCGCCTCCAGCGACCTGGGCCGTGCTCAAGCCCGCCTTGCCCTGCTTGGAGACAACGACCCAGTGCGCGCCTTAAGTTCCCAAGCTCAGGTGGCATTAGCCAACAATGCCACTCAACGCGAGGCGCGTGCCCTGGCCGGACTGGCGGAGGAACTGGGAACCTATATTTTTAACCTACAAGCCACCGCAGCTGCAGTGAATACACCTGATCCGAATGAGCAGCCTGGCGCAACTCCCATTGAGGCTGTCGGCGAAGGAGCAGCATATTTCCTGGATGACCAGGAGTTGACCTGTGAAAGTGTGGACGCGCCCCCTTATGTGAAGATCTTTGTATTCGATCCCAATCGCAATCCACAAGCCGGCGTCCGGCTGACCCTTAATTCCGAGGAAGGCGAGGCGCAATTCACCACCGGCCAGCGGCCGGAAATGAGCCCGGGATATGCTGAATACCCGCTTACTCCGGGGGTTGCCTACACGCTGCACATCCAAGGCGATCAAATGATAAGCGGCTTGCAAGCCTCTGCCTGCGAAACGGAGGATGGCGAACCAGCCTGGGGCAGTTGGCTGCTACTGTTCAACGCCCAAGACAGCCAGTAATTTCGGGGGTCTGTGTTCGTCAAGTAGAATGGCAATCCATTTAATTTGACGGAAGGAACAGTAATGCAATATCGAAATTTAGGCATTTCAGGGTTATTCGTGTCTGCCATTGGCCTGGGGACTAACCAGTTTGGCGGCAAGGTCGATTCCAAACAAACTTCAGAGATAATCCACGCCTCCGTCGACCTGGGTATCAACTTTATCGACACCGCTGATGTGTATCGTGAGGGCCGCTCGGAAACCTTCATTGGTGCAGCTATCAAGGGTATTCGCGAAAAAGTGCTGATCGCCACCAAGGTGCGCCACCCAGCCAACGCCAAGGGTCCCAACGACCAGGGAGCATCCCGACACCACATCATTACTGGTGTCGAAGCCAGCCTGAGCCGCCTTGGCATCGAAACTATCGATCTGTACCAGATCCACTCATGGGATGACAAAACCCCAGTAGAAGAGACGATGCGGGCTCTGGAAGACCTGATACGCGCAGGCAAAGTGCGCTATATCGGCGCATCTAATTTCACAGCCTGGCAGCTAACCCAGGCCAACGCAACGGCAGAATTACGTGGTTGGACTAAGTTCGTTTCCATCCAGCCACATTACCACCTGCTGCACCGTGCAATTGAGGCAGAACTAGTGCCTGCCTGCAAATACTTCAACATTGGCATCCTGCCATACTTCCCTCTAGCCGGTGGTTTCCTCACCGGCAAGTATCGCCGCGGCCAGGGGGCGCCAAAAGGCTCGCGCGGTGAAGAAAGCCCCTACGTCCAAAAGTACATGACCGATGAAAACTACGACACTGTGGAAAAACTGGAGGAGTTCGCCAAGCAGCGTGAGCACACTCTGAACGAATTAGCCATTGCCTGGCTGCTCGCCCAGCCCCTGGTGAGCTCGGTGATCTCCGGCGCCACCAATGTTGAGCAGGTGCAGGCGAATGTTAAGGCGGGCGAATGGCTGTTGGACGCCGAAGAACTAAACCAGGTAAGCGCGGCACTTGGAGACTAGAATTTAGCGAGTTTTAGAACCAGGCTAGTGGCGAGGCTTTAATTTAAAAAGACCTCGCCCTGATGCACATTTAATTTTTCTTTTTAGTATGCGCTTGTTTTTTCTTAGGCGCTCTTCTATTTAATTTCTCCAACAGGTCAAGGTCACGAGATAAATTTCGCGAGCGGATCGCAAAGCTGGCGAGGTGTATAGCAATCACCGTAAAAACCAGGGCGAAGCCTAATATCATATAGCCATAAGTATCCATGATTAAGACCTCATTGCTTTCATGCGAACCTGCTCTACCCGCTCTGAGAGCCAACCCAGGCGCACCCGGTGCCAGAGCAGCGTGATGCCGAAGATAGTGAAAGCCAACAAGCTGAAGAGCAACGTATGCAGCATTTGTGGCACCATATCGAAAGTTCCTTGCGCGCTCGGATCGCCGCTACCGATTACCACCGGGTGAATGGTGCGCCAAATGCGGATCGAGAGATATGTGAGAGGTACAGTAAGAGAACCCAGGATGGCATAGATCGCGCCGAAACGAGCTCGCCGCTGTGGGTCCTCGATACTCTGGCGCAGGAGTAAATAGGCCAAAAAGGTAAGCTCCATCACCGTGGCGGTGACCAGGCGTGGGTCCCAGGTCCACCAGGTGTTCCACACCGGTCGCGCCCAGATAGAGCCGGTGGCAATATTGATAAATGAGTACACCAAGCCCAATTCTACGGCAGCCACACTGAGCACATCCCATGTTGGGTGCGGACGGGCCAGATAAACAATGCCGGCCAGGGCAGCGAAAATGAAGACTGCCATCCCGACCCAACCAGTGGCAACATGAAAATAAAAAATGCGCTGGGTCTCCCCACCTGCCTCAAGCTGGGCGCTAGGTGCATAAAAGAACATCATCCATATAGCACTCATCATGAGCACCGCTGAGACGTAATTCAGTATGCGCAGCAGGCGCGGTTCAGGTTGCACTGAGTTTGTTACCATTCGTTATTCCTCCACGACGAAATCGAAAAACATATAACCCAGAGTGGGTATTATTACACCATAAGCAAGCAACAGGTTCAAGCTGGGCCAAATATAAACCATCTCCAGCCCTTCAAGGAAGTACCCGCTGGCTCGCACCGCAGAAACCAACACCGGGATAAGCAACGGGAACAGCAGCACCGGCAATAACAGCTCACGGCTGCGTGCTTGCATGGCCATGGCGGCTAACAGTGTCCCAATGGAAGAATATCCCCATGCCCCCAAGAGGATTACCAGCAGCAGCCCGCCATTGAAAAGGTTCACGTTATATAAAATTCCATATGCTGGCAAAGTCAGTAGTGCTACGATCAGCATGAAAAACATATTCCCTAGCATCTTGCCGAAATAAATAGCGCTGCGATCCACAGGAGCCAGCAGCAGTCCGTCAATCGCCTGGCCATTCTTCTCGATGGACATAGAGCGGTTAAGTCCCAACGTCCCTGCGAAGGCAAACGTTGCCCACAGCACCCCGGAACTCAACTCGCTGCGAGCGCGGGCGTCTAGCTCCAGGGCAAAGTTAAAGATGAGGATCACCAGCAAAGCAAACACCAGCATAGACGCCACCAGCTGGCGACTGCGCCACTCCACAGCTAAGTCCTTGCGCACGATCCGGACTACCACACCCAGATAAGGCAGAACCCTAATCACGATGAGCTCCCGTCTGGGCGCGGCGCAGAGTGCGGTCGTATAAGGCCAGGAATTGTTTGCTGGCAAATTGGCTGCGCTTCCACGAAGCCGCCAAGCAGCCAGCCACCAATAGTTCCACGCGCTGCGCTAACCGTTGGGCGTGCAACAGGTTGTGTGTTGCCATCAGGATAGCGGTGCCTTTGTCGGCCTGGGCCTGTAACAATTCGTCCAGGATGGCGACTGTCTCTCGGTCCAGGCTGCTGTGTGGCTCATCCAGCAACAACACATTGGGGCCATGCAAAACAGCGCGGGCCAATGCCAGCCGCTGCTGCATGCCGCGCGAAAAAGTACGCACTGGTTCGTTGCTCCTAAATTGCAGGTCGAATAGTTTTAGCAATTCCTTTATGCGAGCTTCCGGGCGTTTGACTCGATAAAGCCCAGCGTAGAAGGCCAGGTTTTGGCTGGCGCTTAGTTCCCCGTAGAGCAACGGCTGGTGACCTAAAAAGCCGATCTCGGCGCGGGCTGCGCTAGCCTGCATCGGCAGGTGGAAGCCGGCGATTACAACCTCCCCGACCGTCGGTCGAGTTAGCAAGGAAAGGATGCGCAGCAAAGTGCTTTTGCCAGCACCATTCGGACCCAGCAATGCCACCAGTTCACCGGCTTTGATTCTTAAGTCAACTGATTCCAGGGCCAGTCGGTAGCCGAAGCGCTTGCTTACGCCATGGGTTTCGATCATTGCTTGCTCCGTCTCCTAAGCAGAAACTTTAACTGTCCCTTGAGATCTGAGCGAAGCTTGGTATACACCGCCTTCGATATCCGTCCAGATTCATAACTCAGGTCCAATGAAACGATCTTCTCTAGGATTTGCTCAGGGCTGGGCACGGGCATATTACGCACCCATAGCCAGGCCGCACCCACAGCAATGGTAAGGCTGGCAAGGCCAAATAACAGGCTGTCGTCTCGCAGCAAGGCCTCCCACATCTTGGCTGACTTTGGATGCTGTCCACGAAGCGACAGCTGTAGAAC
>JBBDXQ010000047.1:0-5837 GCA_040902265.1 Anaerolineales bacterium
CACTGGGCCGCGTCTCCCAGTCTACTACTTAGTAAGAGCCGTCTATTGACCGGTAGCTTCTGCCTGGACACCGGCAGCTACTGCCAAAGCACCCGCCAGATCAGCGCCATTGAGGTAATCCACAATGGCTGTCCATTCCGCACTGCCGAACCCACCGGGGATCGAGTCACCGATATCCGGGGTCAGAGCACCTGTGGAATAGAACGCTTCGGCAAGTTTCACCAGCACTGTGTCAGTGAAGTTGCCTTCTGCGCTCTTATTGGGTGATAGGCCAAAGCCAGCCGCTGCCCAATTAGCGCCACCCTCAGGGGAAGCCAGGTAGGTCACTAAGGCTTGAACAGCCGGCGAGTCACTAAACGCCATCATCCAGTCCGATCCACCTTGCAGTCCTTGTGCTCCCGGGACAACGAAGAAATCGAAGTCAGTCCCATATTGCAGGTCAGCATATTGGGCTGTGATCGTTCCCTGAGCGAATCCGGATTGTTTCACCATCATCGCTTCGGGTGGATCAGAGAAGACTTTGAGTATGGCGTCATTGAAGCCGGTGGAAAGGGTTCCTTGCGCTCCACCAACCGCGTAGTCTGCATCCGTTGCCCACTGGCCGTAGGTCTCGTAAGCCTGCACAACGCCAGCGTCATCATAGGCGATGCTTCCGTCGATCAAGCCCATCACATATTCGGGGCCTTGCTGCACAAGCAAGATATCCTGAATAAAGTCGGAGCCGGTCCAGCCGGTGGCATCACCAGATTCAATGCCCATCGACCAGGGAACATTTCCGTCGGCGACCATCTGGTCGGCCAGTGCTTCAAGTTCATCCCACGTGGTCGGGACGGTATAGCCAAAAGCTTCAAAGGCTACCGGGCTGTACCAGATGATCGTCTTGATATCGGATTTTACAGGTAGGCCGATCCATCTGCCGCCAATGACAGCCTGATCGTTCGCTCCAGGTATGTAGGAATCTTGGCTCGCGCCTAGCGAATCCATTGCCTGGAGTTGTTCCTGGTATTGAACCAACTGGGTCACATTCCAGAACGCCACATCCGGGGGAGTCCCCGCCTGGACACGAGTATCCAGTAAACCCTGATCGCGGGTCGATTCGGGCTCAAGTACGAGACCGCAGGCATCCACCAAAGTCTGCAGGATCGCAGTCATGCGCGCTTCCTCTTCACCCGCCCATTGGTACATCATGCTGATTGTGTCTCCAGACTGGGCACCTTTGCAGTCAATGCCACTTGTTGGCGCATCAGGCGCTTCACTTGTTGGTTCATCACTCGGCTCATCAGTTGCAGGAGCTCCAATGGGAGCTTGAGTTGCTGCAGGTGCGCAGGCTGCCAGCACCAGGCTGGCGATCATGAGCACGGTGAAGATCTTGAATAGTTTGGGCATCTCTTTTCTCCTTTGTTCTGAGTTCAAATGTTAAAGGCTTTACTTTCTAGCTGCCATTCCGGCTTCCTCGTTATCAACCACCTCCTTTTTTAGAAAATATAAAGCCTTTTGACAAAATTCAGGAAACCTTGGACGAGAGCCTTGCCTTCTGGCTTGAGGCTCGCACGATAAACTCCGTCTCAAGTAATAAGCCAGTCTGCGCCAGCTCTTCGTGGTTCAGTAATCGCACCAATCTTTCCCCGGCTGACCATCCCAGCTCAAAGGCTGGCAGACGCACGGTGGTGAGTGGAGGATCGAAATATTCAGCCAGCGGAACATCATCAAAGCCAACGATCGCGATGTCTTCCGGGATCCTTAGACCAGCATGTTTGATGGCAAGCATGGCGCCTAATGCAACTACATCGCTGGCAACGAATACAGCGGTCGGGCGGGGGGATAATGTGAGTAGCTCTGCCATCGCCTGGAACCCGCTGGCAGGGGTGTAATTTCCTTCCCTGATATACCTTTCATCTGGTTGCAGCCCCACAATTTCATGTGCTTTCCGGTAGCCGTCAAGCCTCTGCTGCGCAGAAGTATATGTAAGCCTTGCGTTGGTGATCATGGCTAACTGGCGATGGCCGAGTTCGATCAAGTGGCTAACCGCGATTTCAGCGCTCTGTGCTGCATTCACATCAACGAAGGGGATCTCCGTATTAGGCATTTGTCCCAAAAGCATGAGCGGTACCTGTTTTTGATGCAAACTAACGATATCCATATCACCTTGCCGCGGGCCTGAAATGATGATGCCATCCACGTGGTTTTCACTGATCAAGTGGGTATAGCCGTTTTGGTTGTCCGGATCCACTTGAGTCAGTAGCACTTGGAAGCCAGTTTGCATAGCGGCTTGCTCAATTCCAAAGATAACTCTTGCAAGAAATGCGTCTGCATAGGTCTGCTCGGGAGATTGGCAAAGCACCAGTCCTAGCGTATTCGATTTACCGCTGACCAGCCTTCGGCCTGAGGCGTTAGGAGAGTAGTTAAGCTCCTTTGCGGCCCTCAGCACACGTTGGCGGGTCGATTCACTAATATTCGCCCTTTGTAAGTTATTTATCACGAATGAAACAGTGGTCCGGGAAACACCGGCCAATTGGGCGACGTCATAGCTGGTACTTCTGTGTTGAGGCACTGTAGAATACGTATTAGTAACACGTGTTAGCGTCTTTAACTATAAGCTCTTCTCTATTTTCTTGTCAAGTGTAGAATATTCTAAATTGACCCGACAAAATGCAAATTAAATATATTGGCTACAGTCAAGTGATTTTTTGAACAAGCACCGTATCAATGCGTAATTTGTCCATCGAGCGCACTGACAGATTGATATTCTCGATATGTATACTTTCCCCGATTTTTGGAATATGGCCCAATTCTGCTAGGATAAGACCAGCACAAGTGCTGTAGGCATCCGTCGAACGAAGTTGGCCCCCGATTTTCTCACTTAACTCTTCCAAGAGAATGCCCCCAGATACCAGCCACGAGCCTTCACCAAGCTGGCGTACATCTTGTTTGCTCAGGTGGTATTCGTCATCGATCTCCCCGACGATCACTTCCAGCACATCCTCCAGGGAGAGCAAGCCGGCAGTTCCCCCGTGCTCATCCAGGACGATGGCCATATGTACGCGTCGCTGGGTGAGCAGTGCATAAATGCCAGGTAATGACGAAGACTCTGGGATGAATACGACCTGGCGGGCGATCTCCCTCAGGCTGGTGGTTTCATCCGACCAGATCAAGTCTTTCAAATGCACATATCCGATCACATGGTCTAGGTTGTCTTCATATATCGGGAAACGTGACAAGCCGGATTTTGCTGCCTGGTCCAAAGCCTCTCGTGGGTTTAGCTCAGCTGCTAAAGCCACGATCTCTGGGCGCGGCGTCATGATTTCATGGGCTTTACGATCTCCATATTCCAGCACCCCGCGCACGAAGGCTCCCTCGCTTATCTGGAAGATGCCCTCTGCGGTGCCCTGCTGCATCAATAACTGGATCTCCTCAGCGCTGGTGGACGGACCGAGTTTAGCGCCCGGGCCAAGCAGGCCAAGCACCAGGTCGGCTGAGAAGGACAGGAAGCGGATTGGCATGGAGGCCAGCCGCGCCAGCATTCTTACCGGCCGGATAAAAGCGATGGAGAGGCCTTCAGGGTTGCGCAGAGCTAGCTGTTTGGGGACCAGTTCTCCAAATACCAAAGAGAAGTAGGTGATCATAATTACGACTAATAACAAAGCGATCTGATCTGCATAAGACGCGAGGTATGGAACCTGGGCAAGCCATTGTGAGAGTACCGGTGCCGCGGAAAGGCCTCCAACGGCCGAGGCCAGTGAACCCACCAAGGTGATCCCAACCTGGACCGTTGCTAGGTAGTGACCTGGCTTTTCTTTAACTTGCAATACGTCCCCAGCCGCATGCTTGCCTTCATTTTGTAGACTGCGCAATCGGTGCCGGCGCGACGTGACCAGGGCCATCTCCATCGCGGCGAAGAAGCCATTTATTAAAATGAGAAAAATGATGAGGAGGAATTCTTGTGGCATTGCAGGGACATGTGATTATACAAGGTGATCTTTTAGAAATTAGTTTTACTAACTACATATGCGCATAGCCATAAACTTTCTTATTCTTACATATACCTAGCGTGGCTCAAATTTCCCTATGGTAGACTGACTCTTCGAAATGAATTCGTCAAAAAGCATCCAGTTACACTTAATAGTCGCACTGATCCTGGCAGGGTGCTCAGCTCCGATCGAAGATTTGCCGCCCGAAGCCATCGTGGAGCGTTCTGCTGAATTCATGCGCTCTCTGGAAGGTTTCAGTTTTCGGCTCGAGCGCACTGGCCAGCCTGTTTACGTTGACCCAGGTGGCCTGATCTCATTTCGCCAGGCTGAAGGCATCTTTGTCTCTCCGGATCGTGTGCAGGCTACGGTGAAAGTGATCGCGCCTGCGATCGTCGCTGAAGTCTCCATCATCGGAATTGGGGACTTGGAATGGGAGACAAATATATTCTCAGGCGAATGGGCGCTGGTGCCTCCAGAATATGCTTTCCAACCAGCTGTGCTCTTCGACCCCATTGGCGGCATCCATCAAGCTCTGGAAGACTACCTGGTGAATATTGAGCTGATTGGCATTGCCGAAATAGACGAAATCCCTGGGCTCAGTCTTTACTATCTCAGCGGCCAAATGGATGGGAGCAACGTACACGATCTCACTGTCGGCCTCATCGACGAGCAACTGTTGGAAATTGAACTTTGGATCGCGCCGAATACCTTTGAGCTCCACCGCGTCGTGATTATTGACCCGGTCAATGATCACGACGAGTTAGGCACGAATTGGATCTTTGACTTCTGGGATTTTGGCAAGATCATTGAGATTGAGCCGCCTGTTTAAAGGAACCATCAGTGCCTCAACGCACTAGGTCCACCAGCTCCGCCAGCTTTGCTAGCTCCACCCGGGCTGCCAGCTCTGCAGCTTTCAAAATAGCCCTCATCTGTTTGCCAATCTTCATCGGCGCTATGGACCTGACCGTCGTCTCGGCGGTGCTCCCGCACGTCATCCTCGATCTGGAAATCCCCCTGCAAACCGGGTTGGATGACGCCGCCTGGCTGGTAACCGGCTACCTGCTGGCCTATAGCGTGTGCATGACCTTCATGGGGCGTCTCTCAGACCTGTATGGTCGGCGCAAAGTCTTCCTCGCCTCACTGGTGGTGTTCGCAATAGGTTCGTATTTAGTTGCCGTAGCCGCTGAGTGGCCAACCAACCTGGCCTTGCGCGCCTATTACACCTTTTTCGAAGGCCGCCCTGACTTAAGCTACACCTCGCTTTATGTGCTCATCGCCGCCCGCATGATCCAGGCTTTCGGCGCTGGCAGCATGGTGCCCGTGGGCATGGCCATGGTGGGGGACCTCTTCCCGGAGGGTAAGCGCGCCCAGCCCCTGGGCCTCATCGCCGCAGTGGACACCGCCGGATGGGTTGTGGGCCATCTTTATGGCGGCATCATCGTGCGCTACTTCGACTGGCAAACCATATTTTGGCTTAACCTGCCGATCTGCCTGCTTGCCTACCTGCTCATTTCTCGATTGTTGAAAGGGGAAGAAAAACGAACGCCAGGTCGTATGGATTGGCTGGGCGCTAGCCTGATCGCCGCCAGCCTGTCTCTATTGAATCTCGCCTTGGGCAGTGGTACCGAAGCATCCTCTGGCACAGCATTCGGAGATCAAACCGGCCTCACCCAGGTTGCCTTGCCTCTTAGCCTATTAGCTCTGCTCTTCCTTGGACTTTTCGTTTGGCGGCAGCGCGTCGCAAAGCATCCTTTAATCGACCTGACCTTGTTCGGGCGGGTCAATTTTCTACCGGCCAGCCTGGCAAATTTTCTACTGGGCGTGGGCATGTTCATTGCCATTGCCAACGTCCCACTTTTTATTAACTCC
>JBBDXQ010000048.1:0-5819 GCA_040902265.1 Anaerolineales bacterium
CCCATAACCTACCGCTTACAAGGCGGTTGCTCTGCCGTTGAGCTACGTCGGCATCTCACATGTTAAAGAAAGCCCGCGCCAAAGCGCGCAGGATTATACCAAGCAAACCCAGAGCATCAGGATGCTTGGCGAACGGTTAGTTTATCCGGGTTGGCTTAGGGAGTCAATAGAACCAGAAAAACAAGCGCGAGTTCATGCAAATCCACGTGCCTGCCAGGCCAGATAGAGGGCAATAGACCCGGCGACGGAGGCGTTGAGCGATTCCACCTGGCCGCGCATGGGCAGGCGCATGAGTACATCACACGATTCGCGCACCAAGCGGCGCATGCCCTCGCCCTCGCTGCCTACCACCACCGCCAAGGCTCCATCCAGGCGCACCTGCCCAACCGGCTGCGCCTGCGGCCCGCCATCCAGCCCAATGACCCAGATATTGGCCTGCTTGAGTTCCTCAATGGCCTGAGCCAGATTATGCTGAGCGATGAGCAGGTGCTCGCAAGCGCCTGAAGAAGCATTGACCACAGCCGGGGTCACAGTTGCCGTGCGGCGCTGCGGCAGGACCACCCCGTGAACGCCAACCGCTTCGGCGGTGCGCAGCAAGGTGCCCAGGTTTTGCGGGTCCTGCAAGGTATCCAACAGGAGGAAGAAAGGGGCAGACGAAGAGTTCTTAGCTTTCTCGAGCATTTCCCACAGATCGGAATATTCATACTCATCCACTTGCAGGGCAACCCCCTGGTGGTTTGCCCCCAAACCCTCCAATTCACGCCGAGCTACTTCTTCAAGAGGTAAGTTGCGCGACCTGGCTAATGCCAGCGCTTGCTGAAACCTGGGGCTGGCTTGCAGACCTTCGGCGGTCCTCAGCCGGTAGGCCCGCCGTTTGTTGGCGCGTAATGTCTCCAGGACGGCATTACGCCCATAAATCCATTCCTTCACTAGTTACCCCAGCGCCAGGAGCTGCCGCCAGAACTATCTTCCACCAGCACACCCAGATGGCTTAACTTATCTCGGATCAGGTCAGAGAGCGCCCATTGTTTAGTGGCCCTCAGGTGCACACGGATGCTTATCAGGGATTCGATCAGGTGGGCAGCAGACCCATTAACCGTTTCAGGTTTGAACAGGTCAGCCAACTCGGGCGCTTGTTTGGAGTCCAACTCGGTCTTGACCTCTTGAAGCAACTCGATGAAAGGCGCGGCATCGACCAGGATGTCCTCCTTTTCCGGGGATCCAAGTTGCAGGCCAAGTACCTGGCTGAGTTCCCTGAGCTGCTGCCTGGCAGCATGCAATTGGTCATCCGTAGCGCCTGCTTCGCGGGCTTGGTTCACCTGGCGCACCAGCTCAAATAGGACTGCCAGGGCTGAGGCTGTATTAAAGTCGTCATCCATTGCCTGCACAAAGCTGGCTTGTGCTTTGCTGCTTAGCTGGTTGAGTACTTCCGTGTCTGCGCCCTTGGCGCCAGGCAGGGCTGGGCGCAGGCCGCCGCGCAACCGCTCCAGGCCGCGCTCGGATTGCTCGACCACTTCATCGCCGTAGGTGAGCGGGTGACGGTAGCTGCTGTTCAGCACCATCAATCGTAGGGCATCGCCTGTATGCTTCTGCAAGAATTCCTTAAGTGAGATCAGGTTCCCCAGCGAGCGGGACATTTTCTCGCCGGAAAACTGCATCAGCCCATTGTGCATCCAATAACGGGCGAACGGCTTCCCGCTGAGGCTTTCGCTTTGCGCAATTTCGTTTTCATGATGCGGAAAGACAAGATCGTTGCCGCCCCCGTGGATATCGATCTGCTCTCCGAGGTGGTGAAAGACCATGGCCGAGCACTCGATATGCCAGCCAGGGCGGCCGGGTCCCCAAGGGCTATCCCATGCAGGTTCGCCTTCTTTGGCTGCTTTCCAAACGGCGAAATCCATAGGGTGTTCCTTGCGCTGATCAACTTCCACTCGGGCGCCGGCGTTCATATCCGCAAGCTTGCGACCCGAAAGTTTTCCGTAATCCTCGTCCTTTTCCACCCGATAGTAGACATCTCCATTGACCACATAGGCTGCATCGTTTTCCAGCAAGCGGGCCACCATCTCAATGATGTAGGGAATTTCCTCAGTGGCTCGCGGGAACACTGTGGCCGGCAGGATATTTAGCGCTTTAATTTGCTGATCGTACTCTGAGATGTAGCGCTCAGCTAATACTTTTGGGTCGAGCCCCTCCGATTTAGCGCGTTGGATGATCTTGTCATCCACGTCGGTGTAGTTCATGGCGTGGCTGACCTGATAGCCGCGATAAGCAAGATAGCGACGCACGATATCAAACACCAGGCTGGACATGCCATGGCCGACGTGGGCTGCCCCATAGACCGTCGGGCCGCAGACGTACATGCTGACCTTGCCCGCCTCGAGAGGTTGGAACTCTTCAGTTTGGCGCGTGAGCGTGTTGTAAACTCTTAATGTCATGGGAGACCTGGCTACCGCTCGCGCTTGCGAGTGCGCGCTTTCTTAGGGGCTTCTTCATCTGGTTTGGCGAACACCATGCGACCGGCGGCGGTTTGCAGGATCTTGGTCACAGAGGCTTTCACTTCCAAGCCCATAAAGTCGATGCCATCCTGCACTACCACCATGGTGCCATCCTCCAGATAGCCAACGCCCTGGCGCGCCTCGCGTCCCTCTTGGATCACGCGAATGGTCAACTCTTCGCCGGGCAGAAAAACGGATTTCACCGCATTGGCCAGTTCATTGATATTGAGGATGGTCACCCCTTGCAGGTCGGCGACCCGGTTCAAATTGAAGTCATTGGTCAGAATGGGGGCGTGCATTTGGCGGGCCAGGATAACCAGCTTGTCATCCACCTCGCGCACGCCTTCCACATCCATATCCGAAATATGTGTGGTCAAACGCGCATCCTTCTGCAAAGCGGATAACACTTCCAATCCGCGGCGGCCGCGCTGGCGGCGCATTTTGTCGGCCGAGTCGGCGATATGCTGCAATTCATTGAGCACAAAGCGCGGGATGAGCAAGGTGCCGGACAGGAAGCCGGTTTTGGCGATATCCACGATACGCCCATCAATGATCACGCTGGTATCGATCAATACATTGCGGCCGTTCTGGGCGCCCGCTGGGTGCGCATGGCCGGAGGCCGGTAGGAAACGAAAAATGGAGAGGATCTCATTTTGCCGCGTAATAAAGATGGCGACACCCAGATATCCAAAAACCAGGGCAACCGCGATGGGCAAGACCTGGCTGAACGGCTGAGGTAACAACGAGAGGGGCAAGGCCAGCAGGCCGGAAATGATCAGCGCCACGACCAGGCCGAGCACCCCAGCGAGCAACGACCGCGGGGATAACTGGGAAAGAAAAATGCGCATGGCGCGCAACGGACGCACGGTAAGCCAGGGGGTAAGCAGCAACCCGAGCATGGCTCCCAGTGAAGCCAGGCCTGACGACCACAGACTAGCATCACTCTCTGTGGTTGGCACCAAAAAGCTGCCGAGATACCATCCTCCAATACCCAGCAGCACCATTCCGATCAAGCGTGTAAAAAATTCGATACTCATGAAGCTCCTAACCATTGCGCGCCCGGCCTTAAACACAAGAGCGCAGAACAAACGCTGCGCTCAGGCCGCTACCCTTAGAAGACCAGACTTTGACCGCTGAGATAAAGTCCGCTGGCTCAAAGCTGTTTCATGGAATAAGTGCTGTGCCAGCCCAAGGGTTCAGGCGTGAGGCAATAATTGCGGTACATACAAATGAACGAAACAGCCTGCACAATCGTATCATGCGCAGCACAAGAGCGTCAACAAAAAATGAAGTGAACTGGAAACCTGGAGTTATTCTGGTAGGATACTGAGTATCGGTTTAATATATGGATTCGAACTTCATCGTCCACGTTTCTGAGACCGATTTCCAGATCGAAGTACTGGCGCATTCACGCCAGCGGCCGGTGGTGGTGGACTTTTGGGCTGAGTGGAGCGCTGCCTGCCAGGTTTTAGACCCTCTCCTTGAAAAGTTGGCTGAAGAAGCAGGCGGCGCCTTCCGCCTGGCTAAGCTCGACGTGGATACGAATGCCAGGATTGCTTCCGATTATGGGGTCAAAGACATCCCGGCTGTAAAAGGTTTCCGCAACGGGCAGGTAGTTTCTGAATTCAGCGGGCTGCGCCCCGAGCCGACTTTGCGCGACTTCCTGAAGGAGTTGGCCCCCACCTCTGGCGACCTGGCCTTGGGCCGAGCCAACAGCCGTTTGGTATCTGAAAATTACGTAGAAGCCGAAGACATGTTTCGCGAGGTGCTAGCCACCACCCCAGACCATCCCGGCGCTTTGCTTGGCCTGGCGCGCACCTTGCTGGCACAGGGAGAGGCCGCCCCCGCATTGCCAATCCTGCGCGCTTTCCCAGCCAGCAAAGAATATTCCGCCGCCGAACACTTACTGCCGCTGGCCCAAGCCCTGGCCGACCTGGAGATGGGCGAGCTCCGCCCGCCCAGTGACGACGAGGAAGGCGCCGCTGGTTATGTACACGCGCTGCGCCTAGCCTGCCGCGGCCAGATGCTAGCCTCCATGGATGGCTTGCTGGATGTTCTGCGAAACCGCAAACATCCACGCCGTGAAGAGGCGCGCCAGGTACTGCTTGGTTTATTGCAAGTGCTGGGAGAGAATAACCCTCATACGCGCGCCTACCGCGCCGAATTGGCTGCGCTCCTATTCTAAGAACAGGCTTCGCCTAGCATGAAAGACGAACAATGAGCGAAACGATCCAAGAACACGATCCGATCACACCGCTTGTAACGCGCTATTTCGAGATCCAGGAAATAATGCCGGGCGGAGGGCGTTATCCCTTTGCTATGCGCTACCGGGGTCAGCTTACCGTCGATGCAGAACTTGCCCATGCCAGGCTGAGCAAGGATCTGAAGACACATAAGCTCACCCCGATCTTTTTGGAGGATAAGGGGCAGCAGGTTATCCAACTGATGCCGTCTCCCCGCAAGCAACGTCCCTCGAACCCCTGGATCAATTTGCTTTTCTTCCTACTCACCCTGGTCAGTATGTTGATGGCTGGCGCGCTGTATGGATACGAAGGCCCCGAACCACAAGGCCTGAGCGGCCTATTCAGCATGTTGCTGGGCAACCTGGGCGCCGGCATTCCGTTCGCGGCCAGTTTACTGGCCATCCTGCTGGCCCACGAATTCGGGCATTATCTAGCCGCACGCTACCATAAGACCGCGGTTACCCTGCCTTACTTCCTGCCCTTCCCATTGAGCCCTTTTGGCACTCTGGGCGCCTTCATACAATTGAAGGAACCCCCGCGCAACAAACGGGTGCTGTTCGATATCGGCATTGCCGGGCCGCTGGCCGGGCTGGCCGTGGCCATCCCGCTGCTGCTGATCGGGCTATCCCTTTCTGAAGTAAGCCAGCTGCCCAGTTTTTTGCGCGCCGGTGAAGCCTACAGCTTGGAAGGGAATTCACTTTTATACCTGGCGGCTAAATTTGCGATCCACGGACAATGGCTGCCGGTGCCAGCCAACTTTGGCGATCTGTCCCCCTTTGGTTATTGGATCAGCTTTTTCTTTACCGGGCAGCCCATCCCCTTAGGGGGCAGCGATGTCTTTCTACACCCCATCGCTTGGGCTGGGTGGGCCGGCCTGCTTGTCACCGCATTGAACTTGATCCCCGCCGGCCAATTGGATGGCGGGCATGTGCTGTATGCCTTGTTTGGCCGCTGGACGCGACTTGTTCTGCCGTTTGTGTTGGGCGGGCTGGCCATGCTTGGTTTCTTCTGGTCGGGCTGGTGGCTGTGGGTGTTCCTGATCCTGCTGATGGGCGGCAGCCACGCGCAACCATTGGATCAG
>JBBDXQ010000049.1:0-5814 GCA_040902265.1 Anaerolineales bacterium
CCGCCTCAACCTGGAACAGGACGGCTTCCAGGTGATCGAGGCCTTCACCGGTAAGCAAGCCATGGATAAACTGCGCCAAACCCTTCCGGACCTGATCCTGCTTGATGTGATGCTGCCCGACTTGGACGGCTTCGAAGTCCTGCGCATGGTGCGAGAGAACCACGACGTCCCCATCATCATGCTCACCGCTAAGACCGAAGAAGATGACCGCGTGCGCGGCCTGGAATTGGGCGCCGACGACTACGTCACCAAACCCTTCAGCCCGCGCGAGCTGGTGAGCCGGGTGCGTGCCGTGCTGCGCCGCACGGAAGGCCGCGAGGCGCAAGGCGTCATTGAGGTGGACAAGCGCCTAAAGATCGACTTCGATCGCCGCGAGGTGTGGGTGGAGGGCAAGTTGGTCAAGCTGCGCCCCACCGAATACCGTTTGCTTTACCATCTTGTGCAAAACGCCGGCTGGGTCGTCACGCACGACCAGATCCTGGCCAAAGTATGGGGCTACGAATACCGCGATGAGCCTCATTATGTTCGACTATACGTAAATTACTTGAGAGAAAAATTAGAACAAGACCCCGCCAGCCCCAAGTACATCCTCACCGAACGCGGGGTTGGATACCGTTTTGTAGATTATAAGCGCCCACAAGAGTCCGCTCCCCCCAAAGCAAAAAAATAACCAGAATTGCGCTTTTATGTTTTTCATATAAAGCATATGCGTATTTTTAACGAGCCGCGGCTAGATTATTGTTGGATTTCTTGTCGCACTTTATCTAGAGATAGGAGGTTGACATGGCAAATTTAACGAGATGGGAGCCTTTCCGCGAGTTGATGGAAATGCGGCGGGATTGGGATCGCGTGTTCGACGATAACTTCTTCCGCCCACTGTGGAGCGGCAATGGCCACAGCGCCCCGCTGGTGGATCTCTATCAGACAGCGGATGAGATCCACATAAAGGCCGCCATGCCTGGCGTCAAGCCTGAGAATGTGGAGATCCAGGTCAATGGCGATCTGCTCACCATCAAGGCTGAAGTGAAGCAGGTTGAAGAGCACAAAGATGCGACTTACCATGTTCGCGAGCGCCGCTACCAGTCCTATGCCCGTGCACTCAGCTTGCCCACCCCGGTGAAAGCCGACAAAGCCCAGGCTGAAGTCAACGACGGCATCTTGCACGTAACTCTGCCCAAAGCCGAAGAGGCCAAGCCCAAGGTCATCACGGTGAAAGCTACCAAATAAACCGGAGACGACCGCAAAACAAAAAAGAGCCCGCGCTGCGGGCTCTTTCGCATTTAGTATCAACCTAGAAAACTATCGGCGCACCGAACAGCTTCACCAACACCGCTCGACTTTTCCGCCACAGGCGCGCGTTCTTAGGACCTCGCTTTCATCTCCTCGTGCAGGGCACGCAAGTAGTGCCAGTTGTAGATGCCGTACTTGTGGCCGTCTTCCCATTCTAGGTTGACGGCGTAATTGCCCATGGCTGCCACGTTTATCAGCCGGCTGGCGTTGGCGGCCATCAGGGGAATGGTAAACATGGAGGGGTCAGGTTCTGGATGCATGTTTTCATGGCCGCCGCGGCACTGGGCGCAGGGGCAAGCTGAGCGCAATAGATCGAAAGGCAGGGAGCTGAGCTCGCCATCGCTCCATTCGATCAATAGGCGGGCTTGCCTGCGCTTGGCGGTGATGCTCTTTGGGATGAGTTCTGTCATAGTAGCAGCTCTTTTCGTTAGGGATTTGCGACCACAGATAGGTAATCGGCCGCCGCCCAACCGGCCCGGTTTTCGTCCACCGGAGTGACCAGATACCACCAAGTGATGCCGTCCGCCTCCACTGGGCCGTCGCGCACCTCAAAGACCTCCGCATCGAAGCCAAGGAATTGGATCTCGGAGGAGAGACCTGGGGCGTTGCGGATGTTGAGCCCTACGCCTCCAGTGCCTGCAATCTGGGCGTAACTACCAATACCCATCTCTCCGCTTTGCAGTGGGGCTAAGGTGGCCGTAGCAGTGGAGGTGGGTACCAGGGTGGCGGTAGGCGGCTGCGGGGTATTGGTGGGGCCAGGGACCCAGGTGAGCGCGGCCTGCGGCGCTTCGCTGACCGCCGGCGGCAAGTACCAAAATAGGGCAAAGGAAATCGCCGCAATGAACATGGTACTTAAAATAATTGTAGCCAGGATAACCCCACGGGTGGCGTAACGGCGCAAATTAACTAGATTCACGCCGTAAGGATACCCCAATTATTCATACACTCTTTTTCGTAACATCAACGCTATTACCTCGATTGTTATTCTGAGGCGAGCTCGGCGAGCCGGAGAATCCATGTTAGGTAGTCTTCGCAATAACCTGGTTTGCTAGACAAGGCGTCAGGCCTGTAAAACGATTGGTTGGCCCTTGTAAGGAGTCATCGCCAACTCCTCAGGTAAAATCCTCTCGATGGCAGACGCCCAGGAAAAAAAGCTGCTAAACAAACGCTACCAGCTCGAGGACTTCCTCGAGAAAGGCGGCATGGCCACGGTATACCGTGGCCGCGATCTGATGCTGGAGCGCGATGTGGCCATCAAGTTGCTGCGCGAGGACTATTCGCGTGACCCGGCTTTTCGAGAGCGCTTCCGCCAGGAAGCCAAGGCGGCCGCCAATCTCTCCCACAGCAACATCGTCACTGTATACGATTTCGGTTTCGATGAAGACCACCTCTTCATTGTGATGGAATATGTCCCCGGCACAGACCTTAATTCGCTGATCAAGAAAAAGGGTCAGTATTCATTAGAAGAAGGTGTGCCGCTCATCATCCAGGCCTGCAAAGGGCTGGGCTATGCCCACCGCGCCGGGCTGGTGCATTGCGACATCAAGCCGCATAACTTCCTGGTCACCCCGGACAAGCGTCTCAAGGTCACCGACTTCGGCATCGCCCGTGCTCTGGCTTCCATCCATCCAGATGAGGAAGCTGAGGTGGTGTGGGGCTCGCCGCAATACTTCTCCCCAGAGCAGGCAGCCGGCAGCGCCCCGTCCCCCGCCTCAGACGTGTACTCCATGGGCGTAATCTTGTATCAAATGTTTACCGGCAAGTTACCTTTCGATTCAAAGAACGCGTCAGACCTGGCTAAAGATCACCAATACAAAGAACCTCAGCCGCCGCTTGAGCTGAACCCAAAGATCCCCGCCGCGCTCAACGAGATCATGTTGAAGGTTCTCTCCAAGGAACCCTCCGCTCGATATCGCACCGCTGACCAGCTCGGCCGCGTGCTACTCACCTTTGCTGCCGCACCAAATATCGCTGAGGTTGAAGCTTATAGCAAGCCGGCAGACAAACGCCGCACCAGCCTGCAAGCAAAGCTGGATACTGACCGCCAAATAGCCCCGCAGACCGATTGGGTTTCAGTGGGTCTGGGGCTACTGGCCGCGTTGGCCGTAGGCGGCCTGCTGCCGTTCTGGATGTGGGTCTACCTGGTCTTCAACCCCCCGATTCCCTAGATTTTCAATTTATCCCTAGCGATCTGTTGTTTTGCGCCAGCAACCCCAAGCTCCCTGCTTTGGTGCCATCTCTGGGTCTCACTTTCCCCTACGTTATAATCAACCAATGGCTGTCCAGCCATTGATCGCACCCTCCATCCTTAGCGCTGATTTTCGTCGCCTGGGCGAGCAGATCGCCGAAGCCGAGCATTCCGGCGCGGATTGGATCCATATCGATGTGATGGATGGTCACTTCGTGCCCCCCATTACTATGGGGCAGGTAGTAGTGGCAGCCTGCCGCAAAGCAACCAAACTCCCACTGGATGTTCATTTGATGGTTGCCAACCCAGACAACCTGCTGCAGTCATTTGCCGAAGCAGGCGCTGACCATATCCACATCCATGTTGAAGCCAGCCCACATCTCGAAACGAGCCTGAAAGCCATCCGAAAGTTAGGCTGCAGAGCGGGTGTTGCGCTGAATCCAGCCACTCCTGTGTCGGCGATTGAACCAGTGCTACACTTGGCTGATATGGTGCTTGCCATGACGGTCAATCCCGGCTATTCGGGCCAAGAATTCCTCAGCGAAGTGCTGCCTAAGGTCAGCCAGTTGCGCTCTGCAATCGCCGCAAACGGCACTCAAGCTCTTATTGAGATCGACGGCGGCGTAAATGCTGAAACCTTGCCCGCCGCTCTCGAAGCCGGCGGCCAGGTCTTCGTGGCTGCCAGCTCCGTGTACAAGTACCCGCAGGGCATCGCTGCAGGCATGCAGGCCCTACGCTCCGTTTCATTTCACGCAATCAAACGCTAACTACTAATGAAAAAGCCAGATCACACCTCGCAAGGCTCTGTCCACATCTCCCCACGCGCCATCGCCACAATCGCCTACCAGGCGGCCATTGAATCGTATGGCGTGGTGGGGCTGGCTTCCAAGAATCTGTTCAACGGCCTGACCCACCTGATCGTCAAAGACCCCACCCATGGAGTCGAAGTCCATTATGAAGACGAGGCGATCATTATCGATATTTATATCGTCGTCGAATACGGAACCAATATCAAAACAGTGGCCGATAGCGTCGCCAATACCATCCGTTTCCATGTGGAGAAAGCCCTGGGTCTGCCCATTCGCGAAGTGAACGTGCGCGTGCAGGGGCTGAGAGTAAGTGGCCAAGAATTGCCATAAAAAATTCCGAGTCGCGAGATAACCAATGACCGCTGAAAATCCAACTTTGCGTAAGAAGCGCATTTTCGTTTTGCAGCAACTCCCGGTGAACGGCAAGGCGGTTAAACGCCTGGCCAACGCGGCTTATGCCTGGCTGGAAGCCAACAAGCAGACTGTGAATGCCATGAACGTGTTCCCCGTCCCAGATGGCGACACCGGCACCAACATGGCCCTCACCATGAAATCAGCTCTGGAAGAGATAAAGAACGTGCCGGAGGACAAAGCCGATGAGATGTTGAACGCTTTGGCTAAAGGCGCTCTGATGGGCGCCCGCGGCAATTCTGGTGTCATCCTCTCACAACTTTGGCGCGGCTTTGCCCGTTCAGTGGAAGGCAAACAAACCCTGACTTCCAAGGACCTGGTCGAAGCCTTCGTCTCGGCGCGTGACACCGCTTACAAGGGTGTGGCCCGCCCGGTGGAAGGCACTATCCTGACCGTGGCCAAAGATATGGCTGCCGCGGCTGAGACAGCACTAACTGAAGGCGCAGACCCAATCACCTTGCTCAGGCAAGTGCTGCAGGGAGCTAAAGAGTCAGTCACCCGCACTCCAGACTTAATGCCTATCCTCAAACAGGCTGGTGTGGTGGATTCCGGCGGCAAGGGCCTCAGCTACCTGCTGGAAGGCATGCTGCGCTGGGTAGAAGGCCATCAGCTCAGGGTGGCAGAAACCCAAGCCCAGCCGATCGCGGCCATGAACCTGCAAAGCACCATGGATGCCGTGGAGGAAGGCCAGGATGTTGAAGTGGTGGTGGATTTCCGGCCTGACAAAGACCTGGATCTGCAGCAATTTTATGTGGAGCTTGAAAAGATGGGTACTTCCATCCAGGTGGGTGAAGGTGACGGCATCTACCGCATGCACATCCACGTGCCTGCAGAGAAACGCCATGCGCCTGTTGATTACGTTGAAACGCTTGGCACCTGGACGAATATAAAGATGGAAAATCTGATGGCGCAGATGGATGAGATCAGCGCCAAGGCCGGCAAGCAGGCGCTCAAATTTACCTCGGTTGCGCCTGGGGATATCGCCGTGATCGTGGTAGCCCCCGGACAGGGTATTGCGAGCCATTTCGCCGAGTTAGGTGCGGCGGCCATAGTGGAAGGCGGTCAGACAATGAACCCTAGCACGGCCGATCTGCTCGCCTCCTTTGAGAACCTGGC
>JBBDXQ010000050.1:0-5795 GCA_040902265.1 Anaerolineales bacterium
TCGGCTCCATCGGCGGGGACCCGCCGGCAGCCATGCGCTACACCGAGGCACGCCTGCACCCAATGGCCGAGGAATTGCTGGCCGATATCGACAAGGAAACGGTGGATTTTGGGGAAAATTTCGACAATTCGCTGAAGGAACCCTTGGTTTTGCCCAGCCGCCTTCCCAACCTGCTGCTCAATGGCTCTTCGGGAATTGCAGTGGGCATGGCCACCAACATCCCCCCACACAACCTGAGGGAGCTTGTCGGCGCCCTGCGCTACATGATCGACCACCATAGTAAGTCTGACGATATTACGGTCGAGGACTTGTTCAAATTTGTGAAAGGCCCCGACTTCCCCACCGGCGGCATTATTGTAGGCATGGATGGCATCCGCGACCTCTACAGCATGGGGAAGGGCAAATTACTGGTGCGCGCCAAATCGCGTATCGAAGAAGGCAACCGCGGGCGCATGCGCATCGTGATCAGCGAGATCCCCTACCAGTTGAACCTCACCAATCTCCTCGAGCGCATTGCAGAGTTGGTGCGTGAAGGACGCCTGGAGGGGATCGCCGACTTGCGCGACGAATCTGATCGGGACGGCCTGAGCATAGTGATCGAGCTCAAAGCCGGCGCCGAGCCGCGTATGGTGCTCAACCGTCTCTACAAGTACACCCCGCTGCAGGGCACCTTCGCAGCCCAGTTCCTGGCCCTGGTGGGTGGCGAACCGCGGCTGCTTTCCTTAAAGCGCGCCTTGCAGATCTTTATCGAGCATCGCCAGATAGTCATTACCCGGCGCACGCAGTTTGAGCTGGATAAAGCACGGGCGCGTGCTCATATTCTGGAAGGTTTGCTTAAGGCGCTGGCCAACCTGGACGCGGTGATTGATACCATCCGCAAATCGAAGGATGCCGAGGCGGCCAAGACCGCCCTGATGACGCGCTTCAAATTATCCGATAAGCAGTCGCAAGCCATCCTGGACATGCAACTGCGCCGATTGGCGGCCCTCGAGCGCAAGAAGATCGAGGACGAATACAAGGAAGTCTCTGACAAGATCACTTTCCTGGAAGACTTGCTCAAGCATCCAAAAAAGATCCTCGCCTTGATCAAAGATGATCTGGGCGAGATGGAAAAGGCGTATGGCGACGACCGCAAAACGATCATCGACGCCGAGGGCAAGGGCCGCGAAGACCTGACCGAAGAAAGCCTGATCGCCGATGAGGCTGTGCTGGTGAGCCTTACGCTGCAGGGTTACGTTAAGCGCGTGGCAGCCAAAGCCTTCAAAGCCCAGATCCGCGGCGGGTCGGGGGTCAGGGGACATGCCACCAAGGACCAGGACGAGGTCGTCATTCTGACGCCCACGCGCACCCTGGAGACGCTGCTTTTCTTCTCCGACCGTGGCAAAGTGTATTCGGAACGGGTCTACCGCATCCCCGAAGCAGACCGCACCGCGCGCGGCACACCCATCATCAACGTGCTCAACCTCAGTGCTGGTGAAACCATCACGGCCGTGGTGCCGGTGCCTGATTTCAAAGCCGCCGAATATTGCATGATGGCCACCCGTAAGGGCAAGATCAAGCGCATGTCGCTTAGTGATTTCGAAGCGGTACGCCCTTCCGGTCTGATCGCCATGGGATTGGAGAAGGGCGACGCACTGGGCTGGGTTGGCTTGGTTGGCAGCAAGGACCAAATTATTTTCGCCACCCAGAAGGGAAAAGCGCTGCGGTTTTCGGTTAGTTTGGTGCGCCCCATGGGTCGCCAGGCTGCTGGCGTGCGCGCCATTAATATAAAGGGAGATGACCACCTGGCCGGTATGGAGGTGGTGGAACCGGGTGGCGACCTGTTGCTGGTCACCACCAAGGGTTATGGCAAGCGCACTCGATTAAAGGAGTATGCAGCCAAGGGGCGCGGCACCAGCGGCATGCTGACCATCGATGTGAAAGCGCTATCGGTGGTTGGGAAGATCGCCGCAGTGCGCGTGGTGCAGAGCGCCGATGAAGTCACTGTTATTTCCTCCGCCGGTGTGGTCCTGCGCACTCGCGTCAAGGAGATCAAGCAAGCTGGCCGGGCGACGCGGGGGGTGAGGCTGATGAACTTGGCAGAGGGCGATACCGTGGCCACCCTGGCACGCATCTCGGCGGCCGAGATGAAACGGGCAGGTGTTTCACAAGAGAACGGCAAGGACGAAAAAGTAGGCAAGAAAACTTAAAAAAAAAACGGCTTAGGGTCATCAATGCGCCTAAGCCGCTATATCTATCTAGTTTATTAGCTGATCGGAATGGCGATCGCCCCGGTTACCAGCAGGAAGAAGGAGCCGATAATCACCACCATAAAAAAGAACATCAGGGCGATAACAAAGCGTTGAACCGCAGTCATCCCCATAAAGCCGGTCTCCGGCTCCGGAGTTAATTCAAGTTTTGTAGTTGCTTCTATCTCATCGAGGAAGCTACTTGTGTCTTCGTCCTTAAGAAAATCGTCTAGCATATGTCCTCCAAGGGCTCAGTTAGTGTAGCCTATTTCGATTGACTGTCAACTGCAGGGCGTAATTGGATCTCACCCATCTGGAAGACGCGCATTTCACCCGAGGTTAGGCGAAGCTTGAGCCCGCCATCTGCGGCCAGGCTATGCAGTTGCGCTTCCAGCACGTCCTTCGCCCCGGTCTCCAGCCGCACGGTCTGCCCCTGGTAAGCGAGCCGGCTCTCCCAGGCTTGCAAGAATTCAGGAGATCCCAGGCGTGGCAGCCAACTGATCAGGCTTGTCAGCACACCGCGCAGCAAATCGGCACTCCTGACGCTCTTACCCAGAGCGTCCTCCACACTGGTAGCCGGGAAATTGAGAGTTTCCGCTGGGGGTACTGACTCGGGTGCAACATTGATGCCAATGCCTAAGACCAGCGTCTGTAAGCGATCGCCAGTCCAATGGGCTTCAGCCAGGATACCGGCTACCTTTTTCTCATCCAGGAGCACATCGTTAGGCCATTTGATCTTTGGCGAAAGCAGGTGGAGATCCTCAAGGGTTTGAGCTACCGCCAAAGCCCCGAGGCCGGAAGCCAACCCCAGGTGGGACTTGTCGAGGCTGGCCGTGGGGTCGAGCAGCAAACTGAAAGCCAGGGCACTGCCAGCCGGTGTAAGCCAGCGACGGCCGGCTCGTCCCCGGCCGCGAGTTTGCTCATCAGCCACAGCCAAGGCCAGGCCATTTACCCCCTGACGAGCCCATTCAGTTACGATGTCGTTCGTTGAGCCCATGGTTGGGTAAAACCCGACCTTAGGGATAGGCAAGCCAGAAACGGCTTTCTCAAATTCGGCTTTATTCATAAGATAATTGTACAGGACGGACTAAAAGACATGATTCTGGACGAACCCGAACTGGCGTGTTATACTCTCGCCGCGCTCGCAATCGCGGGCGCGTTGCTTGCAGAAGCAACATCTCACACGCTTCCCGACTTGGCAGAGCGTGCCCGCAAAGCGGGCGCCTGACCGGGGATGAAAGAAGCGGAGGAAAAACGCAAAGGAGTTTTACCCATGGCCACTATCGAAATGAAGGCCTTATTGGAAGCAGGGGTCCATTTTGGCCATCGCACCCAGAAATGGGATCCGCGAATGAAGCCATACATCTTCACCGAACGCAATGGTATCCACATCATCGATCTGCAGCAAACCGCCAAAGCTCTCGACTCGGCTTATAAGGTCGTGCGCGACCTGGTGGCCGATGGTGGAGTGGTGCTTTTCCTTGGCACCAAACGGCAGGCGATGGAGACCATTGAGATTGAAGCGCAACGCGCCGGCATGCCATATGTGATTGTTCGCTGGCTGGGCGGGATGCTGACCAACTGGCAGACCATGCGCCAGCGCATCACTGAGCTGGAAAGGTTGGAACGTCAGCGAGAGGAACCGCAGACATCTGGCCTAACCAAGAAAGAGCTGCTATCCAACAGCCGCATTATTGAAAAACTGCAGGAACGCTTCGGAGGCATTCGGGATATGGCCAAGTTGCCCGATATGCTTTTCATCGTTGATGTGAACCGCGAAGAAACTGCGGTGAAGGAAGCCAACATACTCGGTATTCCCGTGTTGGGATTGGTCGATACGAATTGTGATCCCACCGTGATCGACCATGTGGTCCCATCCAACGACGATGCCATCCGCGCGATTAAGCTGATGGTTTCTTATATCGCCGATGCGGTATTGGAAGGACGTTCGCTGCGTAACGACAAGTCCGAAGGTGAAGAACCGGAAGGAGCCAGCAAAGCCGCCCGCCGCCGCCGCACAGCCGCCCCCGCGGAAGAGCTCACCGATGAGGAATTACTGGGCGCTGCCACCCTGGCTAAAGTAGCTGAAAAGCAGGCCAAGGAAGAAGCTGAAGCTGAAGCCAAAGCCGTCAAGGAAGCGCAAAAAGCTCAAAAAGTAGCTGAGACCGCAACTCCTGAAGTTGCGAAGGCTAAAGTGCCTGCCAAGAAGGCTGCTCCTAAGAAAGCGGCTCCCAAGACGCGTAAACCAAAGACAAAGATCAGAAAGGCTGACCTCGAAGGGGCGGGCAAGGAAACTGAAGAATAGAATGGCGATCACGACTGAACAAATTAAAGAATTAAGGGAAGCCACTGGCGCCGGCGTGCTGGACTGCCGCACTGCGCTGGAACAGGCCAATGGTGATTTCGAGCAAGCGGTAAATTACCTGCGGGAAAAAGGCTTAGCCAAGGCGGCCAAACGCGCCGGCCGCGAAGCTTCCGATGGGCTGATCGAGCTCTACTCCCATGGAGGCGGGCGCGTTGGCGTAATGTTGGAGATCAACTGCGAAACGGACTTCGTAGCCCGCTCCGATGCCTTCCGCACACTGGCGCACGAGCTTGCCCTGCACGTGGCTGCTGCGGCGCCTTCCTGGATCAGCGATGAGGATGTGCCGGCTACCGCCCTGGAGGGCGAGCGCGAAGTGGCCCGAAACCGCGCCAAGGAAGAGGGCAAACCGGATGCTTCCCTGGATAAGATCGTGGATGGCCGCGTCCAAAAGTATCTGGATGAAGTGGTGCTATTGCGCCAGCCTTACGTCCGCGATGAGAGCAAGAACATCAAGGAGCTGATCAGCGAAGCGGTCGGGTCCATTGGCGAGAATATCATCGTGCGCCGGTTTGCCCGCTGGGAACTAGGGGAACACGTCGAGAAATAGACCTTAAACGGCCAACCATAGAGTTGGCCGTTTTCTTAAATACAAAGGACCAAGCTTTGCGATAATTGCGGATAAGCGGAGGCAGAATGGCAGAGACACACAACGCAGCGCTCAAATACCAGCGTATTTTGCTGAAGATAAGTGGGGAAGCCCTGGCCGGCGAGCATGGCTTCGGAGTCGACCCCGACAAGGCAGAACTCATCGCGGCGCGAGTTAGTGAGGTGGCGCGCATGGGTGTTCAACTCGCCATCGTGATCGGCGCAGGAAACTTATGGCGCGGCCGCACCGGCATCGAGCGGGGTATGGACCGGGCAACGGCTGACTATATGGGCATGCTTGGCACGGTAATGAATGCCCTGGCGCTGATGGATGCCATAGAGCGCGGCGGGGTGGCCACGCGAGTACAAACCGCCATCGAGATGCGCGCGGTGGCCGAACCCTACATTCGCCGGCGGGCAACCCGCCACCTCGACTTTGGGCGGGTGGTGATCTTCGGCGCGGGAACGGGTAACCCCTACTTCTCCACGGACACGGCGGCTGCTTTGCGAGCCATGGAAATCGATGCCGACGTGGTCATCAAGGCCACCAAAGTGGATGGGATCTACGACTCAGACCCGCATAAGAACCCCAACGCCAAGCGGTTCTCTCATCTAAC
>JBBDXQ010000051.1:0-18487 GCA_040902265.1 Anaerolineales bacterium
GACATCGCCGAGCGCGCTGCGCTGCTATTCGATGAAGTGGTGGTGGGCGTCTATGAGACCCCATTGAAATCGCTGCTCTTCCCCACCGAGACCCGTCTGGCTATGGTGCAGGAGACTTTCGAGGGGCAGCCCAAACTCAAAGTGATGGCCTACCACGGACTCACCGTGGACTTTGCCCATAAAGTCGAGGCTCAGGTGATCGTGCGCGGGTTGCGCGTGCTTTCGGATTTCGAGTACGAGTTCCGCATGGCGCTGGCCAACCGGCAACTGGCTGCAGACATCGAGACCGTTTCCCTGATCACCAGCAAAGAGCACTCCTTCCTCTCGTCCACAACCGTGCGCGAGATCGCTTCGCTGGGCGGGAACGTGAGCGCCATGGTTCCGGCGAACGTCAACGATGCGCTGGCCAAACGCTTTGCGGAGATGAAGAAAAACGGGGAAGCCGAATATATTGCCAGCCCTCCTCGGGATTAATCCTCCCATGTATTTCTCAGCGAGTCCAAAAGCTGTCCCCGCGAACTCGAACTGTTTCTGCGAAGAATCTGTGCAGCCGCCGCGTCCAAATAACCGTAATTCTGCTTCATTCCCAAGATGGTTTCGATCAACGCCACCTTTAAACTTAGAACTTGCCGACTCAACTAAGTTGACGGCCTCCCTGTTTGCGTATAAGCTTAGGGACTTGACCTTGGTATACAACTTGCATCAACACCTATACGGGCATAGCGTCCGTAACGATTGACTATGGACATCCTCCAGCTTGTCGACCATTTAGAAGAACTCTTTAACAAGAGCCGTCCCATCCCGCTAACCAACAATGTGATCGTGGATGAAGACAAAATGTTGGACCTCATTGACCAGATGCGCGTGGCTATCCCGGATGAGGTCAAGAAAGCCCAAAAGCTAATCGCTGAACGCGACCGTACCCTGGCCCAGGCGACTGAAGAAGCCCAGCGCACCCTGCAACTGGCTAAAGAGAAGAGCCAGGGTCTGGTGGAACGCGACTCCATCGTGGCCACGGCCGAGGACCGTTCCAAGCAGATCCTGCAGCAGGCTGAGCTGGATGCCGAAGCGACCCGGCAGCAAGCTGACGATTATGTGATCGAAGTGCTGACTAACCTGGAAATGGAACTGGAACGCGTACTTAACCAGGTGCGCAATGGCATCCGCGCCGTGATCCAGCAGCAAGAGGACAAGAAATCCACTGGGCAGACGATCGAAGAGTCTAATGAACAGTCTTAGTAATTAGTAATTCACTTTCTTTTTACATCCCCCGCTCTGGTTTAGTAAACGTTCGTTCGATGATCCAATCATTGAGCCCTGGGAAGGCGTTGGCGAACCAGACCCCGACACGTGAGATGCCAGGCAAGATCCGCGTGCGCACCGGCTTCCTGGCTGCTGACAAGACCGCGCGGGCTACATCATCGCCACTCAGCAACAAGGCCTTAGGCGTCTTGATCTTGGTCTTGCGCTCCGCCTGCATGTTCTGCCCGAATTCGGTTGCCACACCGCCCGGATAGATCACCGATACCTTGATGCCCCACACTCCCACTTCGCGGCGCAGCGCATCACTGAAGCCGCGCACGCCAAATTTCGTGGCGGCATACACAGTGTAGGTTGGTGTAGCCACAAACCCGGCCAACGAGCACATATTGATGATATGCCCGGATTTGCGTTCGATCAGATGCGGCAGAACGGCTTGGGTCGCCAGGATCACGCTGGTCAGGTTCACCTGGATCTGGGCAGCAATGTCCTTCTCCGCGTCCATCTCCTCCAGCCATTTCGTGCGGCCAAACCCAGCATTGTTAAATAGGATATCGATCTGTCCGTAGGCAGCCAGGGACTTTTCCACCAGGCTTTGCAGGGCGATCGCTGAACTTACGTCGGTTTCAACCGCCAGCGCCGTGCCGCCTTTGCTTTCGATCTCAGCCTTCAACGCTTCTAGCCGGTCCAACCGACGGGCGGCCAAAACCACTCTATAAGCGTTCGCCCCGAACAGGCGCGCGGTGGCTTCACCAATGCCTGAGGAAGCGCCGGTGATGATGATCACGGGTTTTTGTTGGGTGTCCATGGCGAAGAGTCCTCTTAGGGGATAAGTAGAATCGGGATGCTGCTGACGTGCTGCAGACCGCCATCCCGCGGGGAGGCTGCATAAACCACAATGCGCGCCTGGGTTGTCTCAGTGATGGAATAGGTGAGGGCGCCCGAGAAAGGGCCAGGCAAGCCCATATCCGGGGCGTCGATGGTGGCGAAACCGGCAGCGATGATGTTGTCTTCGGTGCCGCACAAGTCATTAGCCACCCCGCTGCCGCCTTCTCCGCACAGCATGAGACCCAGGTTCGCCTCGAAGTAGTAATCCGAATATCCGGTGACTGTTAGCGTGCCGCTCTCAAAGTAAGCGGATTGGATATTAATGCTCTCAAAATGGAATTCGGCAGGCACGATCTCAGCTGAGCCGCTGGGACGCAGGGTCAACTCGATGCTGGCAAGGTGTATGATCCCGCCATCCCGCGCGCTGGTCTCATAGACCGAGATGCGGCCAGCCTGCTCGGACGAAACGCTGAAAGCCAGCTCGGCGCTGAAATTGCCGGGTTCGCCCGCCGGTGATTGGATGGTGGTTGGGGTCAGGCCCAGTAAGTTACCGTCTTCGCTATACACAGCGATCACCAGGTTCTGTTCAAAGGTTGGGCGCGATTGGCCTTGCACGGTGACCGGTGAGGTGATGAAGGAGCCGAAACCTGGCATGGAAATTAGGATGGATTCTAAAGCAGAGTCTTCTGGCGGGGAAGGGGTTTCAATGACTACCTGAGCGGTTGGCTCTGCAGTGACCACGATCACGTAAGGCGTCTGGCTAGGCGCTTCGGTAGCTGCTGCTAAGGTTTCTGTGGCGGGCAGCACGGTGTTGGTTGGGGCGGGCGGGGTTGTGCATGCTTGCAAGAGGCAGGTGGCAAGAAGGGCGAAGGTGATTAGTTTAGGCATGGGGTATTATCGCACTTCTTTTACGAATCGGATAATTAAAACTTGTGGAGGCAGCCTGTTTTAATGGCGGTCTCCGTTTTCTAACAGCCAATATTCGCGAGCATCCTCCACCAGAAACACTGACCCGGCCACCAGCACCAGCCCGTCCTCGCCAGCCGTGGCCAGCGCTCGCCGTAATGCTGCTGCAGAGGCGGGCTCCACGTCGGCTTCCAGGCCGAGTGCGGCCAGGCGACGTTGCAGATCGCTGGCTGGCATGGCCCGCGCATGGGCAGACTGGGTGGCGATCACCTGTCTAATGCGAGCGCGTAGCGGCTCGACGATTCCGCTGAGGTCCTTATCCGCGGAAACGCCGAGCACCAAGACGAATGGGGAGCCTGGGAAATAATCATCCAGGGCAGTGCGCAGCGCCCGGGCCGCATGTGGCGAATGCGCCGCATCGAAGATCAGAGGGGGCTGTGATTGGATGATCTCAAAGCGACCCGGCCAACGGGCGACAGCGAAACCCTCCCGAATCGAGTCCTCATCCACGGCCAGGCCATGATATTTGGCTGCCTGCAGCGCGGCGAAGGCAGTCGCCGCGTTCACAACCTGATGCGCTCCCAATAAGGGAACAAATAACTTCGTCTTTTGATCTGGATGCGCGGCAGCCCACACCAGAAGGTCCTGCCCATTCCGGTTGAAGTGGGTTAATTCATAATAAAAATCCTTGCCGACTTGGATGACATGGGACCTGCTTCCCTTTGCCACTTGCTTAAGTATTTCGCCAACCTCGGGCGGCTGCGGCGCCAGCACCACCGGCACGCCGGGCTTGATGATGCCAGCTTTCTCTGCCGCGATCAGCGGCAGGCTGGTTCCCAGGATGGAGGTGTGGTCAAAATCGATGGGCGTGATCACCGAAACGATTGGGGTCAGCACGTTAGTGGCATCCAAGCGGCCGCCCAAACCCACCTCGATCACCGCCGCCTGCACCTCAGCTTGAGCGAAATGGGTGAATGCCAGGGCGGTCACTACTTCGAATTGCGTCCAATCGCTGCGGCTCACAAGATGCGAGCGCAATATATCGAAATTAGCTTCAAGTTCATCGGGGGGGACAACCTGGCCATCGATGGCGATCCCGTGCAAGGCACCGCGCGCATGCGGCGAGGTGAAGCGGCCCACGCGCAACCCGCCCGCCCGCAGGGCGGCCGCGCATAGCACGCTCACCGAGCCCTTGCCGTTGGTTCCCGCCACGTGCAGGCTGGGATAACGCTGTTGGGGGTTCCCCAATGCAGCCAGGAGCTGCTGCATGCGTTCCAGGGTGAAATCCGAGGCGCCCATGGACCCCTGCGGCCTGGCGCCAAGATCGGACAAGGATCTTAAAAAAGCTAACATCCAGGTGATTGTACTTTGGATAAGAGAGAGGAATTTTCGGTGAATTTAGGCCATTCACCACATTAAAATGGCGTAATCTTTAAGGTATCTCACCGATATTGTGGAGTATGATTACGCGATAGCGACCATGTCGCTAAGACCCCAACCCAATCTTTAAGGAGAAGATCTTATGAATAAACGTTTGACCTTTATGCTCAGCATTGCGGTGGTAGCAATGGTTCTTGCTGCCTGCGCACCGGCTGCGCCCTCTGTGGGCACTGCCGATAACCCCCTGGTGTGGGCGCTGGTTCCCTCCCAGGATACAGACGCCGTCCTGACAGGCGCGCAGTCAATTGCCCAGGCTGTGGAAGATGCCACTGGCTACGTGATCGAACCCGTGGTCACCACGGACTTCACTGCGGCCGTGGAAGCCATGTGCAATGGCGAAGCCCATATCGGCGCTCTGAACACCTTTAACTACATTGTGGCCCATGAACGTGGCTGCGCCGACGTGAAAGTTGCCTCACTACGCTTCGGCAGCTCCTTCTACGCTGGGCAGATCATCACCCGCCCCGACACCGGCATTGCCTCGGTAGCCGACCTGGCCGGGAAGACCTTCTGCCGCCCCGACCCCACCTCCACCTCCGGATGGATCATCCCCAGCCTTTCCTTGCTGGCTGAGGGTCTTAACCCCGAGACCGACCTGGCTGACGTGATCGACGCTGGCGGACATGACGGCGTGGTGTTGGCCGTGTTGGATGGCACCTGCGACGCCGGCTCCACCTTCGTGGATGCCCGCAGCAATGTGGAAGAAGACTTCCCCAATGTGATGACGGATGTGATCGTGATCGCTGAATCAGCGCCTATCCCGAACGACACTATCTCCTTCCACCCCGATCTGCCTGCTGATATGGTGGACGAGATCGTTGCTGCGCTGCTGACCCTCAATGACTCTGAGGAAGGCGTTGCCCTGCTCAACTCGCTCTACAGCTGGAGCGGGCTCGAAGCCAAGGACGACACCTTCTACGATGGCTTCCGCCAGCAGTTGGATGCAGCTGGCATGAGCATCGAGGATCTGCTCAACTAAGTTTTTCTTGTTTTTGAACTAGACGGGAGGGTGGTCTGGCAGGTGCCGGCCCCTCTGGGTACCGGCCACCGCCAGACGCCTTCCCGTTTATAATGTCGCCAGCTTCTTCATGCTTAAAGTCGAACACCTTACGATGGTATATCCGGACGGCACCGTTGCCCTCCAGGATGTAAGCTTTGAAGTCCAGTCCGGCGAGTTCATGGGGGTCATTGGATTGAGCGGCTCCGGTAAGTCCACGTTGCTGCGCTGCATCAACCGTCTGCTGGAACCCACCGAAGGCCGCATCATCTGGGAAGGCCAAGACATCACCCATGTAGGCCAGAACGAGTTGCGCCGGGTGCGACGCGAGATCGGCATGGTTTTCCAGCAATTCAACTTGGTGAAGCGCTCGTCGGTGCTGACTAATGTGCTTTCTGGACGGCTGGGTTACACTCCGCCAAGCTGGGCGCTGTTCAACCGCTTCTCCCGCGAAGACCGAGAACTAGCCCTGGCCGCCCTCAAACGAGTGGGTATTTCTGAAAAGATCACCAACCGGGCGGACGAACTGAGTGGCGGGCAGCAGCAGCGCGTGGGAATTGCCCGCGCCTTGATGCAGCAGCCCAAGATAATCCTGGCAGACGAACCGGTGGCCAGCCTCGACCCGGTGTTAGCGCATACTATTTTGGGTCACCTGGAAAAACTAAACCAGGAAGACCATATCTCCGTGCTGTGCAGTTTACATTTCCTTGACCTGGTACAGCGCTATTGCAACCGCGTGATCGGCCTGCGTGCCGGCAAGCTGGTATTTGAGGGTGTCAAGAAAGATATTGCCGAAATGAGTGATGCGCGCTTCAAGGAGATCTACGGCGAAGACGCCCAGCGCTTGGGGGGCTCCTAACTCGGAACCAACATGGTAGACCAACTCAACCACACCCTGCGGCCTTCCTATTTGCACAGTCTGCTCTCACTTTTCGTTCCCGGGTTGGGCCAATTCGTAGCCGGGGCGCGCGGGCGGGGTTTTACGATCTTCTTCACCACTTTCACTTTATTGGGTTTGAGTGTCTGGACCATCACCCAGAAAGCCCGCTTCCCGGATTTCGGACTGGGCCTGAGCGTTTATCTCAAATTAGTCCTCGAGGCCGGGCTGTTGCTGATCTTCCTACTGGCCGCCCGACACCTGTTAACTCGCTTCGTATTTCGCGACCCAGCCGCCGAAGGTTTCAGCGGCCTCGGCGTCGGCATCTTGTTCCTGATAGCCGTCATGGTGGCCGGCAGAAGCTTGCTGGTTACTGCAGCCAACCCTAGCGAACTGGCCCAGATCCATACCGGCACTGCCTTGTTCTCCGCGGCAGCCATGGCCGGCCTGTGGCTGTGGCAGCTGGTCGACGCAGCCCGCCTGGGCGCGGTGGTTGCCGGCGCGCCAAAGCCATCCATGTCCATGTTGCTCCTGCTCGCTTGTCTGCTGATCTTTTCCCTGGGCTTTACCATCACCGGGATCGACCTGGGCAAGGCGATCAGCGAAGTCCAGGACCTTTCTCGCATTTTGCCGCGCATCTTCTGGCCCTGGGAGGAAGCCTTTGCCTACGATCAGGATGTGGTCGAGGAAACCCAATTCATCCAGGCGCCTTGCCCAGATGGCGTCTCCGGCCCACCCTCCAATAGCCCTCACAACGAGGAGTCCTGGATCAGCGCCACGCCAACCTGTGGCGACCTTGGTGTGCGCGACCTGACCGGCACATTTAACCCAGGCACGGAACTTACCATTACTGGAGGTAATTTCACACCCGGGGAGACCGTGGTGATCCTATGGAAAAACCCGATTGGAAATGCCTTTACCCCGCGGGGCGTAGGCCCCACTCAAATCGAGATCGATCAAAATGGCGAATTCACCACCTTCCTGAGTATCCCGGATGTGGTCGTACCTGAAAGCACCTCCCTAGGCGACCAGCTGCATACCCTGGTGGTGCGCGAGGCAAGCACCCAGGTCTTCTCAGGCAGGCTTAGCCAGACTATGGAACTGGCGTTAACTGAAATGGTGGTAACCATCATGATCGGACTGATGGCCACCTTCTTTGGCATTATTCTCGCCTTCCCCCTGTCTTTCCTGGCAGCTAAAAACTTGATGGCTTCCATCACCAGCCCACTGGAAGGCGTTGTGGGCGGGTTGGCTGGCTTGGTCGCCGGATGGTGGGCAGCGGGATCCTTAACACAGTACGTAGCGAACAGCCTGGGCGGGTTGTCTGCCGCACCTATTCCCCTTTTCCTCCTGGCCATCTTTTTGCTCTTCATGCTGGGGTATGCCGGCATTCGCCTTGGCGGCTGGCTTACGGCCACTGTGTTGAGCGCAATGGGAGACGCGATTAGCTATTGGGTGGCTGCTATTCTGCTGGCTGCTATGGCGGTCTTCCCCGGTTACTTGCTGGGGTTAGCCTACAGCCGCGGCTTCCGCGGCATAGTACTTGGGGAGGAAGTAGCTGTGCTTGATGAGAGCCTATTTGGGTACATCGGGGCCGCCCTGCTGGTGGCTGGCTCATTCGCGTTTGCCTACCGCCGGCGCAATTCACGCCATCTTTCTGTGGGCCTGATCGTCTACACCATCACGCGCACCACTTTGAATGTGGTCCGTTCGATCGAGCCGCTAATTTGGGCTATTGTGGCAACCGTTTGGGTGGGCCTGGGTCCTTTCGCTGGCACCATCGCCCTTACCCTGCATACTATTGCTTCGTTAGCCAAACTGTATTCGGAAGCCATTGAAAGCATCGATCACGGGCCGCTTGAGGCCATCGAAGCCACTGGGGCCACGCGTCTGCAGACTGTCATTTACGCTGTCATCCCGCAAATCCTCCCGCCCTACATCTCCTTTACCATCTACCGCTGGGATATCAATATCCGCATGTCCACCATCATCGGTTTGGTAGGCGGCGGCGGAATTGGCTTCCTGCTGATCCAATGGATCCGCCTGTATCAATATGAAGCCGCCGGCATTGCCATCTGGTTGATCACCATCACCGTGGCCACTTTGGACTACGTCAGCTCGGAGATCCGCGAGCGTTACGTCTAGTTTTCCGAAAAATCCAACTGCTTGACATTTCGAACTAATTTGCCAGCTGGATGCAGAGCCGGTGATAAAATGCTGGCACCTGCAGAGAAATAATGACCTCCCGCCAAGATGCGCTCGACCTCGTGCGCGAACACGTAAAGAACGAAAGCCTGGTGCGGCACATGCTGGCCGTCGAAGCTGCCATGCGTTACTACGCCCGCTTGCTGGGAGAGGACGAGGAAACCTGGGGCCTGGCAGGCATCTTACATGATTTCGACTGGGAGCTGCACCCCACCCTGGAGCAGCACCCGCAAGCCGGAGCGCCCATTCTGCGCCAGCGCGGCGTGCCGGAAGAGATCGTGCAGGCAGTATTGAGCCATGCGGATCACACCGGGGTGCCGCGGCTCACCCGCATGCAAAAAGCCCTATATGCCTGTGATGAGATCACTGGGTTGATCATCGCGGTGACACTGGTGCGGCCATCGAAAGCCATCGCCGACGTCACCGTCAAATCGATCAAGAATAAGTGGAAGGATAAGGCCTTTGCTGCCGGGGCCAAACGCGACGAAATGGAAGCAGGCGCTGCAGAGTTTGAGGTGGAGCTATGGGAGCACGCCGGCAACGTGCTGGCTGCCATGCAAGGGAATGCTACCGAACTGGGGTTGGCAGGCGTATAAAGAGCTTAGGGGGAGGGTTTTATGGGGGATTTAGGCACAGAACTTGCTACCGTACAACTCGTGAAGACCAAGTCATTGAAGCTGGCTGTGGCTAATCCCATAGGAAAACTTGTCAAGTTAGGTCGAGGACCCTCAGCCAGGATCATAATAATTACTTCCTCAGGCGCAACCTGCCTCGTGGCGGCACTATGACCATCCTGCATGGCAAAGGTATGTACTTGTGGCGCATCAATAACGTGGAGGGCGGTAACCCAGGAGCCATGGCCGAAGTTGCCAAGCAGGCCGGGCTTACCCACGTGCTGGTGAAGGTGGCGGATGGCCGTGGCACCTACAATACCTATAAAAAGGTAGAGGGCCGAGAATATTTCAACTGGCAGAGCGGCATAGACCACGTGCCCGGCGTAGTCGCCGCCTTGCGGGCGCGCAATATCAAGGTTTGGGGCTGGCAATATATTTACGGGGAAGATCCCCTGCTGGAAGCCCGCATGGCAGTCCGGCGCGTAAAGCAATTTGGATTGGACGGCTTTACGGTCAACGCAGAAATGCAGTTCGAAAAACCGGGCATGGACGTAGCCGCACGCAAGTATATGACCGAGCTGCGCCGCGAACTGCCGGACTTGCCCATTGCCCTGAGCAGCTACCGGTACCCCCGCGTGCATGCTCTTTTCCCCTGGACTGCGTTTTTGGAGTTTGTTGATCTGAACATGCCGCAAGTGTATTGGATGGGAGCTACCAACCCGGCCGAGCAATTAGGCAGGAGCCTGCGCGAGTTCCAGAGCCTGCCGGTATGGCGGCCCATCTTCCCCACCGGGGCCGCCTTCCAAGAACATGGCTGGCGCGCCAGGCCGGGGGAAGTTACCGCCTTCATGGCTGCTGTGAAGCAGAACGGCTTGCCGGGATGCAATTTTTGGGAATGGTATTTTGCCCGGGCGAAGGATTCTGAGTTGTGGGACCCGGTAAGGGACTTCGCTTGGGGTGGCAGCGAAGAAAAACCGGATGTGGTGATCCGTTACATGGAAGCCCTGAATTCGAAGGACCCGGTCAAGATCACCGCACTCTACAACCCGAGCGGCGTGCACGTCACCGCGCAGCGCACCCTGCAAGGGTCGGAAGCCATCTTGCGTTGGTACAACAGCTTGCTGCGCAATACCTTACCTAACGCCTACTTTGCCATCACCGGCCGGTCTCAGCAGGGGAATGTGCACACCCTCACCTGGACCGCTGAATCAAGCAGCGGGAAAGTGCTGGATGGTAAGGATTCACTGGGGGTCAAAGATGATCGCATTGCTTATCACTACAGCTATTTCACTGTGCAGAAGCCTTAAACCAGGCAGCAAGCCCAGGCTGTATAATGCTGCGTTGCCATCCGGCTGATGCTTTGATATTGGCTGGCAGCTGCCACCAAAATGAAAATTAGAATCTTTCACACCCCTGCTCTCAGCATCATACTGTTCTTCGCAGCTGCATGCAGCCCGCAAGCGCCATTGCAGACACCGGTGAACGAGACCCTGGCGGCAACCAGCGCCAGCAGCCAGACCAGTATGCCCACCGCGCTACCCCCAACTCTAACCGAGGAACCCACGACCAGCCCCACCAAGGAGCCTCCTGCGCCGCCACCTGATGTTTTTACCAGCGAGGTCCTGAGGGCCGGCATTGAACCCGTGTCGTATCTCACCGACCAGTGCGCTTATTTGGCGCAGCGCTGGGATCCAGCTGGCGCCGTGCCGGGCGCAGTTGTGGCCCCGATCATGTTTCATAGCATCCTTAAAAGCAATGAAACACCCACTCTTTCCCAGGATATTAACAAAAGGACCTTTAATGAGATCATGAGCCTGGCTAAAGAGCTGGGTTATGAGACCATCACTTCTCAAGAGCTGCTGGATTTCCTGTTGAATAACGCCAAGATCCCCGAACGTTCCATGATCCTGATCCTGGATGATCGGCGGCCGGGAACAGCGGAGGATTATTTCCTGCCCTATCTGGAGGAGAACGATTGGACCCTGACCTTGGCCTGGATCGCGGTAAGTGACACGGCCCAACGGCCGGGAAAACTGCAAGGCGAATCCTTATGGGACTGGATGGAGCGCCTTAACGATACCGGCTATTTTGACATCCAATCGCACGGCCGCGATCACATCTACCTAAACGCAGATACGCCCAGGCAGGTTGTGCGCAGAGAGATCGAAGGTTCCATTAATCCGCTGAAACAGCATTTTGGCAACACGCCCATCGCCTATATCTGGCCGGGCGGCAACTTCACACCTCTCGGTGTGCAGATCGCTCGGGATGCCGGCTTCGAGTTGGGTTTCACCATCCAGGCGCGCGGCCCGCTGCAATTCAACTGGATCCCGCAAGGTGAGCAGGAACGCGAATACAACGACCCTCTGATGCTGCTGCCGCGCTATTGGGACACAGCCGCCCTTCTCAACCTGGAACAAGCCGCCCAGATCGGCGATGCGGCCCAGGCTTTTGCCCGCGAAAACTACGCTGCGGAAGCCGCGTGGTTTTCGCAAAATTGCGACGGCGAGCTGCCTGAGTTGAACGAGGTATTTAAACAATAAGGAGATCTGCTTTTTAACATCTCGCTTCGCATGACGAGCTGTAATTCACGATCGGTTTCACATGATGCTGGAGAATAGTATTTTCAAACCACGAGGAAATTTGTCATTCCGAGCGAAGCGAGGAATCCGTTTATTGAGGCACAACTCGAAAATAAGCACACCGTACACACGTACTTCCGCGGAATCACGATAAAAAGAGGCCCGCTCGCGCGGGCCTCTTGGCTTGTTTTTATTCGCCGTCAATCGGCAGCGGTTCAATGGGGGTTTCAGGCAGCAGCCCGCCTCCATCGATACCCAGCGGCGCTTCAACCAACAGCTCCTTACGCGGCTCAGGCGGCGGCAGCAAGTGCACATTGGCCTTATGGCCGGTGCCGGCGGGGATTAGCTTGCCCAGAATCACGTTCTCCTTCAGGCCGGTGAGCGCATCCCGCTGGCCGGCAATGGCTGCGCCAGCCAGCACCTTGATGGTGTGCTGGAAGGAGGCAGCCGACAGGAACGAGTCGGTAGTGAGGGAAGCCTTGGTGATGCCCAGCAACACTTCCACAAACTTGCCGGTTTCCTTGCCCTCAGCCATCAGCGCTTCATTCTTCTTGCTGATGTCCAAGCGGTTGACGTAATCGCCGGGGAGGTAGCCCGTGTCGCCAGGTCGGCTGACTTGCACCTTGCACATCATCTTGCGAATGATGACCTCGAAGTGCTTGTCGTGGATGTTCTGACCCTGCGAGCGGTATACCTTTTGCACCTCATTGAGCAGGTACATGTAGCAGGCGTCGCGACCCTGGATGCGCAGGATGTTGTGCGGGTTCAACGAGCCTTCGGTAAGCGCCTGGCCGGCTTCCACTTTCTCGCCGGGCTTGATCAGCATGCGGGTGGTGTTGGGAACCTCGTACTCCACCGAGTCTTTTTGTTCGTAGGACACAAACACCGTGCGGTCTTCAACGCGCACCTTGCCTGCATTCTCGGCTTTCAATTCGTTACCCTTGAGCGAAGCCAGCACTGTCCCTGCAACCGCCTTGTCGCCATCCTTCACACTCAAGCGGTATCCCTTGGGCAATTCGTACTCGTCATGCACCATCTCGCTGTGCAGGATGCGGATGACGCGCAGATCACTGAAGCGTTCAGACTGGGCGACTTCCACAGTCCCATTCAGTTCAGCCACAACCGCCTCGCCTTTCGGCGCCCGACGTGCTTCGAACAGTTCTTCTACCCGGGGAAGGCCCGTGGTGATATCAGATTCGGCGGCCACACCACCAGTATGGAAGGTCCGCAGGGTCAACTGGGTGCCGGGTTCACCGATGGACTGGGCGGCCACGATGCCGACTGCCGCGCCCATGCCCACCAGGCGTCCGCGACCCATATCCATACCGTGGCACTTAATGCAGATGCCCTGGGGAGCTTCGCAGGTGAGCGGTGAGAAGACGTAGACGTCCTGCACGCCGGCGGCAACGACCGCGCGGGTTTCCACATGGTCGAGCAATTGCCCCTTTTCGACCAACACCTCGCCTGTCTTTGGATCGACGATATTGCGGGCGGCTACGCGGCCAAAAATGCGGCTGCCCAAAGCCTGGTCAGCTACGTTGTCTGAACTGCGCAACCACAAGCCTTCATCGGTGCCGCAGTCGTCGATGGTGGTGATCACGTCCTGGGCAACATCCACCAGGCGGCGGGTGAGGTAACCAGCATCGGCAGTACGCAATGCCGTATCGGCCAAACCTTTGCGCGAACCGTGAGTGGAAATGAAGTACTCCAGCGTGGTAAGGCCTTCGCGGAAATTGGATCGGATGGGCAACGGGATGATGCGACCGGAAGGGTCAGCCATCATGCCGCGCATGCCGGCCAATTGCGAAATGGAACTAAAGCCGCCCTTGGTTGCCCCGGAGTTGGCCATGGTGGCTAGATTTCCTTTCGGGTCCATGTGCTTGCGCACAGCGTCAGCCACTTTATTGGTTGTCTCTTGCCAGATCTCGATAACGCGCTCGTTCTGTTCCTGCTCGGTCAACAGACCGCGGCGGAAATCCTCTTCCACCGCTTGCTCCCGTTCCATGGCGGAGGCTACGATCTCGGTTTTCTCTTCAGGGATAGTGATATCCGAAATAGCGATGGTGGTCCCGGAGCGGGTGGCGAACTTGAAGCCAATATCTTTGACGCGGTCAGCCACATTGGTGGTGCGTTCCTCGTCACCGGTCACCTGCAACATCTCAGCGATCAGGTCCTTAATGGTGCCCTTATCCATTCTGTGGTTCACGAAGCGGATCTCAGGCTCCAGCACGATGTTGAACAGCACTCGACCTACCGAGGTATCGACCAACCGAGTTTCAGCTTGGGGCAGGCGAGCATGTTGTTCGTCGTACCAGGTCTCGGTGCGCAAACGGATGGGGGTATGCAGTTTTACATATCCGAGATGGTAGGCCATCTCGACTTCTTCCATATTCGAAAAGGCGCGCGGCCGTTCTTTAGCATCCACCTTGGAGGGTTCGATTGTGAGGTAATAAGCTCCTAGCACCATGTCTTTGGAGGGCCCAATGATGGGCTCGCCATCGGCAGGCTTCAGCAGGTTGCGCGTGGAAAGCATAAGCTCGCGCGCTTCCCACACCGCCTTACGCGAAAGGGGTACGTGCACAGCCATCTGGTCGCCGTCGAAGTCGGCGTTGAAGGCGGTAGTCACCAGCGGGTGCAGTTGGATAGCGCTACCCTCGATCAGCACCGGCTCGAAAGCCTGGATGCCCAAACGATGCAGGGTCGGCGCACGGTTCAACAGCACCGGGCGATCCTTGATCACTTCTTCAAGGACTTCGTACACCTCGGGTCGATTACGGTCGATAATGCGCTTGGCGCCTTTCACATTAGCGGCGTAATTATTGGACACCAGCTTCGAGATTACGAAGGGCTTATACAGCTCCAGGGCCATGCTCTTGGGCAGGCCGCATTGATATAGCTTGAGCTGCGGGCCAACCACGATAACCGAGCGGCCGGAGTAGTCGACGCGCTTGCCCAACAGGTTGCGTCGGAAGCGGCCTTTCTTGCCCTTCAGCAGATCGCTGAGCGATTTGAGTTCGCGGCGGCCGCGGCGTGAAAGTGCCTTGCCGCGCTGCGAATTGTCGATGAGCGAGTCCACCGCCTCTTGCAACATGCGCTTTTCGTTGCGCACGATCACATCCGGAGCGCCGAGTTCCAACAAGCGCTTGAGGCGGTTGTTGCGGTTGATCACGCGGCGGTATAAGTCGTTGAGGTCCGAGGTGGCGAAGCGGCCACCATCCAATTGCACCATGGGGCGCAGATCAGGAGGGATGACCGGCAGCACGGTGAGCACCATCCACTCAGGGCGGTTGCTCGAGCGGCGGAATGACTCGACCACGCGCAACCGGCTGGTGGCTTTGCGGCGGCGTTGCTTGCTGCGCGAGGTGCGCAGTTCGTGCCATAACTCTTCTGCCAGCTTATCCAGATCGACGCGCTCGAGAATATCGTAGAAGGCTTCAGCGCCCATGTCTGCGCGGAATACCTGCCCATAGCGGGCACGCAATTCACGATAGCGATTCTCGCCCATGAAGGTCAGTGGGCGCAAGTTCTCCAGCTCTTCGCGAGCCTGCAACTGCTCGTCCTGGGCGGGGTTGGCTTTGTCATCCAGCGAAAGGCGCAGCTGGTACATAGCCAGGTCTGCTTCCGCCTTTGAGCCGGCGCGTTCTACCGCCAAGCGCTCCAGATCTTTTTGCTTGCGCTGAGCGGCTTCTTTTTCCTTCTCGTTCAGGAAATTGCGGACTTCCTTTTGCACCGCCGAAATGTGCTTGTTGGCAACCGTATCTCCCGCCTTGACGATCACGCCCTTGGTGGCCGTGAAGTTAATGCCGGCGCGGGATTGCTTGCCTAGTTGGTCTTGCAGCTTGGCTTCCAATCGCTGGCCTTCTTTAATGATCGGGTCGATCTTGGCGGCCAACTCTTCGTCGTAGCTCGTCTCAATATCCTTGGTGCGCTTGTCCAGCTCGGCGATTTTTTCATCGCGCTGCTTCTTGATGTCGGCGATCTGGGCGTTGATCGAAGTGGCGTGCTGCTTTTCCACATCACTGATCTCTTCGTCGAGGCGCGCCAGGGCTTTGTTGCGGGCATCCTCGTCCACGTAGGTAACCACATACTGAGCGAAATAAAGCACGCGGTCCAGGTTGCGGCGGGAAATATCCAGGAGGAGGCCCAGATAGGAGGGAACGCGGCGGGTATACCAAACATGAGCGACCGGGGCAGCCAGGGAAATGTGACCCATGCGCTCGCGGCGCACTGAGGAGCGGGTTACTTCGACGCCGCATTTATCGCAGACGATGCCCTTGTAGCGGATGTTCTTGTACTTGCCGCAATAGCACTGCCAGTCGCGCGTTGGTCCGAAGATGGCTTCGTCGAAGAGGCCATCTTTCTCGGGGCGCAGGCGGCGATAGTTGATCGTTTCCGGTTTCAATACCTCGCCGTAGGACCAACTGCGAATAGTCTCTGGCGATGCCAGACTAATACGAAGTGAGAGCAATCCCTTTGATTCCATCATGTGTGGGCCTCCTGACGATACGTGCAAAAACGATGAGTTCGATTCCTGAAAAGATGCGCCACCCTAACTGACCGACTTAGTCTTCGGCGATCCGTCATTTAAACCAACCATTACCTAGATTTTCGAACAAACGTGCTAAGTTGCGGACAAACGAAAACAAGCGCTTGAGAAATATTTTCTCCAGCGCTTGCCTGTGGCAAGCCTATTCGATTGGCTTTGAAATTATATCAGGCCTTGCAAGGCTGTCAAGGCGAAAGCTAAAAACTATTACCTGTCCTTTTAGGCAGCATTATTAGTTACGGCGGAAATTGGCACCTCAATCCTGAAGATACTACCCGTCCCGAGCTCACTCTCCGCCCAAACACGGCCGCCGTGGCGCTCAACGATTGACTTTGCAATCAGCAACCCAGAGGTTTGGCGGCTTTTCCCTTGCCTGGCTTCAAAGACACGTGAGAGGTCCAAAGGAGCTATACCCACACCGTGATCGGTCACCGATAGGGTGACGGTATCCCGTGCATAAACCGTCTTGATCTCCACTACCCCTTCGCGCGGGCTGAATTTGATGGCGTTGTCCACCATGCTATAAAGAGCTCGCTGCAGCAAAGTGCGATCTGCCTGTAAGGATTGGATCGTCCCCTGCACCTTGTGCGCAGCGAAATCGATCTTCTTTTGACGGGCACGGGGAGCGAGTTCCTCGCACACCTCTGAGATCAGTTCAGCCACCATGAACGATTGGATCTGCAATCCTTTGAAAAAGGAACCGCGCTCTATGTCCAGTAGATTGGCAGATAAGCTGGAGATGTGCTCGATACTGTGCTCGATCTTCTGCACGTAAGCGGTCTGCTGCTCGTTTAGATCTCCCACCATTCCCAACATGTTCAGGTACCCCTTGGCAAGCTCCAGGGGATCGTGCAGATCGTGGCTGAGGGTGGAGAGGATCTCAGCGCGGGCGGATTCAGCTTGCTTAGTTAGACTAAGGTCGCGCAACTGGACCAAGCGACCCAGCACCTGCGATCCGGTTTGCAGCAAAGCCACTTTAGCCTGGAATGTCGCTCGGTTAATTTCAACTTCGACCCCGGCTGGCTGCGCATCAAGCGACTGCAGCCAGGCAGGAAGCTGAGGCACTGGAATGAGGTCACTGAGCGGCAGGCCAACCACACTCTCCGCCTTGGGCGTCAATGCCTTGATGGCCGCCAGATTTGCAAAAACCACACGCTGGTTTTCATCCACCACCAGCAACGGGTCCGGGTTTGCCTGCAATACGGCTTCCAGCCGCTGGCGGCCTACGCTGGCGTTGGTGTACAAGCGGGCATTCGCGGCAGCCCTTGCCGCCTGTTCTGCTAACGTTTCCAAGTAACGCACGGTTTCAGGAGTGAAGGTTTGGGGTTTATCAAACGCCACCCACAACGCGCCCAGGTTTCCCCCGCCAGGTTCCTGTAACGCGAAGGCAGCCAGGCTTTCCGGCAGCCCGTCTCCCTTGGCTGTTTTTAACCGGGCGCGAGCCGGGTTGGTCAGCAGCACGCGATTCTGTTTTTGGGTGAGAGCCAGGACCTGCTCGTCCAGGTCACTAAACGCAGCCTTGGCCCCGCGGCCAAAGCCCACCAAATTGTTGCCGCTGTCGTCGGCGTTGAACACCAGCCTGGCAGATACCGCGCCGCCTGCCAACGCTGCGTCGAGGATCGGATCGATGTGCGCGCCTACATCCAGACTAGAGGTAAGCCCCTGGCTGACGGTGAGCAGCCGCTGGGTCTCGCCGACACGTGCTTGCAAGGCCTGGCGCATGCCTTCGAAGGCGGCAGCCAGCTGGCTCACTTCGTCTGCACCTTTCACCGACACGGGCGCTTTCAGATCGCCTGAGGCGATGCGATGCGCCTCGCCGATCAAGTCATGCAACGGCGAAGAAATGGCGCGTAAACTAAAGCGCAGCAACAGATAGGCCACTACCGCCAGCACCAGCAACACCAACAAAATAGGTAAAGCTAATTCGAGCGCCAATGCCTGGCTCAGCCGCCCCGGCCATTGGGTGACCACAGCCCATGAGCTACCGGTAACCGGCACGTAATTGACAAAGCGGCGCGAGCCATCCGGGCTTGAATCTTCATAGGCAATCGCACTGCCGCCCGCCCGGCCGTTGTATGGCTGCATGATTGCCGCCGGATCAGGCGCGATCACGATGCGCCCTTCGCCATCAATGAGCAAGCCTTGCCCGCCCAGATCGTCTACGCTATGCAAACCCTGCAACACAGGCTGCGCCAATGGGTTGGCAGCCAAGTTGGTGCGGCCAACCAGCAC
>JBBDXQ010000051.1:18497-36485 GCA_040902265.1 Anaerolineales bacterium
ACCGCGCGTACCTGCCCATTTTCGTTGCGAACCGCTGCCACGAAAGAAAGTTGGGCCGCAGTGCTCTCCTCAATAAGTGGCGGCACGCTGAAAGCCTGGAAGGCCATGCCCTGGATAGCCAGGCTTACTGCTGCTATTTCCTCTTCACCGGGAAGTATTCCTGAGAAATCTGCCACAGGAAAAGCCACCAGCGTGTTACCCCCCGTATCCAACAACACGAGCTGTTCGAAATAAGGTATGGCGCGCATATGGTTTTGCAGCAGGTTGCGCGCATTTTGCGCAGAGGCGTCGGCCAAGCGGGTATCTCCGGCCAGTTGCAGGATCAGGTTTTGGCCGGTCTCCAATAAAAAGGGAACCGAATTGGCCGCCAGCTCGGCACTGGCGCGAGCTCGCTCTCCCAGCAGTTGCTCCGCTGAGCGGCCGGCAGACCACCAAGCCAGCGCACCTAAAGCCAGAAAGGCCACCAAAACGATCGGCGCCAGGGCAAAGAGCAGGCGTGCTTCCAAACTGCGCTCGCTGGGTGCGGGTTGGCTGGTTTGCGCACTGCCAGCAAATGTCGGCACCTTGGCGCGCAAGACTTGCAGGATGACTGCAGCCAACAAGATCGGAAAGCCAAAAGCCAGGGCCACCTCGGGCAGGCGGGATAAAGCGAAATCCAGGCTGGTCAGTGGATCAGAAGAGACCCAGAAGAAGGCGGTAGCCGTATAGACCACAGGATATAAGGCTGCCAGCAGAATGGCCGCCAGCAGCGGTTGGCGCAGCCAGATAAAAAACCGCGTGCGATAGGGTTGTTTTAATGCGATAGCCAGGCCGCCAGCCATTAAGGCATACTCAACTGGAGTAAAGGGGCTGCGCGTGTCCCAAAAGGCGAGCAGCAACCCTGAGAAGGTTGCTAGCGCGACACCAGGCAATGGCCCCAATAAAACCAACGCCAGCACCCAGGGAATAGCAGCCAACAATGGAAGCAGCGGCCCCAATGCAGGCGGCCCAAGCGCAGGAATAGGTAATACAGTATCAGCTGGCAAACGCAAGGTGAAGATCAAGATCGAAATGGGAGTTAGTACAACCAATCCAAGCAGCCAGGCTAGCTGGGGACGGGCCAGCCTCACATTGTGCGCTTTTAGCCGCCAGAGCAGCCAAGCCGCCAGGGAAACCATGAGCAACCAAGCCAACCAGCCCTGGAACCCGTTAGGGATTAACAGGCGCTGGAGAGGCAGGGCATCAAGAAAAGTGTAGGTCATTGGATTATGGGCTGGTATTCACCCCAATATTCCGGGGGAAGCAGGTTGGCGATGTAGCGCATCACCAGGTCGGCGTTCGCCTGGCGGGCGGCGCGGCGCTCCTCGCCGCGGCCTGCGATGGGCGGCAGGTTGAACGGCTGGCCAATACGGATCTCCAATATTGGGCGCTTACCGCGCAAGGCAGGTTTGAGCATATCATCGCTGGTGCCGACCACGCCCACTGGCAGAACGGGTACGCGGGCGCGATCCATCAGATAAGCCACCCCAGCCAGTGCCTGGCGTAAGCCGGGAGTGTGGCTGCGCCCGCCTTCCGGTGCGATCATCAGGGGTTTTTGTGAGGCCAGCACCCAGAGCATTTCTTCGACCACCTTGCGATCATATTCCCCGCGTCGCACAGCCAGCGCGCCATAACCACGTACGAAATATTTCACGACGCTGCGCTCAAACACATCTGCGCCAGCCAAAGCTTCCGGAAAGGTCGGCCAAAAAGCCAGCACCAACGGCGGTTCGAAAAGGGAGACGTGATTAAAAGCAATAATGTATGCTCCGCTCTTTGGCACGTTTTCGGAACCCACGACTCTTATCCGGAACAGCAGGCGAAAAAGCAAGCGGACCGGGGGAGCTATCAGGGTGCGAAAAAGGCGGGCTTTAAATCCAACTTTGTAAGCTGGCCTGGCATCTGGTTGGGATCTACCCTGCTCAAGCATTTGCACCAATCCCAGCACCCGATCCAGCACTTGTTCTCTTCCCACGCCATCCGTCTTCAACATGACTGCGTCTTCCGCGGGCCGCAGGGGAGCCACCTCGCGGTTGGAATCGATCTGGTCGCGCGCTCGCAAAGATTGCATCACCTGCTCGACAGGCGGCGACTCGCCATGCTGCAATAGTTCAGAATGGCGGCGTTTGGCGCGCTCGGCCAGCGACGCATCCAGGAAAATTTTGAGATCGGCGTCTGGCAAGACCACCGTGCCTATATCGCGACCGGCCATAACCACAGCCCCGCGGGTGCCGATGCGCCGCTGTTGTTCGGTAAGAGCAAGACGCACTGAGGGGAAAGCAGATACGCCTGATACAGAAGCATCCACTTCCTTGGTGCGGATCGCCCAGGTGCGATCTTCGCCATCCACGAACACATCGGAAAGCCGGCCGTCCGCCTGGCTGGCCGGCCGCAGGTCGATCTCGATCTCCCTCGCCAATTTCGCCAGGGCGGCTTCATCTTTCAGGTCTATGCCACGTTGCAATGCAGCCAGAGTGACGGCGCGATACATCGCACCTGTATCAAAATACAAATATCCGAGGCGCTGGCTCAGCGCCTCGGCCAGGGTGGATTTTCCAGACGCGGCCGGGCCATCGATTGCGATTGCCAATGGTTTTGCCATCACGAAATTATGGTGTCGACCCTTCGGGTGCTGTTTCGTCGCCGAAACCAGCATCGGCAAAGAGTTCAGCGTCTACCCATAGGATGGACTGTGTGGTTGTAATGGGCGCCTGGCGAAACAGCAGCCAGGCAAAGAAATTCGGCGGCCAGCCTTCCCAGACGCGCTGCGTGCTCAGTGCGAAGCTCTGCCCGCGATAAGCGGATAATTCTGCGGGCGACCCGGCTTCTGCCATAGTGATGGCCAGCGCTGGAACTATGGAGGTTGTTCCCGCCAGATCGTAATTACGCAACGCAAAACGCAAGGCGGCGCTGTCAGCACGCACATCAACGGGCAGCGCGCCGGGTTGCCCCTGTGCCCAATAAGACAGGTCGCCAAGGGTAATGAGCATAATGCCTAACTGGCCGGCGGCTGAACCAGGGGACCACAGTTCATTAGCGACTGTTGTTTCTATGCGCGAAAAACGGCTGCTGGCAGAAAGTAAAAACAATGCGGATATGAGAGCCAGAGCCCAAACCATCCCCTGGAATGCAGAGCGGCGCGACCAACCTAGTGCGATCAGCGCGGTAGCCAGGGCTGCGATGCCAATGACAAAAAGAGCCACGTTTACATAGACGGCTATGCCAGGTTGGTTGGCGATCCGCGCCAAAGTTGGCACTAGGAAAGCGGCCAACAGCAGCATCAGGCTAGCTTCGCCAATGGCCGCCACAGGTTCTTCTTTTGGGACGCGCAGAAATCGGACGATTTCAAAAGCAGTCAAAGTCCACAACGGCAGCGCGACCCATACCAGATCGGCCACTTGCCGGCTAGGATTCAGAATGATGAGCAGAAGAACGAACCCTGCAAACAAAGAGAGCATCCTGCCGATCGGTTCAACTTGCCGCCAGGCGCGCAGCGCGCCTAAACCCCCAAATACCACGGCCGGGAAAGCATAGCCAAGTAGAGCAAATAAAACCGTGAATGGACTGGCCCCCGGAAAACCGGGGAGGCCGGTAAGTACGTAACTAAAAACCTGCCCCAAACCCGAAATGCCCTGGGGAACCCTGAAGAGCAGCGTGCCGCCCAAAAGCGCAGTTGCCAGGAAGAGCAGGCCTGCAGTGCGCAAGGCAACCCGATCCACGCTCACAGCCGATCGTTGAGTTGCCCAGGCCAGAATTGCTGCGGTCACCCCGATATAGATGAGAGGAGCGGAAAGCAAGGCCACGGCTGCCATGGCGCCCGCTAGCGCCAGGCGGCGGAAACGCCAGGCGGTGAGCGCCAACAAGGCAGCCGCGACAGCCAGCATGCTGCCGCTCGCCAGGCGAGAGAGGGCTACCAGGCCCGGGTCAACAGCCAGTAGGAAGGCCAGCACCAGGGCTGTTCTAGGACCCAGCAAGTCTCGCCAGAAATAGGGGAGCAGCACCAAGGCCAGCCCAAACATGGCCGGCCAAAGCCGCGCCAGGAACTCGCCGCTGCCAATCAAGCCGAACAACAGGCTGGTCAGCAGCACATAGGCAGGCTGCGCACCCAGGGAGGGCTGCGCACCGCCAGCCAGCTGCGCGGCTGGTAAGGCGGAAGAGGCCTCGAACTCGTTTAGCGGGATTGCGCCCAGGCTAGCGAATCGCAGGCCGAAAGCTAATAACAAAATAAGAAAGTAAAGGAAGAGTTCGCGGCTAAAAAAATGTCGTTGCGCCATGTCTACTGTCATTATAGTCGAGCAAGATTCGTAGTTAAAGAAGAACCGATCGGGAGAATCTTTTCACCCTAAGCGGGTGTTCCTTCTTGAGTGCGAATCTAGGGCACTTGGTAAATCGTGACACTGGAGTTTTGAAAAGCAAACAATAAGTTCTCCGCGAATTTATCCTCGGAAACCTGGTAACTATATCGTTCCCATTCCCCCACGACCACATACCTGACGTTGTATTGGTCAATGATCACGCGGGCTGTTTCCCAATCTGAGGTGGAATAGAGCAATTCAATCTCGCCGATGCGCTCCCAATCCACGTTGCCACCGCGCCATTGGCCTTCATGGCCCGGCCAGCCCATCACTCCCTTCTGACCACTGTGAGCTGCGTAGCGCGCAAAGCTGGCGTCGTAACTACCGCCCACTGCCTCTACCAGCGTATCCAGCGGCGCTTGTTGCAGCCAGTGGATGGCCTCCACTACATCTGGCGAAAGGTAGCTGGCGCCGTCCAGACTGCCCACCGGATTCCGAGTGATATCAAAATAGGAGAACAGCGGGAACACCAGTCCGGTAGCCAGCACTAAAGCCAGCACTCCGCAGAACAAAGACCGCCCCCAGCTGCGCAATTCGTGCAGCAGGATCACCGAACCAACCGCGGCAGCCACAGCCCACAATTGCCAGGCCTGGAAGAAGAATTTGAACACAGTGTTCATGCGCGTGCCGAACTGGTCGCGCAAATATACGAATTCCGGAGCCACCACCAGCAAGGCGCCGATAAAAACCATAAGCACCAAGAAGGTGAGCGCCGCAGGCCTGGACGATTGCATTTCGCTTTTTGATGGCGTCCTCCTCAGCAGGCCAAAGGCCAGACCCAACAGGACTACCAGCGTGAGCCAGCCACCCCAAGCCGCCAGACGCCTGCTGAAAGAAACTGTAAGCAGGCTGCCAAGGTCAGCGGCGCCCAAGGCTGCCATTGCTTGCCCCAGCTCACCTTGTGCCAGAAAGGCAAGGTAGAACCAGGAGAGCGCCAGGGAAAGAACCCACAATCCGGCTACGAAGAGCAGTCCATACAAGATATTGGCCAACAAGCGTGACAGGGTTCCCTCACGCCGCCAAAGGTGCAGCAAGTAAGCGAACATCGGCAGCCATAGAGTGCCGAACATAATCCACAAATGCACACCACGCGAGGGGTTGAGCAGGTTTGGCAAAATCCCGCCTGCCTGAGAGGTGAACCCAAAATAGAACGGCAAATATAGCAGGATGCCGCCTGATAACAGTACGAATCCCAAAAGCACCAACTCAATAGCGCGCTCGCCGCCCCAGCCCTCCAGTTGGGCCATACGTAATACGTAAGCAAGCGCGAACAGACCTACATAGATTGGGAAATCCCAAATATTCAGGAATGCCAGGCCACCCAGGATGATCATTGAAAGCGCAAGAAACTTTGGCTGGATCCTTAAACCAACCAAAGGCAGCCGAGCGTTGAGGTGCGCGCCTCCCAGAAACACATTTAGCGCCAAGCCCACTGCCAGCATGACGAAGGGCATAGAAAGCACATGTGGATGCAGGTCTCCTAATGTATATGAAAACGCAGGGAATTCATCGATCAGCTCCTGGTCGCCACCGGAGAAGGTCTTATCGTTGATCACCCGCGAAGCGCGCCACCACCACCAGGAACCCGTGCCATAAGCCCGCGGCATCCAACGGGGTTCGGCGGTTGGCGGCTCGACCAATTCCTCCACGTCCAGCCAAGCCCAGAACCCAGAAGTGCGCGTGCTGACAGCCTGAGCGTCCCAAAAAAGATGCCGTGCATGCGCCAGCTCCAACAAACCCTCCACATTGCCCAGCAATAGCACGAATAAGGGCGCCAGACCTGCCAACCACAGCATTGCGCGCCGCGCCTTGGGTTTGTACAGGACAAGCAGGTTATACGCCAGGCCATAGGCTCCCAAAGCTGCCGCAGAGAAAATTGTGATAGTGCCTAGATTAAAAGCGATGGAGCCGGTAACCCCCACCAACTTGGCCAGCATGGCCACCATTAAGTAGCCAAAGTAATAATAGGAAATCGAAAAACCGGAGAGCCAGGGATCATGCGGTGGCATAGCGGGCGAGCGCAGAATGGCGTTGATGAAAGCCAACTCCATTGGCTGCTCGGTGTGGTTGATCTCTGGCCGGGAGACGCGCACAAAGACCATGAAGACAAAAGCCGCCAGGAAAAGTAGTTCCATGGCCACCACCGTGGAACGGTGAACGTTCAACCAGGCGCGCAGTTCAACGCGAGGTTGTTGCCGCCAAGCCCACCAAGCCAGCGCGGCCAACAGAACCGCCGCAGTCAGCAGGCCACCCGGATTATTTTGCAGCAACCCAAAGCTGCTCAGGATCCAAAAGATGAAGCCCCACAGCAACAGACCCAAGCCGCGGGCAAAGGCGTAGCCGCGGTCTGGTAGCGCACCCAGGAAATGATAGGCGATGGGAAAGGCAAGCCAGCCAAAGCCAGCCACCAGCAAATACCAGAAAACGGTTGCCAGGATCTGGTCCATCAGTTACCACTCAGTGCAGAGTCGAGCACCTTGTAGATCACCGTCTCTCCCTGGCGATATACCACTCGCCACAATACACCTTCTTGTGTTTCAAATTTAACCAGTCCCGGGCCGGGATAATACGCATGTTCCAGTTGCCCCAGGACGATATATGCGACTCGATACTTTTGAAGGGTCTGGCGCACTAACTCGAGGTCGGTGGTCAAGTAGAAGTTTTCTACTTCGGCTACGCGGCCCCAGATATCGTTGCCGGCCACAAATTCGCGTTGCTGGCGCTGGTGCCAATTCCAGCCGATGATTGAAGGAAGGCCGGTGTTGATGGAGAAGCGCGAGCCCCAACGATACTCGCCGGTGTGCGCCTCGATGATCACTGGCGAGCCTTGCACGTTCTCTTGCATCCAACGGATGGCTTCAAAATCGTTTACCAGGTCCAATTGCTGGTCCCTGTCGAAATAGATGGCGTCTTGCATATAGGCCATGCCATCCAGATTCTGCGGCGCTTCGGCGGCCATGCGATCGCCCACCTTGGCGGATACGCCTAGCAGCATGAACAACCCGCCGCAGCCCATGAGGAAGGCGCTGCTGAGCAACCAGGCCCCGCGCCAGGCGGGCAGCCAGTGACGCAAGGCCTCCAGGGTCCAGGCAAGGGCCAATGAGGCGCTCACAGCCAACAGCACCCAGGCTTGCATGTAGAACTTAAAGACGGTGTTCATGCGCGAGATGTCGCCCTGCAAACGGATCACCTCGACCATTAGCGTTAGGAAGAGGCCCGTGCCGACCAGGAAGACAACCAGGCGCTTGGTTTCATCCAGGCCAGGTCGGAAGAATATCAGCCCCACCCATATCAGCAGCGGGTAAACCAGCCATGCGACATGCACTCCTAAACCGAAAAGCAGGAACCAGGCGAAAATTATCGTTACTGCTGCCGCGATCAACTGGTATTGAACTCTCTCCAGCTTTCGCAGCGCTGACAAAGGTGTGCTTGCCATCCATTGGCGCGTTTCCCAAACCAACCAGGCCACGATAAAGAACAGGAAGATGCCCCAATGGATGATATAGGGAGAAGTAGGCGTGTGAGTGCCGCTCCACAATTCAATGCTCGAATAGCCCTGGCGATACCAGGCGACGAACGGTTGATAGGCGATCACACTCAAAATAGCCAACATCCCCATGCCGCCAGCGGCCAGCTTCCATGAAGGCCGCAGCTTGCCATCGAACCCTTTTCGTTTCGGACCGTAACGCCAGACCGAATATCCCACTGCTAACATGGCAATCGCCAAATATGTGGGAAGGTCCCAGGTGTTAATCGGCCGCAAACTGCCGAGGATGATGGCGCCCAGTACCAGGGAGGTTGCCACCTGCCACATGTTTTTCAGACCCACCCACGCGCGGCTGAGCACGGCTGATAGAGACCAGGCTAATCCCAGCACCGTCACCGGCAGGGCGATCATATGCGCATGCAGATCAGCATACACAAAGGTGAATAGCGGAAACTCCGTGATAGGGCCTGTCTCGCCCGGCGCCGGGATGATGCGCGTGGGGTCCCAATACCAATTGCCGCGCCCCACCGGCAATGCCTGGCCGCTCAAGGACATAAACAATCCCCGTGCCGTCCATACAAATTGGTTCACCAGGCCGCTATTGGGTGCGTAGGCGCCTTCTGCTCCCAATCGGGCATAAGCATCCAGCAGCATGCTGATGCTGCCCAAATTGCCCAGGATCAGTACGGCCCCAGCCGCGGCCAGGCCGACAAGCTCTGGCGAGATGCGCGCGGCCCTCCCCTCACGCGCTTTCCAGGCCATCCAAATGTTCCACGCCAGGCTGTAAGCGCCTAGCGCCAGCATGGCGAACAGTGTGGGCAGGATCAGGTTGTAGGCCACAGCCGGCACGATACCCAGCAACTTGACTAGCGAACCAACCAGCACAAAGCCGTAATAGTAATAATTGATATATCCACCAGCAAACCATGGGTCATAGGGCGGAAAACTAGTACTCTTGAGCACCGCATTGAAATAGGAGAAATCCATCGGTTTCTCACCCCCGAAGGAGGGATGCCACAGATCGGGGTTGGCAAAACGGATGACCAACATCAACAGGAAGAAAGCCAGGAACAAGCCTTCCACCCGCAGAAAGGTCAAGCGTCTTGTTTGCCACTCCTGTCGCAATCCTTCGCGCTGGACCCAAGCAGCCACCCCGCCGATTATGGCCAGGACCAGCACAAAGGCCGCCAGCCAGCCGCGGCTGAAGGCCAATCCCAGCGAACCGCCCATCCAGGCCAGGTAAGCTAGCAGTAATAAGCCCACCAGGCGCGCGAAGGCATAGCCGCCATCGCTGAGACCTGGCAGCGTCCAACGTACCAGCGGATATACAAGGATGCCCAGCGCGGCCAAAGCCACATACCAGGCCAGCGCGCTGACCCAGGGCGAACTGTTGATCCACGCTTGTGTGTCGAACAATTCCGACCAGGTGCCGCCAGCCTGCTGTTGTTCGGCGCGATCGGCGGGCAGCATCAGGTTGGGTAAGACCCCGCCAGCAGCCTGTTTCGGTGTAACCCGCACCACCTGGGTAAGATCGACTTGCCCAAGATGGGTTGCCCAGGCCTGCGCGTTGAAATCCGCGGTCTTGCGGAATATCAACACTTTGGGGTGATCGTACACAGTGAAGGCTTCTTCAGCAGCCTGGTCGTTTATTATCCAAGGGCCAAGTTGAGGAGCATTCTCAAAAACCTGCACTAGTTCAAAACCAAATTCGCTCTGTGTATTCTCGACCTGGGCATTGTTAAAACAGGATTCGATCGTACGCTCCTCGGGGCAGCCGATCAAGGCGCGGTAATAGGCCACCACCAGTGGGAAGCGCTCGGGGATACGCGGCAGGCTGCCCCATTGTCGGCTGGAGCTGATGAAAATATATTCAGCACGGTCGAGGATGTCGAGGAACCGCTCCAACTTGGTTGCATCCGAGTCCCAGTACATTTCGAAATTCAGGTCGCCCTGATAGATGCCGCCAAAGCCATCATAACCATCCATGCGTCGCGGCAGACCGTCATCCCAGCTACTCTCATTGGCCACGGCGGTGCCGAGCAAATTCACCTCGCCTGTCTCGATGGTGAGCTGCAAACCAAGTAGCTGGCCCTTGTTCACCGCAATCGGCTCCGGCAGCGCGACCACCTGTTGGCTGCCTGCCTCAGCTGTGCTGGTGGAAACATCCAGGGTAAGTCCATGGTCAGCCAACACCGCGCCGTCTGCAGCGGTCAGGGTCAGGCGCGCCTTCACCGGGGCCATGGAAATTTCCTCGGTGATGATAAATTGGAATATCAAATTGTCAGCGGCTACGCCCAAGGCGTTCGTAAACGCCAGCGGAAGAGTCTCGCCCATTCTGAGCTCTATCGACTCACTAAGCAGTGTCTGGCCAGGCGCATCGGCCACCTGCGAGCTGCGCAGCTCAATGGCGGTAACCTGCAGCTGGCCGCGGCCAGCCGGCAACCGCAAGAGCAACTGGTATTGCGCAGCCGGGTCGGCCAGCGTGTCAGTCTGAAATTCGAATACTAACTGGCTGCTCTCCCCTGGCTGCAAGCCCTCGAGGTCGACGACCTGGTCGAGGAGGGTTAGCAAAGTCTCGCCCCCGACCCCGCTGTTCAACTCCAATAGAATAGGAGCCAACACATGCTTGAAGGCAACCTGAGTCAGGACCCCGTCCTCCCTGGGAAAGTAATTAGTGAAGTACGGAGCCTCGGGGCTAATGATCTGCTGATAGGAAACCGGCAGCGGATCGTGCGCTTGACGCCCCTCTTGCATAACGGTCATGGTGATTGGGCCGGGCAGGTTTTGATAGATCCAGCGCGTGGCTTCCAGGCGGGACACATCCTGCCGGTAGATCTGCACGAAAGCCCAAGCCCACAGCGCAGCACCCAGCACCGCCACCACACCAGCCAGCGCAGCCGCGGGGCGTGCCCAGGCTTGCCATTGAATGCCGCGGTTTCCGCGCGCTTTGGTTCGGCTGCCGCCCGCATCCCACAAACGGATCAGCCCCCAGGCTCCGCATATGACCAGCGCCGGGTAGAACGGCAGGAAATAGCGCATGGTGGGATTAAAGGCGATAGATTGCCATAAGAAATAGAAGGCTCCCCACCCCCACAAAACTACCACCGGTTTGCGCCAGTCGCCTTTATATATCCGCCAACCCACCCATCCGAAACCGGCCAGGCACACCAGCGCCAATGGCCAGCCCAAACCCCAACCGACGATATTCTGCAAGCCAAACCACAACGGCCGGCGCGCCCACTGCATAGACGGCGGCCAGTCGGCATCTCCGCTCACCTGGGCAGATAGCGAGGCCATGGTGTCCACCCAATGTGGGTTTAAGCCCATGAAGGCGGTGACAAGCTCCTTGAGCTTGTCGAGCATTCCCATGCCTTCAGATTGCCCCCAGGCTGCGCCGATGTTGCTCCACCAACCGGCTAATCCAAGCCCCTGGAACGCGTAAGGTTGAAAAACGCGGAAGGCAAGGGCGCTCAAGCCAGCCGCCAGCACCATCCACCAAAACGCAGGAGCGAACTGGGTGGCGCGCTCCTCGCGCGGCAAGGACCCAAGTCGCAGCGCCACTGCGACAGGCAGGGTGAGCGCCAGGGGCACCACGCTGATCTTTGAGGCCAGCGCTAACCCTAAAGCCAACCCAAATCCCACGAACTCCCAAAGATTGAAAGCCACCTTCTCCCGGGTTCGAGATCCATAGCCGGCAATTCGCACCGCAAATAATAAAGCCAGCAGGCTGAAGAAGTTGACGAAATTGTCCACCGTCCAATAATGGGATTGCTGGATCTGCATCACCGCGTACGCCGAGAAGACCGCAGCCAGCAGGCCGACGCGCTTCCCGGCCAGGCGGGTGCCGATGGCAAACACCAGCGCCACCACGCCCAAGTCGGCCAGCGCTGAAAGGGCGCGGCCGACTAACATGATCTGGTCGTAGCCCGAAACGCTAAAAACCACCTGCTCAGTTTCGGGTACGAATAACCGGTTGTATTCCAGAATAATTGTGTTGATCGCCTCGCCTGTATAGTGCAGGGCGAATATAGGTAAGGTGCCGTACACGAAGAACCCGGAGCCGCGATTGTTGGGGTTAAGGCTGGAATTGGCTGTATCAAAATATTCACCCAGGCTACCCACCGAGTCCAGGCTGGCCACCACACCGGTGAGGAAACGCTCATCGGGATGCAGGTGCTGGTCTTCATCCCAATCGATACCGACCAGCCGCAGGTAGGCAGCCACAACCAGCACCAGGGCGAACAGTAGGTTATAGATCCACGATCGGGGTGTGGGCAGGCTGGTCTTGGGCATGCTTAGGTTATGGCTGCTCGGGGACAAAATAGATCATGAATTCTTTGCCGGGCACGCGGCTGGACCTGGTGCTAAGTAATCCCTCTGGATAGTAGTCCTTCAATGTGGCCAGCCCAAGATCGTCGTTCGGTTTTAAAATGAACAACTTGGGTGCCGGTGTGGACAACGTGCTGCTCAGTTGGTCCGGCCAAATACCATAGTCGCGGCTGGGGTTGCCGGCGTTGATGCCCACCAGGCGCGTATCCACCCAATGGGCGTATGCCACCACCCAGGCGCTGTCGTAGCTGCCGAAGCTGCCGGCATAATCGGCGATCACCTCGCCCAATTCGGATGTATTCCACGAAGAAGCATCGTAGTCGCTAATGTATTTATTGAAGAACAAGCTGTAATTTGACGAAGCGATCAATACAAGTAGCAGAGCGCCGCTCAATTGTGCCACGCGTAAACCAAACTTGTCTCCCAACTTGTCTCGCAAACCGTGCAAGAAAGCATCCAGTCCCAGTGCGCAAAGAATGAAGGCTGGGAGCATTGCTCCGCTGGCGCGGTTCATGGCCGGGTTCTCCTCCGGAAAGGCCAGGGAGAGGGTCGAGGGCAGCATAAGCAGGGGTATGGAGATCAACAGGAAGAGATCAAGCCAGGAACGGTTGCGCGCGTAACGCAGCACCGCCAGGAGGGCGCCTAACAGCAACAACGCGGCAGAAACCGGATCGAAAGCCGGGTTGTCAGATATCCCTACCAACCAGATCTGTCCGCCCGATACATTAAACATACCCAACCCATGCAATACATTACTGACAAAGGTCAGCGCCGGCGGCGCTGGGTAGGGGCGCTCCGTTTCAAACAAGCGCGTGCTCATACGCTCACTGAACGCCGCAGGGTTTTCTATGGCGTAGCGTACCAGAGGTGTGCAAATCACAAGAGTTACCAAAGTTAGCAGGGCAAATCCGATCAGCCCGCGCCGGCGCAGCTCGGCGTTCGGCGTGTGCAGCAAGAACAACGCCACTGCCGCGCCGGCCACCAACGGCACGATGCGAAAGGCTGAATAGCCGTTCAACCCCAGGCCGATGAACACACCAGAAAGCAAGAAGTCGTTCAGGTGGCCACGCCGCAAGCCGTGCAACAGGTAATACAAACTGGGTGCGGCGAAGGTCGTAAACAGCGAAAAACGCAAGCCGGTGCGCGCCAGCAAATTCGGCCAAAAAGCCACGCCTACTAGCAGCAACGCGAACAGCCCCACCCAGCGCCCGCCAAATTCCTTACCGAGTAAAAAAACATAGATGAGGGAAACAAAAGCCAGGAAGACGGTGCCGATCTTCAAGCTGAGAAAGGAAATGCCGGTGTCAAAGAGCTGAATCACTCCCGCGGTCAGATAGAACTGCAAAGGCTCACGGCCGGTATTGCGCTCGAAGAAGATGGCAGGTTGTCCCTGGAAGACATCGTTGACATCCAACAACTTCTCGGCATGGTCGCTAAGCATCTCGGCAGGCATTGTCTCCAACTGCGAGAAGCGGAAGAATGCGATCACCGCAAAAGCGGCTAACAAGGCCAGCGTCCAGTGCGAGATCTGCACCGCCCAGGCGCGTTGCTGCGTGCCCGTCATAAAATTCTTCCAGGCTGTTTGCGGGCTTTGAGGGAGCTGCCAGAAAGCTACCAGCACAAACCCAATGCTGAGCAACCACAACGTGATATTAAGGTTGTTGAAGCGATTTTCTCCGGTAAATACAAAGGTCAGCGCAAAACACACCAATCCCAGTCCCAGGGGTAAATAGCTAAAAGCCAGGCTCTTTCTGCTAATTCTGATTGGTTCCAGTTTCGGCAAACGCCATTCCCCACGTTGTGCTGCCCAACCCGTTAGGCCGGCGGCAACTAGCGCCAACAACAACCCCCATTGCCAGTTAGTGCGCGGGGAGAGCCAAAAACCCTGGGCTGCCAGGAAAAGCAGCACGGCCAGCCCGCTGCGCCAAGGCAACTGATCCATGCTAAAGGCAGCTCGCCTAGCTGGCTTCGCCGCCAGCGATCGCTCTACCCGCGTGGGCTTCCTGCCTTGCCTCGGCAGGGAGGGGATAACGGGTAGCCTGCGGCCAAAGGACAGCAGTGCCTTCACATAGTCTAAAACGCTGGGTTCTGGCATCTTAGGGCAATGCCTGCTCCCAGGAGCAGGCTGGGGATGATTTTATCTCAGGGTAGAGTTGTTCATGACTGGTTCTGGCCCCGCTTTATTTCAACCTCTTCACTGTCCTGCTGAGCTGAACAATGGCCACCGGCTGCCTCTAAAAATACACTACTTCCGCCGTGCCACATACCAGCTATACGCCCCTTGCTGGTCAATCCCATTCTGGGCCAGCCTGCGCAGCAAACGCTCGGTCAACGCCAGGTTCCAGCGAGCCGGCGCCAGGATCCAGCTGCCGGTCAGAAGCCGGGCCACCCAGCTGGGCAGCCCAAAGTAATGTCCCCACTCCAGGGCATGCACTGCGGCAGGTGGGAAATAATGCCAGTAGCGTTCCACGCTAAATCCGGCCTGGCCCAGTCGCATGCTCCACTCCTCGGGAGAAAGCATGTTGATGTGCCGCGAGATACGTGTAAATATACGCACATACGCATTTGCCAGCCGGCGCAGCCCAAATCGGTTGAGAATATTGCTAACCGATAATGACCCTTGCCAGCGGTGATTGGGCACACAGAAAAGGAAAAGCCCACCCGCCTTCATCACCCGCCCTGTTTCGTTGAGGACTGCCTGCAGGTCGGGGATATGCTCGAGGACTGAGTTGCTGAAGGCGGACGCAAAATACGCATCGGAGAACGGCATTTGCGCCCCTACGCTTTGTGCCAACAGTCGGTATGCCTGCTGCTTCTTGGCTTCGTGCAAAGAGCTTAGTGCAGGGTCAATGCCCACATCGACGGATTGCTCAAACACCACGCTGGCAAACTGCCCGTCCCCGCAGCCCAGGTCCAGCAGCGGCGATTCCAGCACGAACTCGCAATAGAAATTCGCTTCCACGGAGCGAAGCAAGGCGCGGAAATAGGGCAGGCTCTGCAGCATCGGCCATAAATATTTATTTTCTTCCATGCTCTCCCACTCCCCCAATGCGCAACTCTCTCTCAATCTCTTCGAACAGCGCTTCGTGTCGCGCAGCGCAACTAACCGGGCTGAATTCAGCGCGCAGCCGGTCTGAGTCGTCGCGATACTGCTCCGGCTGTGCCAGCACGTCCAGAATATTCTGCGCCAGCGCGGCCGCATCCCCCACTGCGAACACTTTACCCATGCCGCTCATGCGCACAGGCTGCCGCACACCGGGCAGGTCGGCAGCCACCACCGGTTTGCCATTCATCATGGCTTCGATCTGCACGAAGCCGAATGTCTCGGTGGAGTTCGTGCTGGGCACTACCAGCAGGTCAATATTGGGATAGAAAGTTGCCATCTCCGTCATGCTCAATGTTCCCAGGAAGACCCAGTGTCCTTCTTTTTTATACTCCTCGATGCGCGGCCGCAACGCTTCAAGGTAGTCCTCTTCCCCCAACACATCCTGGTATTGTCCCGCGAACCAAACCATGGCATTCGGATGCTGTGCCAATACCTGTGGCAGGGCTTCGAGCAACAATTCCACTCCTTTTTCGGCGGCGAAGCGGGTGGCCATGGCGATCACCGGATGACGCGTCTTCGCGTTATGCCGCTCTGCAAAAGCTGCCACATCCTTCGTCGCCGGTTCGGGCAATTCCACCGCCGGAGAGATCACGCGCACTTTATTAGCGAAATGCCGCAAATAGGGGGAATGGCTGGCAAAGTCGTCCGTATAAGATGAAATGCGATGGGTGAAGGTGGCCGCCAGGCTGTTCGTCAGGTTGACCACGAAACCGACCAGCTTATTAAATAAACCCGGCGGCAAGATCAAGTCGGAGTGATAAATGATGACGGTCGGCTTTTTCCACAGCCGGCCGCGCAGCGCCAGGCCGGCGGCATCGAACTGAGGCAGATGCAGCAGCAGCGCATCATGTTGGCGCAACTCCCCAGACGCAATGCGGCCCAACGCCGGCATCAGCACGCCTTTGCTCACTCGCGCCAGCACGGGCACCCGCAGGATGCACACTCCATCCTGCACTTCTTCCAGCGGCAGTCCTGGCTCGAATTGCGAGGTAAGCACGGTAACTTCGTGGCCGCGCTGCACCAGAGCCTTGGCCAGGCGTTCGGCATAGATGGTCAATCCACTGGTATGGGGGCGGTAATAAGTGAGGACCGTGAGGATGCGCACGTTCCCGAGTGTAGCGCAAGCTATTCGAACAAGCTACGCTGAGCCTGCACCCAATCCACCAGTTCGGGCACGCCCTGTTCTACCCCAGTCTTCGGCGCCCAACCCAATTCCTTCTTGGCTTTGCGAATATCGCTGATATAGACCTTCTGGTCGCCAGGCCGCACTTTGTCGCGTCTGATCGGGATCTTTCGTCCAAGCAGTTTTTCCAGCATAGGGCCGCACTCCGCCCAGATGGATAACGTGTGCTGAGGACCACCGCCGACATTGTAGATCCGCCCGGCAATCTTCTTGCGGCGGGCTACGGCGGCTTCATAGGCTGCGATCAGGTCACGCACATGCAGCATATCCCGAACCTGCTTGCCGTCACCATAAATGGTGATGGGTTTCTCTAGCACCGCCGCGATCACAAACCAAGCCAGCCAGCCCTGGTCTTCGATGCCAAATTGGCGCGGTCCGTAGATGCACGATTGGCGCAGCACCACGCTGGGGATCTCGTAGATACGGGCGTAATCGCGCACGTACTGCTCCGCGGCGCCCTTGGAGCAGCCATACGGCGAGTGAAAATCCAGTTGTTGGGTCTCAGGGAGGCCGTAGGGCAGCCTGGCATAGCGGTAGCGCGTCTTCTGCTCAAGCAGGCGATGCTCCATCATCTCACCATAAACTTTATTGGTGGAGGAATAAATGACGAAGGGTTTGCGCCTGCTCTTGCGCGCAGACTCCAGCACGTTGAAGCTGCCGAAGGCGTTGATCTCAAAATCGGTGCGTGGGTCGACCACCGAAGAGGTGACTGCCACCTGGCCGGCTAAATGAACGATGACGTCCGCAACCTCAGCTGCGTCATCCAGAGCACCTGGGTCACGGACATCACCTACCAATAGGTCGAAGGCATCTGCACCGTGTGTCTCACGCAGCCACGCCAGATTTTTATCCGCGCCTTTGCGTGAAAGGTTATCGAATATAGTGACCTGGATGCCCTGCCTCAATAAATAGTCTGCGTAATTACTGCCGATGAACCCCGCACCCCCGGTGAGCAGATAGTTTTCAGGCATAGCTTATTTTGCCGCCGAACGCGAAAGTAACTGGTTATAGATGGAGCTCAATGATTGCCCCTGCTGCCAAAAACCGATGATGCCTAACACGGCGGTCATGACGAAGTATATAACGTGGGCGGTCAAGGCATACGCCAGCGCTATTGCCGGGTCCACGCCGAACGGCGCCAACGAAAGGACCATGGCCGCCTCAAATACGCCGATATACCCAGGCGATGAAGGCACAGCCACACCCAGTGATGTGGCCGCGATACTAAAAAATGCCCATAACCAGGTGGCTTCTGGTAAAAAACTGCGCATTAATGCGTAATACCATGCCACGTTGAATAACCAGGTCAGCAACATCCAGAAAGCAATGCGTATGAACCGGGAAGGTTCTCGAAGCGGAGCCAAACCTTCAAGGAATTGGCTCAGCTGCTCGCTTAGCCAGGTTTGAAGCTTGGGCCAAGGGCGGGTCAAGCTTTTAGCTACACTTAGCGCCCACTGCGGTCGAGCCACCATGAAGAACAATGAAATGAAACCAGCTATTACAACGGCCA
>JBBDXQ010000052.1:0-5533 GCA_040902265.1 Anaerolineales bacterium
GGTTTGCATTACTTAGCCGCTGACGCGGATACCAAGGTCATCGTGCTGATCTCCAAACCTCCAGATGAAGCAATTGCCACAAAGCTGCTAGCCGCCGCACTTAGCGCTGGTAAACCGGTGGTCGTGGACTTCATCGGTTTCGCCCCGCCAACCGCGCGGATCGGCAACTTACATTTCGCTGCAGGCTTGGACCAGGCAGCCAAGTTGGCTATCGATCTGGCGAAATTGCCAATTGAAAAAGTTGCGCCGCCTAAACCGCGCACTGGCTTCCTACGCGGCTTATTCGCTGGAGGTACCCTGGCTTACGAAGTGCTCAATGGCCTGCAGCTTTTCCTGGCGCCCATTTACTCCAATATCCCCATTCGCCCTGGGCAGGCTTTAGCTAATCCCCTCAACAGCCTGGCGCATACCATCCTTGATCTGGGAGAAGATGAATTCACCTTAGGCCGTTTGCACCCCATGTTGGATAACGACCTGCGCCTGCGCCGAATGAAGCAGGAGGCGGCCGATTCCGAAGTTGGCATGATCCTGCTGGATGTGGTGCTGGGCGAAGGTGCCCACCCCGACCCGGCTGGCGAGCTAGCCCCAGCCATCTCCACGCATCGAAAGGCGCGCAAAGACATAGAATTTGTGGCGCTGGTCATCGGAACTGATCAGGACCCGCAGCAGGTCGATGAGCAGATCAGGGGGTTAACCAAAGCTGGCGCCACAGTATTCCGCGATCTGGCAGGAACCATTGGCTACGTCGTTTCCAGGTTGGTCCATCGCAAGTCTGCTGGCTCTCCAGTTGCCAAGTTCCCTGAACCTCTGTCCGCCATTAATGTCGGTGTCGAATCATTCTACGTAAGCCTCAAGACCCAGGGCGTCGATGCAGTCCATGTGGATTGGCGTCCGCCTGCGGCTGGCAATGAAGACCTCATGGATCTGCTCCAAAAAATGAAGGCATAAAATGACAAACATAGACAAAGCAAATCAGACCGCGGTCGGCAAGATGATGGATGCTCGTCCCATCCTGAAAAGCATCGCCCCCGCCCGCCAAGTCATCCCCGGCATGCGTGACAACCTCCTGCTTCACGCCGGGCCGCCCATCGAATGGGATCGCATGTCCGGGCCGCTGCGCGGCGCGGTCATCGGCGCGCTCATCTTTGAGCGGCTTGCGAAAAATGAAAAGGAAGCTGCGGCTCTGGTGGAAAAAGGGAAGGTCGATTTTTCCCCCTGTCACCATCACAATACCGTGGGTCCCATGGCGGGAGTCACCTCGGCCTCGATGATGGTCTACATCATCGAAAACCAGACGCATGGCAACCAGGCTTATTCCAACCTTAACGAGGGCTATGGCAAGGTATTGCGCTACGGTGCCTTTAGCGATGAGGTGATTGCCAAGCTCAGGTGGATGAACGACGCCATGGGACCGCTGCTCGCAAAAGCCCTGGAAATCAGCGGCGGCTTGGATATCCGTTCTCTGCTTTCGGAAGCCCTGCACATGGGTGACGAAGGCCACAACCGCAACAAAGCTGGCTCCATCCTTTACACTGCCAAGTTGGCGCCTTGGATCGCCAAGGTGGCGGATGACCGCGACCTTGAGATGGAGATATTTAAATTCCTGGGCGAGAATGCACTCAGTGTGCTCAACCCGGTCATGGCCTCCTGTAAAGCCATGGCAGATGCTGCTCATGGCGTGGAAGGCAGCACTGTCGTAACTGCCATGGCGCGCAATGGCACCGACTTCGGCCTGCGCGTCAGCGGCCTGGGCGACGCCTGGTTTACCGCGCCCGCCGAAGTGCCAGACGGCCTCTACTTCCCCAGCTACAGCAGCAAGGATGCTAACCCGGACATCGGGGATAGCACCATCACCGAGACGGCTGGCATCGGCGCCTTTGCCATGGCCGCCGCACCGGCCATCGTCACCTTCGTAAGCGGCACACCTCAGGATGCCCTGAATGCCACATTGGAGATGTACGAGATCACCGTTGCCGAGCATACTCATTTCACTATCCCGCAATTGGAGTTTCGCGGCACACCGACCGGTATCGATATCCGCAAGGTGGTTGAGCTGGGCGTTACCCCGCGCGTCAATACCGGCATCGCCCACAAGCAGGCCGGCATCGGACAGGTTGGCGCTGGCCTGGTTCGCCCGCCGATGAAGATCTTTGAAGATGCCATCCGCGCATATGCTAGGCAATACAAACTATAGGAGTTGCAATGAAAATCCATGACCTGTCACAACCGTTGAATCAGGACGCGTCCTTCTGGCCTTTTTACCCGCCTTTCGAAGTGAAATATATCAAGCGCAAGTCTGAGCATGGCGTCAATGCGCAATACATCCAGACTTCTAATCACATGGGCACCCATTTGGATGCGCCGCGCCACTTCGTCACCAAGGGCAAGACCATCGATCAATTGCCGCTTGAGTGGCTCTACGGCGAAGGCGTCATCGTCGACTTGAGTGATCAACTGAACGATCTGGATGTATTCACTCCGGAGATGATCGAGAAAAAAGCTAAGATCAATAATGGCGACATCCTTTTCATCAACACGGGTTGGCATAATTATTCGTTCTTCAGCGAGGAAGCCGATGAAGAGCGCTATATACAACGCCACCCCGGCCCACATCACAGCATTTGCGAATGGCTGCTGGATAAAAAGATCCACCTGTGGGGTGTGGACATGATTTCCACCGACCACCCGATGAACCTGCCTATTGGACGTTTCCTTGGCAAAGGCGGCCTGGAGCATTGGGCCAAGGTGCGCGCCATCGTCGAGAAAAAGTTCGGCGGCGCAGCCAAAGTGGACCAGATGTTCCCCGCCGAGGCCTACCAGCTCACCCACAACGCTCTCTTCCCGCACGATTGCGTCCACGTAGAGAACATGGGAGGCGAAATGGGTAACCCCGCCCTGCATAACAAGCGCATCGTGCTGGGCGCCTTCCCTTGGATGTTCCGTGGAGGCGAAGCAGCCTTTTGCCGCGCCGTCGCTTTCACCGAGGACTAGCCTAACTTGGCGACTCGTTTTTTCGGCGAACGAATTAAACGCAACGAGGACCCCCGGCTGCTCACCGGCCGCGCCCTCTTTGTCGATGATGTCAACCTGCCCGGCATGGCCCATACCGCCTTCGTGCGCAGCCCCTATGCACACGCGCGCCTTCGCTCTATCGACGTTTCCGCCGCTCGTGAATTACCCGGCGTAATCGCAGTTTACACCGCAGCTGATCTCGGCTCATATTGGCGCACCGGTATTCTGAACGTCGGCTTGCCCCCCATCAAAGACGCAGTCTTCCACGAACGCCTGCATCCCATCCTCGCCATGGACAAGGTGCGCCATGTAGGCGAGCCAGTTGTCTGCATTGTGGCTGAAAGCCGCTACGTGGCTGAGGATGCAGTCAACCTCGTAGCTGTTGATTACCAATCCCTGCCGGTGCACATTGACCCGCGCAAAGCGCTCGAACATGGCGCGGCGCTAATTCATGAGGATCTTGAAGACAATTCCGCCGCGCATGTCGTGCAACAAAAAGGGTCCTACGAAAAAGCCAAAGCCCAGGCCGACCTGGTGATCAGCCGCGAGTTCTTTTACGACCGCGGCACTGCCGCAGCCCTGGAGAACCGCGGCATTGTAGCCTCCTGGGATGCCAAGGCGGCCAGGCTCACCGTCTGGGACACCACCCAGGCGCCTGTCATCATCCGCAACGGGCTGGCTGCCATGCTCGGCCTCTCCGAGCACCAGGTGCGTGTCGTTGCGCCTTTCATCGGCGGCGGCTTTGGCCCCAAGATCCTCATGTTCTACCCCGAGGAAATGCTGCTGCCCTGGCTCGCCATCCAACTCGACCGCCCCGTGAAGTGGATCGAAGACCGTTCTGAGAATTTCTACGCTACCACCCAGGAACGCGGCCAGTTCCACCAGGCCGAGTTGGCCCTCAAGAAAGATGGCACCATCCTTGGCGTGAAGGATGTGTTCTGGCACGACAATGGCGCCTACGACCCCTATGGTCTCACAGTGCCGATCAATACCCAGTGCACTCTGCTCAACATGTATCTGGTCCCCAATTACTACAGCGAGTTCACCGCAGTCTTCACCAACAAGCCGATGGTCAGCCCTTATCGCGGCGCTGGGCGACAGCATGGCATTTTTGTGATGGAGCGCCTGCTGGACGCGGCTGCCACTCAGTTGGGTGTGGATAAGGTGGCTTTGCGCCGCAAGAACCTGATCCCACCCGACCAGTTTCCCCACAAGCACAGCATCATCTACCAGGATTTCTCAGAGCTCACTTACGATAGCGGCAATTACGCGCCAATTCTCGATCAAGCCATGCAGATGATCGAATATGACAAGTTCTACAAAGAGTTGAAACCCAAAGCCGAAAAGGAGGGCAAACGCCTCGGCCTGGGATTCGTTTGCTACGTGGAGGGCACCGGGATCGGCCCCTATGAAGGCGCTCGCATCCAAGTGCAGGCCAATGGCCGCGTGAGTGTGTCCACTGGCATTGGCACCCAGGGCCAGGGACACTACACCAGCTACGCGCAGATCGTTGCCGAGCAACTGGGTGTGCCTGTGGATCAGATCGACCTGGTCACCGGCGATACGGACCAGTTCCATTGGGGCGTGGGTACGTTCGCCAGCCGCGGCGCGGTGGTGGCAGGCAATGCCATCCACGCCGCTGCCCAACGCGTGCGCGCTAAGATCCTGGCTAAGGCCGCAGAGGAATTCGAAGGTGAAGTCTCCATCGATAACTTGGAGTTGGTGAACGGAAACGTGCAGATCCTCGGGGCGCCGCAAACGGCCATCCCCTTGGGCGAGTTAGCCCAGAGGTCAAACCCGATGCGCGGCGCGGTCAAGCCCGGTAGTGAACCAGGCCTGGAGGCCACTGATTACTTCGGTCCCGAGATGGGGGCAACAGCCTCAGGCGTGCACGCCATGATTGTTGAAGTCGATCCGCTCACCATGCTGCTGGAGATAAAGAAATATATTACGGTGCACGACTGTGGAAATGTGATCAACCCGTTGATCCTGGATGGCCAGATCCATGGTGGTGTGGCGCAGGGCATCGGAAACGCATTCTATGAGCAACTGATGTTCGACGAAAATGGCCAGATCGTGAACGCCTCATTCATGGACTACCTTCTGCCCAGCGCCGAGGATGTGCCGCGCATCGAAATCGGCCACCAGGTCACCACCTCCCCGCTTAATCCTCTCGGTGTCAAAGGCGCCGGGGAAGCTGGCGCTATTCCGGTTGCACCGCTCTTCGCCCAGGCGATCGAAGATGCCCTGGGCATCAAAGGCTTTGAGATCCGCGAGATCCCTCTTAGTCCTAACCGACTTTGGGAGTTGGTCACAGAGCACACCGCAATCAAGAAATAATTCATCCCACTTGCGCAGCGCTGTCCACCTACCTGACATCTCGCCCGCCTTTTCCCACGTTGTTAAGTTTCTGCTATCTAGTAAGCTTTTTAAACCATCATCGAATTGTCTGTGCTAGTCAAGGTTTCGGTATGTACACTTAGAAATGTCACACCTCCGTGAGAGACTATGGAGATGCGAC
>JBBDXQ010000053.1:0-34747 GCA_040902265.1 Anaerolineales bacterium
CCTGAATGCAAGTGGCTAAACGAAAAATAAGCAAACCAGCATCTTCTTCAACCCAGGCTGATGTAAAGCGTCTTAGCGCTCAATTGGCGCGCCTGCAAAAGAAATATGCCAAAGCCGTTCTGGAGAAAAACTTCCTGGAACGATCGTTGGGGGATCTGAACTTCCACAACAATGCCCATGATGGCATTGTCTACACCGATGCGCACAACCGCATCACTTATGCAAACCCCTATTTCCTGAAAATGATGGGGGTCAAGAAAAAGAGCGAGCTCATCGATCAGACCTTCCCCAATTATATGTGGAGCAACCCGGATGAAGCCGCCCGTTTGTTCAAAGACATACAGGAGAATGGCTTCGTGCGTGAACGCGAACTGTCCCTCTACAACCGTACTGGGCAGCCCGTTTTTGCCATGTGTTCCGGGGTGAGCAGCAAAGACGAACAGGGCAATATCATGGGCGCCGAGTTCATGTTCTGCAACGTAACCGGCAAGCGCACTTTCCAGTCAGAACTGGTGGAGCAATACGCCCTGTTGGACGCCATGTTGGAAAGCACGCCCGACCCGGTACTCGTCCTGACACCCATGCTGGAGGTCAGCCGTAGCAACCCGGCCGCGCAAACCCTGTTCGATCTGGGGAAGGTGGAGATCCGCCCGCCCTTGCTTGCCATTTTGGCTATGGTGAAGTTTTCTTCCGACACCATCCAAAGGATGGAAGCCGGCTTTGCCACCGAGCAGTCTTTTGAGATCGAAGTCACTCTGCATGGCGAATTTTTCGAACTGCATGCTGCGCCGCTTAAATCCCAACAGAAGGGCTGGGTCTGCGTTCTACATAACGTCACTGTGCGCAAACACACCCAGGAAATGCTGCAACGCCACGCCTTTCACGATGTGCTCACCCAGCTGCCCAACCGGGCTTATTTCCGCGATGTATTGCAGCGCAGCAACCTGCGCGTGAAGACCGAGCCAGATTATCGTTTCGCCGTCTTGTTCATAGATCTGGATAACCTGAAGAACGTCAATGACCAGTGGGGCCACCACATCGGCGACCAACTACTCATCGATTTTAGCCGCCGTTTGGAATCCAGCATTCGCCCGGGCGACCTGGTGTCGCGGTTGGGCGGGGATGAATTCGGCATCCTATTGGATGGCGTCAGCAACGAAGGCAGTGCCTTGCAAGTAGCCGCCCGCATCCGAGAGTCCTTGGTGCAGCCTTATACCTTCAACCAGGGGGACTCCCTGGTTGCCACAGCCAGCATTGGCATCGCTCTCAGCAGCAAGTTCAACGAAGACGTGGATACGCTGCTGCGCAATGCGGACCAAGCCATGTACGGCGTCAAAAAGCGCGGGGGGAATAGCTATGAAGTCTTTGGGGATGAGGTATTCGGTCAGGTCGCTGGCCAGCAATCCGCTTAATTCGCTGCCGCCTGTGTAATTCCCACGAACTCGGCTGCCTTCAGGCTGGCCCCGCCCACCAACGCCCCATCAATTTCCGGCATGGCAAAAAAAGCTGCCGCATTGGCAGCATTCACGGAGCCGCCATATAGCACCCGCAAACCCTGCGCCAGTTCAGCGCCCAGCAGTCCAGCCAGCGTGGGGCGCACCACATTGCGCAGCAGGGTGTCGGTAGCCTCGGGGGTGGCAGCCTTGCCGGTGCCAATAGCCCACACCGGCTCGTAGGCAATTACCAGCCCCTCAGCGGAATCGACCCGCACATCTTGCAAGGCAGCCCGCAGCTGCCCTGAGACGACCTGTGCGGCGCGGCCGGTCTCGTTCTCCTCCAGGGTCTCCCCCACACACAGCACTGGGCGCAGCCCGGCCGCCAGGGCAGCCTGTATCTTGCGCTGCACGTCCGCGTCGCTTTCGCCGAACAGGCTGCGGCGCTCCGAGTGGCCGATGATGACATACTGGCAAAACTCAGCCACCATAGCCGCTGATAATTGGCCGGTGAAAGCGCCTTCCTTTTCCCAATAGAGGTCCTGTGCGCCCAGGGCAATGCCAGTCTTCTCCAATAGGGCGGCCAGCACCATCAGCGAAGTGGCTGGCGGACAGATCAGCTTCTCGACTCCCGGGATCGCCTGCAGGCCAGGCAGCAGTTCCTCCGCCAGGCGCAAGCCCTCAGAGCTGGTCTTGTTCATCTTCCAATTGCCAGCCACCAATGGAGTGCGCACCATCTCAGTCCTTATCCTGCAAGGCAGCCAATCCAGGCAGCGCCTTGCCTTCCAGCATTTCAAGTGAAGCGCCGCCACCTGTGGAGATGTGCGTGATCTTGTCTGCTAGGCCGGATTGCTGCAGCGCCGAAACGGAGTCGCCGCCACCCACAATGCTATCCGCTTGCGATTCGGCTACGGCCTTGGCTAGGGCGAAAGTACCTGCGGCAAAAGGCTTCATTTCGAAGACTCCCATCGGCCCGTTCCAAACCACGGTGCCGGCAGTCAAGATCAAGGCGCTGAATTCCGCAACGGTTTCGGGGCCAATATCCAGGATGCGCCAACCCGCGGGAATATTGCCGACCTTAATTGTCTTGTGAATGGCCTTCTTCTCAAATGCGTCAGCAATGACTACATCCACAGGCAAATGCAGTTTATCACCAGCCTTATTGAGCAATTCTTTGGCCGTGTCCACCGCGTCGGTTTCGACTAATGAATCTGCCATCTCTAAGCCCTGGGCCTTGAAGAAAGTATTGGCCATGCCCCCGCCTATGAGCAGATGGTCGGCCTTGCCCAGCAGATTGCGGATGACCCCAATCTTGTCGCTCACCTTGGCGCCGCCTAGAATGGCCACAAAAGGCCGCTTGGGGTCGGCCAGCGCCTGGCCTAGGTAGCGGATCTCCTGCTCCATGAGTAAGCCAGCCACGGCTGGCAAATGCCGGGCGACTCCCTCCGTAGAGGCGTGGGCACGGTGCGCCGAACCGAAGGCATCGTTCACATAGAGGTCTGCCAGAGCTGCCAGCTGCTTGGCGAATTCCGCGTCGTTCTTGGTCTCGCCGGGATAGAAGCGCGTATTCTCCAGCAGGAGGATCTCGCCGGCCTTGAGGTCTTTGACTGCAGCCTCTGCCTTTGGGCCTACGGCCTCCTCAGCAAACTTAACGGGGGCTTTTACCAGGCCGCCCAAATAGTCGGCCACGGGTTTGAGCGAGTACTTTGCATCCGACTTGTCTTTAGGGCGGCCCAGATGGGAGCAAAGTAAGACCGCCGCGCCCTTATCAAGCAAATATTGGATGGTGGGCAAGGCCGCGCGGATGCGCGTATCGTCCTGCACCACGCCGTTCTCGATAGGCACATTGAAATCCACACGTATCAGCACGCGTTTGCCGCGCGGGTCGAAATCCTTGATGGTCTTCTTATTGAACACAAATTCCTCTTAGTCTTTGATGGCTGCTAATGGCCCGGTACGTTCCTGCAGCAGATCGATGAGGGTTTGGGCAAGGTGGGGTGAGAGGTGGTGGCCGGGATTCTCGGGGTCGGCTAGGTCGGCGCGATATAGAGCGTAATGCTCCTCCAGCCCCTCTTCGGTGGCCACCCATTGAGAGCCATTCGGCAGCACTTCGCTTTGGTCGCGATTGCTGAGCACGATGTCGAATAGCGCAGGGCCGATGTGGGATTCGAGGGCGCGAATATGGTCGCCGCAGGCGTAGCCATCCGTCTCCCCTGTTTGGGTGGCAAGGTTGCAGATGAATATTTTCAGGGCGGGGCTGTTGCGGATAGCAGCCACCAGGTCGGGCACTAACAGGTTGGGCAGGATGCTGGTGTACAGGCTGCCCGGCCCGATGACGATCAGGTCCGAGTTGAGCAGGGCGTTGACCGCGTCGGGATAAGCCGGCGGCGCATTAGGTTCCAGCCAGACATGGCGCACAGAGCCGGTTACTGCGGGGATCTGGCTTTCCCCGTGTACGCGCACTTCGGCGTTGGAGAGCGGGACCGCCAGGTCGGCCACCAGGCGTACATCGTGAAGGGTGGCGGGCAGCACGCGCCCGTGGACAGACAGCACCCGGCCAGACTCGGCCACGGCTTCTTCAAAGCTGCCGGTGATCTCGCTGAGGGCGCTGATGAATAGGTTGCCGAAAGAGTGTCCGCCCATACCGTTCTCGCCGCTGGAGAATCGATATTGGAAGAGCTGGGTGATCAGGGTTTCGTCGTTGGAAAGGGCGGCCAGGCAATTGCGGATGTCGCCGGGCGGAAGCACGCCCAAATTGCTGCGCAGTCGGCCTGAGGAACCGCCGTCATCGGCCACAGTGACAATGGCAGTGAGATTGTAGGTGTGTGCTTTCAGGCCGCGCAGCAGGGTGGCCATGCCGTGCCCGCCGCCGATGACGACGATGCGCGGACCCCGGCCGCGTTTGCGATGGTCGGCGAGGTCATCCACCACCGGGCGGCCCGGGCGCATGTAGGGCGCCAACAGGCTGCGGTTCATCTTGAGCACGCCGTACACCAGGCCGGCGATGCCCAGGATGCCAAAGATGGCGGCGCGCAAGGTGCGGTCGAGGAAGCGGAGAGAAAGCCAATCGAAGATTGGTAGCCACCAAGTATCAGGCGCGGTGCGATACACGTCCAGCACCAGCATGGCGCCGCCAATACCGATCAGAAAGGTAGCGAACAGGATCAGCAGGATCCAGCGTTTGACCCCCAGGCCAGGAGTTAGCCAGCGAAGGATGCGCAACGCCCCAGACCAAGCCGCGCGCACCCATTGCAACAGCCGAGCTCCCATAGCGGATGGATGATAGCAGTGTTTAGAGGCAGAGTCAACGCGAGGGGAGAATATCGGCCGCAAAAACGGCTGTGCAGGTGTTCACGGTATGATTAGCCACACTCCATGGAAAACATCCTTGAAAAACAATGGCAAATTTCCACCAAGCTTAGCGCCGAGGCAGCGGCCGGTTTGTCAGGCTATCCTGCCTTGTTGCAGCAGGTGCTGTTCAATCGTGGGATTGCTACCGCAGACGGATGCAAGCGCTTCCTGGCCGCCTTACCTCCGGACGACAATGATCCACTCAAGATAAAGGGCATGGCGGCGGCGGTGGACCGTCTCGCCTTCGCCATCCACAACGCCGAACCCATTGTTATCTATGGCGATTATGACGCAGATGGAGTGACCGCCACAGCCCTGCTGCTGACCTGCCTGCAGGGTTTGGGAGGGCAGGCTCAATCCTACATCCCTGATCGTTTTGAAGAAGGCTACGGGTTGAATATCGCCGCGCTGCATCAGTTGAAAAAGAACGGAGCTGCCGTGGTGGTTTCAGTGGACTGCGGCATCCGCTCGGTGAACGAAGCGGCCGAGGCTAAACGCTTGGGGTTGGACTTAATCATCACCGACCACCATTCACCCGGGCCTGAGATGCCGGATGCTTTCGCAGTGATCAACACCAAGCAAGCCGGCGATGAATATGAAGAGAAGCAATTGGCAGGGGTGGGTACAGCCTTCAAGTTGGCCTGCGCCTTGGAACTGCGCCTCGCGTCGGGACAAGGGCTGCTGGCGAACAGATTGCTGGACCTGGTAGCGTTAGGCACCGTGGCGGACATGGTACCGCTGACCGGCGAGAACCGCTGGATGGTGCGCGAGGGGTTGGAGGCGCTGCGCAAACCCACCCGGCAGGGGATCTTGTCCTTGATCGGTGTTTCCGGCCTCAAACCAGCAGCAGTGCGCGCTGGAGATATCGGTTTCCTGCTCGGCCCGCGCTTGAACGCGGCCGGCCGGTTGGAAACCGCCCAGAACGCACTGAGCCTGCTGATGACCGAGGATGTCTTCGAGGCTGGGCGGTTGGCGCAATATTTAGACAGCCAGAACCGCGAGCGGCAGCAGTTGACCCGCGAGATGACCGCCTCAGCGGAGGAGATCGCCGCCCAGCCGGGCGCGCTGTTGATCTCTGCTATTCACGAGGAGTACAACGCCGGGGTGGTCGGCCTGGTGGCATCTCGGCTGGTGGACAGGTTCTACCGGCCAGCCATTGTTGGCCAGCGCGGGTCGGAATTTACGCGGGCGTCCTGCCGCAGCATCCCTGAGTTCCATATCACCAGAGCGCTGGAGAGCTGTGCGGATTTGTTCCGTAATTTTGGCGGGCACGCGGCTGCCGCCGGCTTCACCGTGCCCAACTCCAAGCTGGCGGAGGCGCTGGAACGTTTGCAGGCGCTGGCGGAGCAGCAACTAGGCGGCCTGGATCTGCGGCCGGTGTTGGTGGCGGATGCTGAGGTGCCGCTATCCGAGCTCAGGGCTGAAACCTTGCAGCATCTGGAGCTGATCGAGCCGACTGGCTACGGCAACCCACAGGTGAACTTGGTGACCCGCGGCCTGCAGGTGCGCGACGCCCGCACAGTGGGGGCGGAAGCCAGACACCTCAAACTAACTGTGACGGACGGCTGGGTGACCTACGATGCGATCGCCTTCCGCCAAGGACACTGGCTGCAGGCACTGCCGAAAGCGGTGGACTTGCTGTATCGCTTCGAGGCCAACGAGTTCAACGGGCGCAGCCGGCTGCAGCTAAACGTGCGTGACTTGAAGGCGAGTGGATAAGGCACCTTGGGTTTTGCGCTCTCCAGAACGCAGGTTCTAAAATAACCTACATGTATAATCGTTCGATGAGCGCCAGCCCTGCACGCTTGGTGGACCCCCTGCACAGCATCGACGACAAGATCGACCCTGGTATACGGCCGCGTACCCTCGGCGAGCTGATCGGACAAGACAATGTGCGTGAGAACTTGGCCATCCTGATCGCCGCGGCCCAACAGCGCCGCGAGGCGTTGGACCATGTGCTCTTCTATGGACCGCCGGGGCTGGGCAAAACCACCTTGGCCCATATATTGGCCAACGAGATGGGCGTGCACATCAAGGTCACGTCCGGCCCGGCTATAGAGCGCCAGGGAGACCTGGCTGCCATCCTCAGTAATATGAACCAGGGCGACGTTCTATTCATCGATGAGATCCATCGCCTGGGTAAGGCCGTGGAAGAAGTGCTGTATCCGGCCATGGAGGATTTTTCGCTCGATATCGTCATTGGCAAAGGTCCGGCCGCCCGTGCTATCCGCCTGAAGTTACCGCATTTCACGATCGTGGGAGCCACCACCCGGCTGGCTCTGCTCACCGCTCCCCTGCGCGCTCGTTTTGGGGCCACCTTCCGCCTGGATTATTACGACGTCGTGGCTATCCGCGCCATCCTGGAGCGTGCCGCCGGCCAGTTGGGCGTCGAAGCAGCCCACGACGGATTGGAGCTGATGGCCCTGCGTTCCCGCGGCACACCTCGAGTGGCATTGCGCCTGCTGCGCCGTGTACGAGATTTTGCCGAGGTGCGTGCCCAGGGCGTGATCACCGCATTGGTAGCGCGCGAAGCGCTCGACCTGCTGGAAGTAGACCAGCTAGGCTTGGATGAACTTGACCGGCGCGTGCTACGCGCTATCATCGAAAAATTTGGCGGCGGCCCCGTGGGTTTAAATACTATCGCCGCTTCAGTAAGCGAAGAGGCTGACACCATAATGGATGTGGTTGAACCCTACCTGATGCAACTTGGGTTCCTGGAACGCCGCTCCCAAGGCCGCTTGGCCACTGCGCAGGCCTGCGCCCATTTGGGTCTGCCGTACACCAAGCCGCCTACTTTGTTCTAGGTTGACCGAATTGGGATATGAACTTGCCTGGCCGCTTTTTCAATCTTTAACTCATTCCCGATTTGAAAACATCTGATTTCGATTACGTCCTTTCCCCTGAACATATAGCCCAGGAACCGGTGGAGCCGCGCGACGCAGCCCGCCTGCTGGTCTTGGACCGAAGGACAGGATCACGCCTGCATAGGGCGTTCCATAACTTGCCCGAACTTCTGTATCCTGGCGACTTGCTGGTGGCCAACCATAGCCGGGTCATCCTCGCCCGCCTCGCGGCGCGCAAGCTGCCCGGTGGCGGCAAAGTTGAGTTGCTGTTACTGGAGAAACTCGCCGAGCTTTCCTGGACGGCCTTAGTCGGTGGCAGGGGGTTGGACGCGGGGAAGCAGGTAAAACTGCAGAACGGTGTTGTTGCCACTATTGAGTCTGACCTCGGCGGAGCCCAGCGCCTGCTGGCCTTCAACCGGCCAATCGAAGCGGAACTGGGGCTGATGGGTGCAGTACCCCTGCCGCCATATATCCACACCCGGTTGGCAGACCCGGAGCGCTATCAAACCGTGTATGCGTGCGAGCCGGGGTCGGCGGCCGCTCCGACTGCGGGGCTGCATTTCACGCCTCGCCTGATCGCCGAGCTAAAAGCTAAAGGCGTGCGCTTTGCAAAGCTGACCCTGCATATCGGCCTGGATACCTTTACCCCGGTCACCGAAGAGGATGCACTCCAGCACAACATCCACACCGAATGGTGTCAATTGCCAAAGGAAGTAGCCGACCTGGTGAATGAAACTCACGCGAAGGGAGGCCGCGTAATCGCGGTAGGCACCACGTCCGTGCGCACCCTGGAAAGCGCCGCGGCCGGGGAACCTGAAGGGTTTGTCCGCCCCTTCGAAGGCCGCACAGGTCTGTTTATCCTTCCGGGTTACAACTTCAGAGTGGTGGATGCCATGCTGACCAACTTTCATCTTCCCCGCTCCACGCTGTTGATGCTGGTGAGCGCCTTTGCCGGGCGCGAGCTGGTACTAGACACATATCGGGCGGCCATCGCCGAGAGGTATCGTTTCTATTCCTTCGGTGATGCGATGTTTATCGTTTAATCAGGGGTCAGACGCCGGACTTGAACGCCTTAAGTAAGGCTTTTACTGCGGCCGGATCGAACTGGGTGCCGCTGCAGCGCTTAAGCTCTTTAATGGCGTCCTCATGGCTGCGAGCCTTGCGATACACGCGCTCATCGGTCATGGCCACATAGGCATCAGCTACACTGATGATCCTGGCGACCTTGGGGATGGCGTGTTCGCGTAGGCCGTCCGGATAACCCATCCCATCAAAGCGTTCCTGGTGGGCGCGGATAATGGGGGCTACACCAGACAGGTATTTCACCCGTTCAACAATATGCTCCCCAATTTCCGGGTGGCGGCGCATGATCTCTTCTTCATGGGCTTCCAGACTGCCCGGCTTTCTCAAGATCTCGTCGGGAACGCCGATCTTGCCGATATCGTGCAACAATCCACCCCAGCGTAGGCCCACCAATTCTTCGGCGCTGCAGCCCATGGCTTCGCCGATCTTCACGGCCAGCTCGGCCAGGCGTTGGCTGTGCCCGCTGGTGTAGCTGTCGCGCACATCGATGGCGCTAGCCAGCGCGCTGACGGTCTGCACATAGGCTTCCTGCGCTTCTTCAAAGAGCCGTGCATTCTCCAGGGCGATGCCTGCATGGATGGCGAAGGTGGAGACCAACTGGGCGTCCATTTGGCCGAACTGCTTGGAACGAAAACCATCTGCAGTGAGCAGGCCAATACATTCGCCGCGCACCATCAAGGGGGCGCCGATCCACGATTTGATCTCACGGGAAAGGGGAAGATGCAGCCAATCTGGGTGATCGCTAATATCCTCGTAGATCATAGTGCGGTGGTCGTACAGCGAGGGGTGAGCGACTAAGTCGGTATCGATGGGAATCTCGAACCCAATAACGTTCGGATTCAGCTCCCCGGCAATTGCGCGCACACTCAGGTTATCGCCTTTGATGATCTGGATAGAAGCGCTATCGAAAGGCACCACCCTCTTCAGTTGGTTCAGGATCAGGTCAAGTACGTTGGAGCTATCGGTGGCGCCGCTTAAGATGGCGGCTACTTCACGCAGCGTCTCAGCCTGTTCGCGCTGCACTTTCTCGGATTCAAACAGACGCAGTTTCTCGATGGCCGTGCCAAGCTGGCCGGCGATGGTATTTAAGAGGCGCAGATCCTTGTCGGAGAAGGCGTCCAGTTGGGCGCTTTCCGCATTGATCACGCCCAGAATGCGCCTGCCATTCCCCTGGATGGGTACGCATAGTTCAGAGCGCATGTTGGTGTTGATGTTGAGGTAATTTGGCTCTTTACGCACATCTGAGATCCGCCAGGGTATGCCCGAGGCAGCCACTTTGCCAGTGATGCCTTCAGAAAGAGCCACTGTCCTTTTTTGGGTCTCCTCACTGAGGCCGCGATAGTTGTGGTTGACTAATAGCAATTGCTCATCGGCATCCATCATCAGGAAGCCAAATTGGTCGGGATACAGGCTATCGCCAATGATCTCGGTGGCGCGTTCCAGCAATTCAGCTTCGCTTTTTGCGTTTACCGCCGCGTGCGTGATAGCGTGCAATACGGTCAGTTCCTGCAGCTGCCTGCGAGTGGAATCGAATAGATTGATGCCTTCCAGGGCGATCGAGATCTGGTCGCACAACGTGCTCAAGGCTTCGACTTCATACTCATCGAAGGCATTTAATTCGTTGCTTTCGATGTTGAGCACGGCAATCACACGTTTATATATCTTGATGGGGATGATCAATTCAGCATTGATCATCTCGTGGCCTGCCACCAGCTTGTACTCCGGGTGTTCGTGCACATTGTTGGCGACCACTACCTGGCTGGTGCGCACGGCTACATCCAATAGCCCCTCGCCGAACTTCTGGCGGTAACCGCTTTCGGCTACCAGGCTTTCGAAGCTGCCGCTAACGGCGGCCAGCACGTATTCCTGGCTGGCTTCGTCCACCAGAGAAATATCCGTGGAAATGTAATTCATTTCCTTGTTCAGCCGTTCAACCACGATCTTGAACAGCTTATCTCGTTCCAAGACCCCGCTCATTTCCCCGGTGAGCTTGTTCAGGATGCTGAGCTGCTTGGTGCGGCGGCGTTCGGAGGTAGCGTTGCGTAGCCGCTCGATGCCGCTGGCCAATTGCCCGGCCAGCGTGAGCATTAATTGTTCATCGCTTTCGCTGAAGTGGTTGGGCTTCGTGCTTTCTGCGTTGATAACTCCGATCACGCGCTCGCCGATCTTCATCGGCACGCACAATTCAGATTGGGTATCCTCATCGTAATCCAAGTAGTTCTTGGCCTGGCGCGTGTTGCCCACGCGGATAGGGATGCCCCTTGCGGCTGCCTGGCCGGTGATCCCCTTCCCCATGGGGATGATGGTGGCTTTGAGAGGTTTATCCACCTGATAGGAAGGATGCACCCGCAGCTGGTTGGCTGCCTTATCCACCATGAGCACGCCTAAATTATCCGGAAACAGATTTTCCCGAATAAGTTGAGTGGCGGTTTTTATGAGATCGTCTTCGCTGGTGGCTTCCGTGGCCGCTGCTGATACCTGATATAGGATGCTCAACTCATGCACCTGGCGGCGGGCTGCGCCGAACAGCCGGGCGTTTTCAATCGCTACGGCTGCCTGGTGGCACAGGGTCTGCGCCAGGTAAATCTCGCGATCGCTAAAGGTGCGCGGGCCGCGTGTTTCTTGCAGCTCCACCAGACCTAGTGCTTTATTCTGGGCTACCAAGGGCAATAGCAGCAGAGTGGAGATCCTGGCTTTCTTGAAAGCGGCTCTTTGTTTTTCGCTCAGCTCAGGATCGTCAGCGTGCTTTTGTATGGGCCGCGATTTTTCTATCACCTGGGTCAGTGATAGTTGTTCGGATAATGTGGTGAGCTTATAGGATTTGGGGAGTTGCGCAACCTTGGGATTGGCATACTTCGTATGAGCACGTAACCCCCCTGGATTTGGCCGCCAATCGGCCAGGATGCAAATTGGGACATTCAACAGGCTGGTAAGCTGCTGAGCAATAACTTGCAGTACTTTATCAACGTCAAGGCTGGAGACGATGCTGGCGCCGGCAATGGCTAGCGCAGCCAGATCCTCAGTGTGATCGTAATCTGGTCCCAGGTTAGGTTGGCTCGTCCGGTCGTTCATGGAACGTCCATTAGCTCGCAACGCCTGTTGGTCAATGATTTTTTCACGTAGCATTGGCTATTGTAAGCATCCTCTGGGTTTGTCACCCGATAATTCAGGTGTAGCTTCCTCTCCTTAAAAAGACACTAATGAGGGGTAAACCATCCCTACCCCCACCCTAAGGATAATGGCTGCCCCCGGCAGGGCCTTGTGTGTTGAGCTACCAGCAATTTTGCTGACGTCGCGTTTTTTTTACGCAACCAAAGCGCTAGGCTGGATCAGGCCGCTCAGATGGCGGATGAACTGGTCCAGATCCAGAGCCTGGATGGACATGACGGCTTTTACTTCTTCGTCGTTCAACTGGAAAGCGCCGAGACGGTCCTGCACGTGCCCGTTGAGAATTGCAGCCTGGAATTCATTATCCAGCAAGGCTTGCGTGGCGATTGCGTTCAATTTAAGCTTAGACATCGTAATCTCCTGGTTTTCTTAGGGATAAGTAAGTGTTCTGCTTGATCTAGTGATCGGTGCCGATACCGCCACCCATGGGGCCTTCAAGTTGAATACCGGTGCCGATGCCGCCGCCCATAGGGTACTCGGCTTTAGGGCCGGTACCAATGCCGCCACCCATGGGATAATTAAATTGAGGGTCAGTGCCAATACCGCCGCCCATAGGGTAATTAGCTTGGATCTTTGTGTAAGACATTTAATCCTCCAGAATCTAGTTAGTCAGTGGGTGTATCCTATTCGATGCCTTATGAACGTAGCTATGAGCAAGCTTTATGCCTATAGACGAAAAAGGCTACCGTTAATGAGGCAGCCAAGTTAGCGTCGAAGATTTTGTGGGGATCTTGTTTCGTCACATAAAGCTCCTCCTAGGCCTTCACGGCTAATTGCTCATAATAGGCTTTTAATTCGGGCAGAGGTTCAGCGTTCAATTCTTTACGCAGCATGGTGCGGTAATCATTGAAGTGGGCGATCGCCGCGGATGCCGCGCCAGAAAGTGCCAGGCACTGCATGAGGGCCAGGTGCACTTCGTCGCGATAGGGGTCTATGGCCAATACTTTTTCGTACAGCTGTTTGGCGGCTCGGTAATGTTTTCCGCTGCTTTCTATCGTGGCAAGCTCCAGTAATCCGTCCTGATAGACATTGCGCAGTTCTTCTCGGCGCAAGTCTGTCCATTCCATGTAAATGTCCTGCAGGTAGGGCTGTTGATACAAGTCCAGGGCCTGCTTGATGGCTTCACTGCGTTCGCTTTTAGAAATACTCGGATGACGGGCCTTCGCCAACAGGGTTTCGAATTCGCCAACGTCATACCAGATCTGGATGGACGGATGGAGGCTATATTGGTCATTGTCAAACACGATCGCCTCCCTGAAGCCGAGCGCCTGGCGAACGCGCCACAGCGTGGCATGGAAGTTACTGCTGATCTTGCCGGAACTGAAATCCGGCCAGAAGGACAGGCCGATGGTTTCTTTGCGCACCTTGCCGCGGTCTAGGATAAAGAAGAACAGGGCGCGAGCTCGGGTGGACCGCCAAATGTTTGGATGGAGCAGTTCTCCATTCCGGCGGATCTCTCCCGTGCCAAAAGCGTGAATTTCCATGCGAATGGGTTTAACTTTAAGTTCGGGAGCTATGCTTGCCAACATCGATCTTCCTGCTACGAAGTTTTCGGCCCGTTCAACCAAGGCTTGCAACTGAGCGGAAGTAGCGAACGCGGCGAACTGCTTCAAAACAGAGGTGAAAGGCCGTGCGGCGACAACCAGGAACTGATCGTATCCCAGCCGGGCAGCGCCTTCAAGTGATTGGTTTAATAATTTCTCCGCTTTGGCAAACTCTTTAGCCTCAAAGGAAGACCGGGCTGCCAGGAATGCAGCCAGGACCTGGGCTTGCTTAGGGGTTTTATCTTTAGGCCAATCTGAGATTGTCTTTTCAAATTCCTTTATGGCCAGGTCACCCTGGCCCATGTCAGCATAGATTAATCCCAACTCCAAGGCGTAATCTGCTTCTTCCAGTGTGCCAGTGCTTAAGCTGGCTGCTTTGCGCAGCCAATTCAAGGCCTCGCTGTATTGCCCTCTCTTTCGCTCAGCGCGTGCCATACCCAGATAAATAAGAGCACTTTCGGGCTCTGACTGATTGCGGATTGCAAGTGCTTGCTCAAGGTTATCGAGTCCCTCTACTTTCTCGTCGACTTCTAGCAACAATTCAGCCCGTCCAGTAAGGATAGCTCGTTGCCAACGGAGTTGATTCGCCGCCTTGGCATGGTCTAGGGCTAAAGAGTATTCTCGCCAGGCTTCCGGGTATTGACCGCTTTGGTGGTAAATATACGCGAGGTTGTTGCGTGCTAAAGCCATGGCGCCTAAATTGCTATTTATTCGTAGATGGATATCAAGCGCTTCCCGGAAGGCTTTTTGCGCCGCCAGCATATTGCCCGAATTGATTTGGAGCAGCCCCAGATCGTTCAGGCATTCCGCAAGATCATAGAGGTACTGGATCTGCAATGCTGGTTCGTTGGCATCAGCTAAATATCTTAGGCCGTTGGCTGCGGTTTCCAAGCTGTGGATGGCCATGGTTGTTTTGCGAAAATGGTTCAGCGGTAGCGCTTTCAATCGCTCAGCCTGGAACCATTTTTGGCGCAGCTCTGGTTTTCGTTTTCCCCTTAATAGACCCTGGGCTTTTTCGGCGAGTTTGAGCGCTTCACGATGCTTTCCGGTAAACCGGTAGATCATGCCGCGCGTGATCATGGCATTGGCCAATGCATCTACGCCCTTTAGTTTGGCAAGGGCTGGCTCGGCAAGATTCAGTAATTTCAAAGCGGCTTGAAATTGGCCTTGTGTGCCGAGCAGCTTGGCCTGGTACAACAGCAAGTGCGGCGCATGTTTGCGCAAGTCCGGTGGCTTGGCCAGCTGTTCCATCCAACGGGCGATCAGCATTTGCCGCCCGGAAGTGTAGAACTCCACAGCCACCTTGTCCACCCAGTTGGCGGCCTCTTGTTTATCCCCCGCCTGCAGCTTGTGGTGGACAGCGCGCTCCCACTCCTCGCGTTCCCTATACCAAGCCGCCGCCCGCCGGTGCAGCTCCTGCAGGCGCGGTTTCTGGTTCCTTACGAAATAATCTTGAAGGAATTCGGCAAATAATTGATGGTAACGATAGCTTGGTCCTTCGCTGGTTTCCGTGCGGCTCACGAACAGATTGCGTTCTTCGAGGGCGCGCAGGTATTCAGCCGCGTCCTTGCTCTGCAGCAAATAGTTGCACACAGCCTCATTGAAATCCCCCAGGATCGAGGTAGCCAGCATGAAATCGCGCAGCTCCTCGCTTTGGCGGTTGACGACTTCCTCAGCCAGGTAGGTGTAGATGCGCTCCACGCCGCCGGAAAGGTCCGGAAGCACGTCGTTCTCCATGGTGCGCAAAGCCAGCAGGATAGCAATGATCCAGCCATCCGCCCGCATGGCGAACTCCTGGGCCTGCTCATCGCTCAGGCGCACGCGGTGGTTCTGCAGCACCAGCTTCTGCAGTTCGTCTGCCCGGAAGCGCAGTTCATCCGCGCTGATCGTCACCAGCTCATCGCGGATGTACAGGTTGGCTGTGGGGATGCCGTATACACTGCGCGAACCCATTAGGATCCTTAATCGATCCGGCAAGTTTTCGAGCAGGTTTTCGATGAAATCGACGATCTGTTGGTTTTCCCCGGCCAGATGGTAATCGTCCAGGATCAATACAGAAAAGTCGTCAAGTTTTTCTTCCACCTCGTTGATCAGGTCCACGGCCAGGGTGGCTGCGTCCGGGCTTCCACCTGGTGTGTTTAATTTGTCGGACAGAGCCAGGCCAAATTTGGGCTTGTGCTGCTGGAAAGCAGCCACCAGGTGCTGGACGAACTGCACCAGGTCGCTATCCTCCGGGCTGATGCGATACCAAAAGACCAGGGCGTCCACGTCGGCGGCGAAATCCACCAGCAGCGTTGTCTTGCCATAGCCCGCAGGCGCGGAGACAAAAGTGAGCTTGCGGTGCAGGTTTTGATGCAGGATATCTATCAAACGCACCCGGCGCAGCACGTCCTTGCGCCGCTGTGGCGCGCGCACTTTGGTCAGCAGGATGGTCATTGGCTAATGAAACGCACTTTTCTTCCTATCACCTGGCTAAAACGTTAGTCTATTGTGCTTGCTTAAGCTTTGTCAAGCCTATGATGACTTAGCGTAATAGTTGTATGACAATTGCTTGACTATATTATAATTTTAGCCTCCAAAACGCCATGCGCGCCGTAGACATTATTGTTAAGAAACGTGACGGGAAAGAGCTAACCCCGGACGAGATCCGCTTCTTTGTAGATGGGTTTACCCAGGGACTCGTAACCGACTACCAGGCATCTGCCTGGGCTATGGCCGTGTTACTTAACGGAATGACCGATCGCGAGACCACTGAGCTCACTCTGGCCATGGCTGCCTCCGGCGAAACGCTGGACCTGAGCGGGGTGGTCGACTTGGCCCTCGATAAGCATTCTACCGGCGGCGTTGGGGATAAGACCACGTTGGTGGTGGAACCTGTGGTTGCTGCTTGCGGGCTGCGCATCGGAAAGATGTCCGGCCGTGGCTTGGGCTTCAGCGGGGGTACTCTCGACAAGATGGAATCAATCCCCGGTTTCCGCACGGATCTGTCCAAGGACGAATTCCTGCGCCAGTTAAAGGAAGTAGGGCTGGTGCTCACAGGCCAGACAAGCGACCTGGCGCCCGCCGATGGCAAGCTCTATGCTCTGCGGGACGTGACCGGCACCGTGGATGCGCAACCCCTGATCGCCTCCTCGGTAATGAGTAAGAAGCTGGCGGCCGGCGCTGAGCGCATCGTTCTCGACGTGAAGACCGGCACCGGCGCATTTATGAAGACGGAGAAACAAGCGCGCTCTCTCGCCAGGATCATGGTCAATATCGCTGAGTTGGCCGGCCGTAAAGCGGTTGCCCTCATTTCCGATATGAACCAACCCCTCGGTCACGCGGTGGGCAACGCCTTGGAGGTGATCGAAGCCATCCAGACCCTGCGCGGTGGTGGCCCCGAAGATTTTCGCCTGCATTCCATCGAAGTGGCCAGCCATCTCCTGGTGCTTGGCGAGGCAGAAAAGACGCTGGCCGCTGCCCGCAAGCGGGCCAGCGCCGCTCTACAGGATGGCAGCGCCTTCGAGCGCTTTCGCGCCCTGGTAGGCGCACAGGGCGGCGATGTGCGCTATGTGGATGACCCCAGCCTGCTGCCGCGCGCCAGGTTTATTGAGCATGTCTCCGCGCCGCGCAGGGGCTTCCTTAAGTGGGTGGATGCCAAACAGATCGGCGAGGCCTCAGTTGCCTTAGGCGCAGGCCGCGCCGCTAAAGGGGACCCGATCGACCACGCGGTGGGTATTGTGGTTTTGAACAAAGTCGGCGATCGAGTAGAGAAGGGCGCACCGTTGTTCACTTTGCACGCCAATCATCAAGCCAAGCTGGAAGAAGCCCGTGCCCAGGTGTTGGCTGCCCATCAGTGGAGCATTAAAAAGGTAAAGCCTCTGCCGTTGTTTTATGGCACAGTGAAATAATCCCTCCACAGTACTTGTCGCTCTAATTGACAATATTAAGGTATGGAAGAAAAAAGCCCCGCAACGCTGCGGGGCTTTCCTGATTATCTATTCATCAATTACTAGTTGACAAGTAACAATCCTTCTTTAACCTGCCATAAACGCAAACCCCAGCGTTCCGGGTCCCGTATGCGTCCCCACTGCCGGGCTCACATCCGTGAGCGTGGTCTCGGCGGGCTTCAGCTGTTTGGTGGCCTCCGCCAGCAGCACTTTGGCATCTTCGGCGGCATTAGCGTGTAACACGGAGAGATGCAATGGCGAGCGACCCCCCACGCGTTCCGTCAACAGTTCCACCAGGCGGTCCAGCGCTTTCTTTTTGGTGCGCACCCGTTCGATGGCTTCCAGGCCGCCATCAACTACCTCGAGGATGGGTTTCAAATTAAGCGCGGTGCCCAGGAAGCGCTGCGCTCCGCCGATGCGGCCGCCGCGATGCAGAAACTCCAGTGTGTCTACCACCAGCAGCACCCCGGCCTTATCCCGTCCGTCCTCGATGATCTTTATGCATTCCGCCGCCGACTTGCCGGCTTTGGCGGCCTTGGCTGCCTCAAGCAGCGGCCAGCCGGTGCCCATGGAGGCCGAGCGCCCATCGATGACTGTGACGTTGAGCCCGGTGACCATCTCCTTCGCCTGCATGGCCGAAGCGTAAGTGCCGGAGAACTTGGCAGAAACGTGGCTGCATACAATGTCGGTGAACCCCTTTGCTCCCAGTTCTTCGAACTTCTCTTTGAAGGCAGCGGGGGTGGGCTGCGAGGTGGTGGGAGTTTCTTTGGAGCCTGCCAGCCGTTTATAGAACTCTGCAGGCTGGATATCGACTCCGTCGCGCAGTTGTTCTGACCCCCAAATGATCACAGACGGGACCACATGGATCTCGTACCCCTTGCTTAGGTCCGCCGGTATATAGGTGGTGCTGTCAGTAACAAGGGCTATTTTTGCCATGCTCTCTCCTGTTGTTTGCGAATGTTTAATTAAAACACAGGCTGGGGATCTGGGGGGTGCGCTTTTTTCGCGTTACCCTTGACCGCCCTTCATTTGCAAGCTAAAATAACAGGCTGTTCTAGGAAACCGTCTCCTAGCAAGGATAAAATCTGTTTACGAGAATTTAGGAGTCTTTGTCATATGGTTCGTATTCGTTTGCGCCGCGTGGGCGGTAAAAATCAAGCTAGTTTCCGTATCGTAGCTGCCGATAAGGAAAGCCCGCGCGACGGGCGCTTTATCGAGATCCTCGGCTTTTACAACCCTCGCACGGAACCCGCTACGATCAGCTTAAAAGAAGACCGCATTTATCACTGGATCGGCAACGGCGCCCAACCCAGCGATTCGGCTATGCAAGTATTCAAGGTAGCTGGCCTGCTGGATCGGCTTGAACGCTTCAAATCGGGTGAAAAAGTTGAAGCCTTGATGGCCGAAGCAGAAACTGTCGCCAAGAGCCGCAACACTGACCGCCAGACCCAGCACGCTGCCCCCGCAGCCGGTACATCAAAGCGTAAGAAGGCGGCCAAATCGGCGGCGGCCGCCAAGGCCGAAGCCGCCAAGCCAGCTGCGGAAGACTCTCCAGAACCCACGCCTGAAACTGCTGCTGAACCCGCGGCTGAGCCCGTTGCCGCTGAGCCTGCTGCCGAGGCTGTAGCCGAAGCTCCTACTGCAGAACCGGCTGTTGAAGCTGAAGCCCCAAAAACAGAAGAAACTCCGCCTGCTGAGTAGCCCCTCCCTTCATGAAAGAACTGATCGAGTATGTGGCGCGCTCCCTGGTAGATGACCCCACCCAGGTGCGCGTCTCTCAGCGTAAGAAGGGCGAAGCCACCGAGATCGTCCTGCAGGTTTCCAAACCGGATATGGGCCGTGTGATCGGGCGTAACGGCCGCGTGGCGAATGCCATCCGCATCCTGCTGCAGGTAGCCGCCGCCCGAGATAGCAAGCGCGTGTTCCTTCAAATCTCGGAACCTGAGTGAGCTCACCGCGTCGACGCCTGGCAGCCCGCCGCAAACGATCGCAGGAAAGCTCGCCCATGGCTGGCCCGCCAGCCATGGGCGAGCTTTCTTTTATCCTGGCAGCCACCCTACGCCGCCCCCATGGCCTCAAAGGGGAAGTGGCCGTATCTCTTGAGACCGATTTTCCAGATCGTCTGCAAAAGGGCACTCGCCTTTATTTGGGGGAAGACCATGTACCGGTTGCCATTGCAAGCCGGCGGCCACATGCTGATGGACTGCTGCTATCTTTTGAAGAATTCCCCGACTTAGCGTCTGTACAACCATTTCGTAACGTGCCCCTCTTTGTGCCGGTGGAAGACCGCCCTCCGCTGCCTGAAGGCGAATACTACCAACACCAATTGCTGGGCTTGCAAGTGGTTGAGGAGGACGGCGCCATTCTCGGAACGCTGGCCGAGATCCTGGCCACCGGAGCTAACGACGTATATCTCGTCCGTCCGCCTGATGGCGGCGAACTGTTGTTGCCTGCCACCAGTGAAGTCGTGCGCCAGGTGTCTTTGGCAGAAAAACGTATCGTGGTTCATCTCCTGCCCGGCCTGCGAGAAATCACAAACAAAAAGTAGTAAGTCTGAGTCTTCCCACCCCACCATGCAAATATCGATAAAGGGTTCTTCCCTTCGCTCGGGAAAGCTCTCAACCTTCGACCCCACTCGGAATAATAAAACGTGGGGCTGTACAATTCGCCTTTCCCGCCCCGTTCCTTCCACTTGACAGCATTAAAGCCGCTATGATATTCTCAGCCCGCTTTGCCCAGGGGGCTGCCTGATGAATGACGAACGCAAATACTGGTTAGCCTTGAACATGGTCAGGGGGATCGGCGCTGTGCGCTTCCGCGCATTGCTGGAAGCTTTTGGCTCGGCGCAGGCCGCCTGGCAAGCCACACCTGCTGCCTTACGCGCCGCTGGTCTGAACGAAACGACCATCGAAAAATTCCTCCAATCGCGCGAGAAGGTGGACCCTGAGCGCATCCAGACGGACCTGGATAAACACGGCATCCACGCGTCCACCCTGAAAGACACGAGCTACCCGCGCAAACTACGCGAACTCGACATGGCGCCGCCGGTACTGCATGTGCGCGGCACGCTGCTGCCCGAAGATGAGTGGGCGGTTGGGGTTGTCGGCACCCGCAAGGTGACGGGCTATGGCCAACAGGTAACCCAGGAGTTCGGGACCTTCCTGGCGCACAACGGCATCACCGTAGTGAGCGGCTTGGCGCGTGGCGTGGACAGCATTGCCCACCAAGCTGCCCTGAAAGCAGGCGGCCGCACGGTGGCGGTGTTGGCTCACGGGCTCGATCAGGTCTATCCGGCTGAGAACCGCAAGCTGGCCGAAGAGATCGTTGCGCACGGCGCGTTGGTTAGCGATTATGCTATCGGCACCCCGCCGGACGCGGTCAACTTCCCACCGCGCAACCGTATCATTTCCGGGCTGTCGCTGGCTGTGGTGATCATCGAGGCTGGTGAGCAAAGCGGCGCTTTGATCACGGCAGGCTTCGCCGCTGAGCAAGGCCGCGAGGTCTTCGCGGTGCCTGGCAATATTTATGGGCCGCAAAGCAAAGGCACCAACCTGCTCATTCAGCGCGGCGCGCATCCCCTCATCCGTTTTGAGGACTTGCTGGACTTGTTAAACCTTGAGATGATGGCCGAACATCGCAGTGCCACCGCAGCCTTGCCTGCCGACGCCACCGAAGCCCAACTGTTCGGGCTGCTGGGGCAGGAGCCGCTGCATGTGAACGAGATCGGGGCGCGAGCACAGATGCCCATCGAGCAGGTATCCTCGGCTCTGGCGCTGATGGAGTTGAAGGGACTTGTGCGCCAGGTGGGCGGCATGAACTACGTGGCCGCCCGCGAACTGCAAGCAGATTACCGCACAGGCGCTGGAAGCGCAAAGTAAAAGGAAAGCATGATAGAAAACTTTTTCGCAGTCATCTTGGCCGGGGGCGGTGGCACGCGTTTGTGGCCGCTTTCGCGCCAGGCACGGCCCAAGCAGATGCTGCACCTGGTGGATGACCACAGCCTTTTCCAGATGGCCGTGCGCCGCCTGGAGAACCTCTTTCCGCCCGAGCGCATCTTGGTGGTGACCAATGCACAGCAGGCGGTCGAATTGAAACAGCAGGTTCCCGAATTGAGCGCCGAGAACTTCCTGCTGGAGCCGCAGCCGCGCGGCACGGCCGCAGCCATTGGGTTAGCAGCCGCTTTCCTGCAGAAGCAGCGTCCTGGAGCAGTGATGGCGGTGCTTACCGCCGACCATTACATCGCCAACCAGGCCGAATTCCAAAGCCACATGTTAGCCGCCCAGGAATTAGCGGTTGACGGTCACCTGGTCACGTTGGGCGTCGAGCCAACATACCCGGCCACCCAGTTTGGCTATATCCAGATGGGCGAACCTTTAGGCGAGGTTGGCGGCTACCCGGCCTTCCGGGTGCAGCGCTTCAAAGAGAAACCCGAAACCGCTGAAGCCCAACATATGCTGGAGGCCGGCCACTTTGCCTGGAATTCCGGCATGTTTATATGGAAGACTGAGCGCATTTGGGAGGAGTTCAGGCAGCATCTCCCCGATCTGTATGAAGCGCTGGAAGCTATTAGCGCGGCCTGGTTGCAACCCGATTTCGAGCAGGTGCTCAACGAACTCTGGCCGCGCATCGCATCCCAGACTATTGATTACGGCGTGATGGAGCATGCCGATGACGTGGTCGTGATTCCGGCGAAGGGCCTGGGATGGAACGACGTTGGCTCCTGGTCTTCACTGTTCGAGGTAATGACTGTGAATGGGGATGGTAACGTGATCATTCACGACCAGCATTACAGCCTGGACAGCCACAATTCCCTGGTGCATGGTCACGAAAAGGATCGCATTATCGTTACCCTCGGAGTCGAGGACCTGGTGGTGGTAGATACCGGCGATGTGCTGTTGATCTGCTCTAAAAATCGTTCGCAAGACTTGCGTAAGGTTATTGACCTGTTGAAAGAAAAAGGGCTGCAGAAATATTTATGATCTAACCCGTCACTACGAGCATTTCATTGCGCTCTGAATGACAGTGTTATAAAATCCGCGGTTGTTTATGATCGCCATATAGATCAGAGGATTGATTTGGAAGCATATTGTGTAAAGTGCAAGGCTAAACGTGAAATGCAAAACCCAGCGCCCGAGTACACCAAGGCGGGCTCGCCGGGCACCCGCGGCGTGTGCCCGGTGTGTGGCACGACGCTGTTCCGCATGGGCGGCACACCTGCCCATGTCGGGTTGACGCCGCCTCCCAAACCTACACCTGCGGAGCGCGTTGATGCGCGCCGCTCCGGTAAGCTGGTGATCGTGGAGTCGCCAGCCAAGGCGCGCACAGTGGGCCGCTACCTGGGCAACGGCTATCGCGTGCAGGCTTCGGTGGGCCACGTGCGCGACCTTTTGCGTTCGCAGCTCTCCGTGGACGTCGAAAATAATTTCGAACCCAAATACCGTGTGCCTAACGAGAAGCGCCTGGTAGTGAAGGATCTCAAAAAAGAAGCCCTGCGCGCCGAACAGGTGTACCTGGCCACCGACCCGGACCGAGAAGGCGAAGCGATCGCCTGGCATTTGATCGAGGCCGCCGAGATTGACCCGGCCCGTGTGCAGCGGGTGGTGTTCCATGAGATCACGAAGCCCGCCGTGGAAGAAGCCTTCAACCACCCACGCCCTATCGATATGCACCTGGTGGACGCTCAACAAGCCCGGCGGGTATTGGACCGGCTGGTGGGCTACAGCCTCAGCCCGATTTTGTGGACCAAGGTACGCAATCGCCTCTCGGCTGGCCGTGTGCAATCCGTGGCGCTACGCCTGATCGTGGAGCGCGAGCGCGAGATCGAAGCTTTCGTGCCGGTGGAGTATTGGTCCATCGAAGCTGAATTCCAGCCCGAGGGATCCAGCGCCACCTTCATCGCCAAACTGGCCGAGGTGGACGGCGTAGAGCCGGTGCTCGGCCAGAAAGTTGCGGTCGACCCGTTGCTGATCGATATGCAAGTTGCCATTTACGCTATTAACGAGATCAAGCGCGGCCAGCGCCGCCGCAAGGCACAGGCCCCGTTCACCACCAGCACCCTGCAGCAGGAAGCCAGCCGCAAGCTGAGCTTCACCGCCAAACGCACTATGGCCGTGGCCCAGCAGCTTTACGAAGGCATCGACCTGGGCGAGGGTGAGACCACCGGCCTGATCACCTACATGCGCACTGATTCCACCAATATCTCGCCTGCGGCACAGCAAGAGGCGCGCGATTATGTCAAGGAGGTGCACGGCGCGGCCTACATTCCCGAGGAAGCGCCCATCTATAAGACCCGCGCCAAAGGCGCCCAGGAAGCCCACGAAGCCATCCGCGCGACTTCGGCACTGCGCACCCCCGCGCAAATTAAAGACCAGCTCAGCCGCGACCAATATCGGCTCTACCAACTCATCTGGCAGCGTTTCGTCGCCTCGCAGATGACCCCGGCAGTGTACGACACTGTTTCGGTGCGCATCGGTGGGAACGGCGCAGAGCATAAATATCTGCTGCGCGCATCGGGTTCCAATCTTGTCTTCCCTGGTTACCTGGCGGTGTATGAAGAAACCGTGGAAGCCGGCGCAGAAGAGGAAGAGAACGCCAAGATCCCGCCTGATCTGGCGGAAAACCAGTTGCAGAAGCTGCTGCAGTTGCTGCCCGCGCAGCATTTCACTCAGCCGCCACCGCGCTACAGCGAGGCTACCCTGGTGAAGACGTTGGAAGAATTCGGCATCGGCCGCCCTTCGACCTATGCCCCTACATTGAACACGCTGCAGCAGCGCGGTTATATTGTGCGCGAAGAGCGCCGCCTGATCCCCACGGAGACCGGCCTTTTAGTGAATGACCTGATCACCGAGCATTTTCCGCGTATCGTGGATTACCAGTTCACCGCCGAGATGGAAGAGACCTTGGACAAGATCGCCACCGGGGAAGAGGGGTGGGTGAAAGTGATCCGCGCGTTCTATGACCCCTTTGCGATCGAGGTGGAGCGCGCCAAAGCTGAGATGCCCGAGTCCAAAGCCGGGCCGGAATATGTGGGCCGCGCCTGCCCTACCTGCAACGAAGGCCAACTCATCATCCGCTGGGGTCGCTACGGCAAGTTTATCGGCTGCGAGCGCTTCCCGGACTGCCGCCATACCGAGCCCTGGCTGCAGAAGATCGGTGTCACCTGCCCTCTGGATGGTGGCGAGCTGGTGGAACGCCGCACACGCAAGGGGCGCACTTTCTTTGGCTGCGCCAATTACCCCGACTGTGAATTCACGTCGTGGAAGCGTCCGCTACCTACGCCGTGCCCGAATTGCGGCGGGACCTTGGTGATCGCCAATAAACAGAACGCACAGTGCCTGAAGTGCGAAACGCTGTTTCCTCTGGATGAAGTGCAGAAGGAAGAACCGGTTGAGTGTGGGCAGTAGATTGGTGGCGGGGTTCCCTGCCTGCTCCGATGAAAACCGAAATCGCCATTCCATCCGTTTGCCAGATTTGATTACGGCTCAACCCGGTGCATATTTTTTATAACGGTTTATGTAGACACGCAGGTCTTACCTTTTGCCAAAAAACCCTAAAACAAGGCCGTTTGGCCTAAAAGTTGCACAATTATCTTCACTACTCTACAATCATCCTTTAGGAGCTCTGCATGGAACCCAAGGGCCAAGATAAGCCGCGATTTACCCTTCCCAAGAACATCAACCTTGCCGTGTTGCAGGAGCCACGCAACCTGACCATCGCCGCCTTCGTGGCCGGCTTGATCATCGGGCTGGTGCTGCTGGGCTGGTGGCTGTTCCCGGTCAACTGGGAGAACGCCTCCCCGGCTGAGCTGAGCCCGGCGGCCCGCGCCGACTACCTGCGCGCCGCCCTCGATTCCTACACATTGGCGGCCAATAATCCGCTGGCTCGCGCCCGCCTGGCTGCCCTGGGCGACTCGGTGGACGAAACCATGGCCACCGTAGCTTCAGCGCCTGGCCAACAAAGCGTGGATAGCATAGCCCGCTTCCAGGCTCTGCTGGGCGTCACCGCCGCCGAACCTACTACAGGCACCCCACCGGTAGAAGGCGAAGATTCACTATTTAGCACCGGTAGCCTGCTTACCACTCTGTGCGGTATTACGCTCTTCATTGGCCTGGCGCTCGGTGTGATCTATATTGTGCGCAGCCGGCAGGGAGACGAGATCGCGGGGGACAAGTTGAAGACGCGCCACAAGGTCAAATTGAGCGCCGTACCGGAGCCGGACGTAGGCGCTGATTCCCCGCCACTTTCGCAGTGGATGACCAATTACATCCAGGGTGACGACCTTTACGATGACTCTTACAGCATCGATTCGCCGGCAGGCGAATTTATGGGGGAGTGCGGTGTGAGCATCGCCGAAACCATCGGGGTAGGCAACCCCAAGCGGGTGTCCGCCTTCGAGATCTGGCTATTCGACAAAAACGACATCCAGACCGTGACCAAGGTGCTGATGAGCAGCCACCTCTTCCGCGACGACGCCGGCCGCGAGCGGCTTTCTGCCAAGGGCGAGCCGGTGTTGGCCGGCCCAGGCGTGGAGACGGTGCTGGAGACGGCTACCCTGCAGATGGTAGCTCGCGTGGTGGACATGCAGTATGGCGAAGGCCCGATGCCCGAGGAGAGTTTCTTCGAGCGCGTTACGCTGGAACTGGCGGTCTGGTCGAAAGTCTAACTGGGTAGGGGCTAGGTCAGATTAATTGCGTTCGAATGGTTACTTGAATAAAAAGATTCTCTGACTTCGTTCGAAATGACAGTTATATAGCCCGAATTGGGATTTGCCTTTTGATCATGTTACTGAGTGACAACCAGACTGATCTTTATTCCACTTCAATGATCTCGAAACTAAGCTCGCCGGCAGGTGTGGCGGCCTTCACTGTGTCCCCAGCTTTCCGGCCAAGCAGTACGCGGCCGATAGGCGATTCGTGCGAGATCCTTCCGTTGCGCGGGTCGGCTTCTTGCGCACCGACCAGGAAATATTTCACCGGCTCACGACCCTGCTCCCGGATGAGTACTACCGACCCCAGTCCGATGACCCCGTTGGGCGAAGCGCCCTCCGAAATGATCTGCGCCTGGCTGAGTAAGGCTTCCAATTCCTGGATGCGGCCTTCGAGGAAAGCCTGGTCCTCTTTCGCCTTGGAGTAATCGGCGTTCTCCGAGAGGTCACCCTGCTGAATGGCGATGCGCAGGCGCCGGGAGAGCTCGACGCGCTTGACACTCTTGAGCTCGGCCAGCTCCTTGCGCAGACGTTCAGCGCCATCGGCGGTGAGGTAATAATTGGGGTGGCTCATGGCAGGCTGTGCGGGTCGAAGAGTTTTTCGTATTCCTGGACAGCGTAGCGATCGGTCATGCCGGCCAGGTAATCGCACACTGTGCGCTGCAGGCCACGCTCCTTCACCAGCGCCTGGTACTCGTAGGGCAGCATGGCGGGCTCTTTGATGTAGGCCTCGAAAATATCAGAGAGTACACGGGCGGCCTTTTCCGCCATGCGCACCACGCGGGGGTGATTGTACATATGTTTGAACAGGAATTTCTTCAATTCGGAATTGCGCCGCTGCATATCCTCGCCATATCCGATCACGTTGTGATCCAGCTTCTGCAAGTCACGAGCGGTTTTGGCTTTGCTGGCGCTGATACGCTGGCTGGTGGCATCGAGTACATCACCTACCAGCAGACCGATCAGGCGGCGGATCAGGCGGTGGCGGGTCAGGTCGTCCAAGCCACGTCCGTCCCAGCCCACGTTGGCGAGCAGCAGTTGCCAGAGTTCCAGACCAGCCAGGTCGGCGGGGGTAAGCATGCCAGAGCGCAGGCCGTCGTCCAGGTCGTGGGTGGTGTAAGCCAGCTCGTCGGCAGCATTGGCGATCTGGGCTTCCAGGTTGCCACGCAGATCGGGCTCGTAGGAGGAGGCGTCGGAGACGTCATATTCAGTTTCGTGTTTGACGATGCCTTCGCGCACTTCCCAGGACAGATTGAGACCGGGGAAGTTGGGATAGCGCTGTTCAAGCTCGGTGACGATGCGCAGTGACTGACGGTTGTGGTCGAACCCGCCATGGTCGGCCATCAATGCATTCAGTGTGGCTTCGCCGGAGTGTCCGAAGGCGGCGTGGCCCAGGTCGTGCGCCAAGCAGATGGCCTCCACCAGGTCCTCGTTAGCGCCCAGGGCGCGGGCGAAGGAGCGTCCGATCTGGGTGACCTCGAGAGTGTGCGTTAGCCGGGTGCGGAAGTAATCGCCCTCGAAATTAATGAAGACCTGCGTTTTATATTCGAGACGCCGGAAGGCGGAGGTGTGCAGGATGCGGTCGCGGTCGCGCTGGAAGCGCGTTCGGTACTTGGGCTCCTTGTCGGGGTAGGCGCGGCCCTGGCTGTCGCGGCTGCGCATCCCGTAGGGAGCCAGGATGTGGTCTTCATGGGCTTCTAGCTGTTCGCGGGTGACCATAGAAGAGAGAGTCTAATGTAGGGAGAGGGCAAACGCAAGGGCTTGCAATTGCAAAATCGCCGACACGAGGTATCAGTTTATAAAAATTACATTCCATGTATCGTTGAATAAAGGGATTCTTTGCTGCGCTCGAAATGACAGAATTCGTTTGTTACGGAACTTCTCTAGCGAGATGATTTGCCGCAATGTGCCCTAGTCGTGTTTCAGCAGGGTGCCGAGTGAGGCGCCAGAGATTGCCTTCTGGATGTTGCCAGGCACCAGGCCGGAGAAGATGCGGACCTGGCAATCAGCAAGCTGATCGATCAGGCCTAACATGGCTTCCACTTTGCCGACCATGCCACCGGTAACGTCTGGGACGGCGGGGCCGCTTAGGTTGGCTATTATTTGTGAGTAGGAGGCTGGTGTGATCTCGCGGATGAGTTGCGGATTGGATAGGTAATTGGCTAATACGCCCTCTTCGTCGCCAGTCAGCAGGATGCGAGCCGGCTTGAGATTTAGCGCTGAATGGACGAAGAGGTCTTCGGTGGACAGGATCGTGCCACCGCGCACAGTATCGAAGGCCACATCGCCGAAGACGACTGGCAGCAAACCCGCCTCGAGGGCACCGCGGATGGGCTGCAGGTCCCAAGCAAGTATGGTGCCGTCTGCAGCCAGCACACTGGCGGAAGGCGGGAAAGCGACTGCGGGAAGCCCAGCGGCATGCAAGGCATCCATGACGAGATGGTTCAAAGCGGCAGCCTGCCGCCAGACTTCCGTGAAGCCGCGCCACTGTTCGGGGCTGGCGACGCCGCGGCGGGTACCGTGTTGTTGGGCGGGGAAGTGGCCAAAGGAGCCGGAGCCGTGGCCAAGCAGCAGGCGCATGCCGGGGTCTGCAGCGCGGGCGGTGGCAATCTCTTTACTGACTCGCGCTAAAGTGTCAGCGCGAACCATTGAAGGTTTGTCCTTTTCGGTAATTAGAGAGCCGCCGAGTTTTAAAAAGAGCATTAGGGATTGTATATGCTATTCGCCAGCAGATGAGCTTATGTCGATACAGTAATTATCGGGATTCCTCATCGGCAGCGTGTTTAACACGGCGCTAAGCGCCTCACTCGGTATGACAAAAAATAGAGGGAGCTTACTCATGAGCTTAGCTGTTTTCCTGGATAGACGTGATTATGACACCAACAGCCCCGGCCCTTTCTAGTGCTGCGGAGATCTCGCTTGCCATCTCTGCACGCACCAGGGCCAGCATGTTTCCGCCGCGGCCGCTGCCTGTAAGCTTAGCACCCAGGGCGCCGGCGGCTTTGGCAGCGGCGACCAAATTGTCGAGTTCTGGGGAGGAAACGTCCAATTGAAGCAGGAGTTCTTGGTTGGCATCCATGAGCGGCCCCAGCTGCTCCAAATCCCCGGCTAGGATAGCGCGGCGCGCCCGGGTTGCCAGGTCACCGATCTGGGCAAAGAAGCGCTCGTAGTGCGGCGGATCCGCCTGCCACGCGGCGCGCAGCGCGCCTACTGTTTCGCGAGTGGGTGTGGAAAAGCCAGTTTCTGCGATCAGTAAGGTGAATGGAGTGGCTACTTGTAGGAACTCGACCGGGCGACCTTTGGCAAAGAAGATCAGTTTGGCGTAGGTGATCACCGTGTTGTCGATACCGGACGGTGTGCCATGGTGCAACTTCTCGACCTCGAAGGCCAGGGCGGATACCTGTTCATCGCGCAGCGGTTGGCCGAGGAAAGCGGACATGGCGCGCAAGACCGCCACGCTGACCGCCGCCCCAGAGCCAAGGCCGCCGGCGATAGCAATGGTCGAATTCACGCGTAAATTGAATGCGGGTGGCTGCTGGATGCCTAAGGCGTGCAGGCCGGCGCGCACCACAGCAGCCAGGGGGTCAGACTTGGGCAGGGCGTCTAGATCAGCATCCAGGCCAATCTGTGGGGCGGCTAAGTGCACGCGACCTTGGGGAGCCTGGATAGCTGCGGTGACTATGGCCTTAGCGCTGACGCTGTGTACAGGAGCCGCAATCGCGGGCTGCCCGTAGACCACAGCGTGTTCGCCAAACAGGATCACCTTGCCCGGGGCAGAGGCGGAGATGGCCGGCATGTTTAATAGTAGTAGAAGATCAGCAGGACAGTAAAGACCCAAAAAAACAGATCGGCCTGCAGTGGGCGATCATTGAACAGGATCTCTTCAGGGGCTTCCCCAATATTTTTGACGAGGACCAGATAGAGATAGCGGAAGAAACCGAAAATTACAAAGGGGATGGTGAGCATCATGGCGTGGTTTTCTGGCAGATTGGGAGCCAGGAAGGTATACAGGCTATAGGTGACGATGGACAGGCTCAGCACGATCATGAGCAGCTGCTCTAAAAACGTGGCGGTGTAACCCTCCAGCACACGGCGGGCATGCGCGCCGGGTTTGTTACGCATGATTTCAGCGCGGCGTTTGCCGATGCCCAGGAATAAGGCTAGGAAGGTGGTGAAAACATAGATCCAGGGGGAGAAGCGCTGCACGGCGATGAGCGAAACGCCAGCCGAGACGCGCAGCAAATAAAAACTTGCCAGCACGAGCACGTCGATGATCGGTATATGCTTGAGCCACAGCGAGTAGCCGATGTTGAGGATGGCGTAAACGAGGCAAATAAATGCAAAAATGGGGGAGAGCCAATAACCCAAGCCAAGGGAGAGGGCGAGGAAGACCGCGGCAGCGCCGATGGCCACGGGCAAAGGCAGGGCGCCGGAAGCCAGCGGCCGCAGCTTTTTCTTGGGATGCTTACGGTCGTTCTCCAGGTCGATAAGGTCGTTGATCAGGTAGATGCTGCTGCTGAGCAGGCAGAACAAGGCGAAGCCGGCCAGGGTGCGTTCGACGGCGGGTTGGTAGGTAAGCTGGCGGTCAAAGACCAGGCCGGCGAAAATGAGCAGGTTCTTAGCCCACTGCCTTGGGCGCATGTTCTTGACCAAAGCCATGAGCATGCCAGGAATCATAGCAGGAAACTGAGAATAGAGATCGGAGATTGAGCTAGGGAGCAGGCAAGCCGGGAAAAAAATTGCGAATGGAGAATGAAGAATAGAGGGCCGGATTTGGGATAGACGGAACTACAAGATAGAATGCCATGCATGGTGAAGCAGCGCGCTGATGAGATGTTGGTTGCCCGCGGGCTGGCGGAAAGTCGCAGCCAGGCGCAGCGCCTGGTGATGGCTGGTCAGGTGCGCGCAGATGGCCAGGTGGTGGCGAAGGCTTCCAGCCTGCTAGCGACGGAGGTTTCCCTTGAGGTGGACAGCGGCCCGCGCTTTGTCTCGCGCGGCGGGGACAAGCTGGCGGCAGCCATCATGCAATTTGGCTTGGTAGTAAGAGGCCGCGTATGCGCTGACCTAGGGGCTTCCACCGGGGGTTTCACGGATTGCCTGCTGGAGCACGGCGCGGCCAAGGTGTATGCCATCGATGTAGGCAAGGGGCAGTTGCACTGGAAGCTGCGCCAGGACCCGCGCGTGGTGGTGATGGAGGGGACTAATGCGCGCTTTGTGGATAAGCTGACGGAGCGGGTTAATCTGGTGACTATCGATGCGTCCTTCATTTCGCTGAGAACGCTGCTGCCGGTTGTGCGCGGCTGGCTGGCGGACCCCGGTGAGCTGCTGGCCCTGATCAAGCCCCAATTCGAGGCGGGCAAGTCCGACGTGGGGAAGGGAAAGGGCGTCATCCGCGACCCACAGATCCATCGCCAGGTGTTGGCTGAGATCTTAGAGTTTGCTCGCGGCCAGGGGTTTCAGATTGCTGGGCTGATGCGCTCACCTCTGTTGGGTCCGAAGGGCAATGCGGAATTCCTGTTTTGGGCAAATAATTCAATACAGGGCGAGCTCGATGCTGGCAGGCTAATTGAGCCTCTGTTTGTGACCGCGAGTGAAAGCTAGTATGCCAGCGCTCACTCGCAATCCCGCCATCAAACTAATCTGGTCCTTGCATAGGTGGATCTTGCAAGCCAGTGGGGGACGGATCGGTGCAAGGATCGTGGGATTACCGGTGCTACTGCTGTATACCCAAGGTCGAAAAACGGGGAGGCTGCGTATCAATCCATTGTGCTATTTACGACAAGACACTGCGTATATCGTGGTGGGCAGCAATGGGGGTGCAGACACGCATGCGGACTGGTATTTGAACTTGCGCGCGCAACAACAAGTATGGATCGAAGTGAATGGCACCCGAATTGACGTGAAGGTGCGACAACTGGCAAGAGCGGAAGCAGAGCGAAACTATCAGCAATTCGCCAAGGTTTACTCGGGGTATGCAAGATATAAGCGAAGGACGAAGCGCCACATCCCGGTGATTGCATTGGAGCCGGTAAAAACAGTGAGTAGTGAGCGATAATTTGTAAATTGCAGAGTGGCAAAGAAGCACCTTGCTGCGAAAAATAATCTGGCCGCCTTGTACCTGCGGGCCTGCTAAAAAAGCAATTACCCAAGTTGCAATTCGATCCCTCAGGGCGGCACAAAAAGGCAGGGGTGAAATGACCAAAGGCGAACAGCGCCAACTGGTCTCAGTTATACTTCGCAGGCTATGCAGCAGATTCGAAATTTTTGCATCATCGCCCATATCGATCACGGCAAGTCCACCTTGGCTGACCGCATGTTGCAGCTCACCGGCACGGTATCGGCGCGGGATATGACCGAGCAGGTCCTGGACAGCATGGACCTGGAGCGTGAAAAAGGCGTCACCATTAAGGCTTCGGCCGTACGCATGCAATACAAGGCGGAGGACGGCCAGGCCTACGAACTCAACCTGATCGATACACCCGGCCACGTGGATTTCGGCTACGAAGTAAGCCGCGCCCTGGAAGCCTGCGAAGGGGCCTTGCTGGTGGTAGACGCCACCCAGGGCATCCAGGCGCAGACGCTGGCCAACCTCTACATGGCGCTGGAGGCTGACCTGGAGATCATCCCGGTGATCAACAAAATTGATATGCCCGCCGCTGATCCAGAGGGTGTGGCTAAGGATATTAGCCAGCTCTTGGGCATCCCGGGGGATGGCATTCTGCGCATTTCGGCCAAGTCCGGCGTCAATATCGAGGCGGTGCTGGAAGCGGTGGTGCAGCGGGTGCCAGCGCCCAAAGGCGACCCGGATGCGCCGCTGCGGGCGCTGATCTTCGACTCGCATTATGACGCGTACAAGGGCGTTGTGGCCTATGTGCGCGTGGTGGATGGCCGCATCGAGGGTGTGGAACCGCTGCGCCTGATGGTTACCGGCGCTGAACTGAAACCGATCGAGATCGGCACCTTTTCCCCCGGCTTGACCGCGGCCAAGGCGTTGGAGGCCGGCGAGGTGGGCTATGTGGCTACCGGGCTGAAAACGGTGGCTGAATGCCGGGTAGGTGACACATTCACCTACAAGGCACGCATGGCGGCAGGGCCGTTGCCGGGCTACCGCCAAGTGAAACCTATGGTTTTTGCAGGCATCTATCCGGTGGAGGGCGATGATTACCCTGAATTAAAGGAAGCCCTCGAAAAACTGCAATTGAACGACGCCTCATTGATCTATGAGCCGGAAGTGTCTCAGGCGTTGAACTTCGGTTTCCGCTGTGGGTTCCTGGGTATGTTTCACATGGAGATCATCCAGGAACGGTTGGAGCGTGAGTATGACCTCGACATCATTGTCACCGCGCCTTCGGTGGCCTATGAGGTGCTGCTGCAGGATGGTGAATTGATTCGCATCGCTTCGCCAGCAGCCCTGCCTGAGGAAGGCGGCATCGCTGAGGTGCGCGAACCCTGGATGGAGATCCAGGTCTTTACGCCCACTTCCTATTATGGGCCAGTGTTGGACCTGGTGACCAAACGCCGCGGAGTTTATATCGATGAGGCTTACCCAGCCACTGAGCGCGTGCAGTTGAACTTTGAGATTCCCCTGGCCGAGATCATCGTGGATTTCTTCGATCAACTCAAGTCAGTTACGCGTGGCTACGCTTCGCTCGATTACCAGTTCAAGGAATACCGCGCTGATGAGCTGGTGAAGCTGGAGATCCACGTCAACCAGGAGCCGGTGGACGCCTTCACCACCATCGTGCATAAGAATGCGGCATACCACAAGGGCCAGGCGGTGATCACCAAGCTCAAAGACCTCATCCCCCGCCAACTTTTCGTCGTGCCTATCCAGGCTGTCTCCGGGGGGCGGGTGATCTCGCGCGCCAATGTGAAAGCCATGCGCAAAGATGTGTTGGCGAAATGCTATGGGGGCGATGTGACTCGCAAGCGCAAACTATTGGAAAAACAAAAAAAGGGCAAGAAACGCATGAAGATGGTGGGTAGCGTCGAGATCCCCCAGGAAGCATTCCTGGCAGTGCTGCGGTTGGGAGATGAATAGCAAATAGGATGAACATGAAGTGGCCTAGGGATTGAACATGGGAGCAAGGGAGCAAGGGAGTATAGGAGTTTAGGTGGTGAGGAGAAAACAGATGCTGGCGATTGGCTAATTAGGAAGATTAGCTAAAGATAGGGCCAAACTAATATGCGAGTTATTGCATGAAGCACGCGAATACAAAAGATGTGAGCAGCGGCAGCGTCCTAGTGCGCATGCTGCCAGGCTTGCTGGTGACTGCAGCCGCGGTGGTGGCGCTGCTTTACCTGGTAGACCTGGGCGAGCTGCAGCAGTCTTTTGCTCTAGCTGACTTTCGTATCCTGCCGCTGGTGGCAGTGCTCTTCCTGGGCACGGTGGCGGCGCGTTCCATGGCTTGGCGCACCACACTAAAAGAACAGGCTAGATTTAAAGATTGTCTGTTGGTGTTAAATCAGGGTTATTTATTGAACAACATCCTGCCGCTGCGCCTCGGCGAAATCGGTCGGGCGATCCTGTTGGGCGGTCGCATAAGCCTCAGCTTTTGGCGCGTTTTGTCCAGTGTGGTGGTTGAGCGCATCTTCGATCTGGGCTTTGCTGCCGGCTTGCTATTCGCCACTCTGCCTTTCGTGGTTGGAGCAGAATGGGCCAGCTCAGCAGGCCTTGTAGCTGTGGCCGCGC
>JBBDXQ010000054.1:0-5400 GCA_040902265.1 Anaerolineales bacterium
AGATGAACGCCTTGTCTACTGGGAAGCCGCTGCTTCTTGGCGGAAGCAAAGGCCGGATTTCCGTTTGATGGCCGGTACTGGAACTCCCAGCCTAAACGAAACAAAGGAATTGAACCGCGCTGCCTTCCAGCTGGGTTTCGACGCCGTGGTGGTTTTGCCCCCCTTCTTTTTCCGCAATGCCAGCGAAGAAGGCTTGTATGATTGGTTTGCTGAACTTTTTGAGACCAGTATCCCGGAAGGGAAGTTCCTGCTGGGTTATCACATTCCGGCTGTAAGCGGCGTCAGCTTACCTTTGTCCCTGCTAAAAAAGCTCTCCGCTGCTTACCCATCACAATTTGGCGGGCTCAAAGATTCAACCGGCAGCCTGGATTCCGCCATGGCCTATATCGCAGGCCTGCCCGGGTGCGCCGTATTCGTGGGCAACGATCGCCTGCTGTCTTCAGGGCTGGCCAGTGGTGCGGCGGGATGCATCACGGCGCTTGCCAATCTGCGCTCTCCGGAATCGCGCGCCATCTACGACGCTTTTCAGCGCGGCGAGGATGTAAATGCACTCCAGGGTACGCTCGATTTGTTGAGAGGGGCGATGGACGACATGCCTCCCCCTCCCGCCTATATCAAGGCGATGCTGCACGCACAGCACAACCAGGAGCTTTGGAGTGTGCGGCTGCCTTTGAAGGACTTTACGCCGGCTCAAACCGCCGAAGCCTTGCAGAAGATCCAATCCTTAGACAGCCAAATAAAATGAAACACAAGTCGAGCGTCGTTATTTGCGGCGCAGGCATCCTGGGGATTAGCGCTGCCTACCAGCTTTCCGTAAAGCAAAAGATGAGGGATATCTTGATCGTCGATGAACGCTCCCCCCTGACCTTGACCTCCGACAAATCCACCGAGTGTTACCGCAACTGGTGGCCCGGACCAGGTGATGCCATGGTGCGCCTGATGAATCGCAGCATTGATCTGATGGAAGAGTTTGCAGGGCTTTCCAATAACCAATTCGCACTGAACCGTCGTGGATACTTATACGTAACCTGCGAACCTAACGGAGTTGAAGACCTAGGCGCCGCGGCCGCTGAAGCCCACAGCCTGGGCGCAGGGCAGCTTCGCTTACATGGCGCAGGTTCCTCCACTTATCAACCTCACCATGACGATGGGTACTCGGGCGCTGAAGGCGCAGACTTATTCACCGATCCCAACCTCATTCGCCAGGTCTTTCCCTACCTCAGCCCCGAAGTGGTCGGCGCGCTTCACGTGCGTCGGGCAGGCTGGCTAAGCGGCCAGACGTATGGCGCCTGGCTTCTGGAACAGGCGCAGCAGGCAGGCGTGGGGCTGCTTAGCGGCAGCATTTCCGGTATAGATACGTCTGATGGGTCAGTCTCCAGGGTTTACCTCGCGGATGGTTCGGAAATCGAGACCTCTATCTTCATCAACGCCGCCGGGCCGCACCTGGCTTCCATCGCGCGCATGCTCGATGTGGATATTCCGATCGTCAACGAAGTCCATCTAAAAGCTTCTTTCAATGACCATCTGGGTGCAGTCGATAGGGGCGCGCCTTTGGTTATCTGCGCCGACGAACAGCGCCTACCCTGGACGCAAGAGGAACGCGCTATGTTGGCTGAAGACGCGGACGATGCCTGGTTGCTGGAAGCTTTGCCTTCTGGCGCGCACACCCGCCCAGAAGGAGGTAAGGACTCGCAGAACATCCTGGTGTTATGGGATATCCACAACCAACCAGTGGACCCTACGTTCCCTATAGACGAAGATCCAATGGTTGGCGAGCTTGCCATTCGCGGCCTGGCTGGCATCCTGCCCGGCATGCAAGGCTATTTGGAACGCATGCCGCGCTTCACCGTGGATGGAGGCTACTACACCAAGACGCACGAAAACCGTCCGCTGGCCTGCCCGCTTCCAATCGAAGGCGCCTATGTCATCGGCGCGGCGTCTGGATATGGCATCATGGCCGCCGCCGGTTTGGGCGAATTGCTGGCCGCCCATATTGCGGGGAGCGAACTGCCGCCGTATGCCGACTTATTCGACCTTGCGCGTTATGGAGACCACTCTTACCAGCAGCTGCTTCACAATTGGGGTGAGAGTTGGCAATTGTGACCGGGCACTCGACCCGTAAGAGCTTTATTAGAATCAGCGTCTGTACTGTAGCAAATGTCGAGATTGGTATAATTTGCGGATGTGCAATGCTCTTAGCATGATGGAGGAAAGTTCGTGAACAACCCCCGCAGCCGATTATCCCTTATTTACATACTGTTTTTCGGCGGGCTGATCTTTTTTGCTATCTTTAATCTTCAGCAGCAAGCCAACAAGCAAGAAGCGCTAAGCCTCAACCAGGTTGCCGCCGATATCAAAGCCGGCAGTGTCGCCCGTATCGTTACCGATAACGAGCGCCTGGTGATCATCTACCAGAATGGCGAGGAGGGTTTTGCCCAGAAGGAGCCTGTAGCCACCACGGTGGAGCAATTGCTGGCCTTAGGGGTTACTCCCGATCAGCTAGACCCCGAACTGATCAAAATCGAAGTCCAACCGCCGAGTGCCTTGCTGGGTATCGCTACCGCGCTTGGCTACATCCTGCCCTTTATCATCCTGGCAGGCGTGTTTTGGTTCGTTTTCCGCCAGGCGCAGGGCAGCAACAATGCCGCCATGTCCTTTGGCAAATCCAAGGCGCGCTTGTTTTCCGGTGAGAATCCCACGGTTACTTTTAGCGATGTGGCTGGCGTAGATGAAGCCAAGATAGACCTGCAAGAGATCGTAGAATTCCTCAAAGAGCCGGACAAGTTCATCTCGCTAGGCGCGCGCATCCCCAAAGGTGTGCTGCTGGTCGGCGCACCAGGCACTGGAAAGACTTTGCTGGCCAAGGCTACTTCCGGAGAAGCCGGCGTGCCATTCTTTTCGATTTCCGGTTCTGAATTCGTGGAAATGTTCGTGGGCGTCGGCGCCAGCCGGGTGCGCGACCTGTTCGAGCAAGCCAAGCGCCACTCCCCCTGCATCGTTTTCGTGGACGAGATCGATGCGGTCGGCCGCCAACGCGGGGCCGGATTGGGTGGCAGCCACGATGAGCGTGAGCAGACCCTGAACCAGATGCTGGTCGAGATGGACGGCTTCGATACCGACACCAACATCATCATGATCGCAGCCACCAACCGCCCCGACATCCTGGATCCAGCCTTGCTGCGCCCCGGCCGCTTTGACCGCCGGGTCATCCTGGACGCCCCAGACGTAAAAGGGCGCGAAGCCATTTTGCAAGTGCATGTGCGCGGCAAACCGCTGGGCAAGGATGTGAACCTGGCCATCCTGGCACGCGGCACCCCCGGCCTGGTAGGCGCCGACCTGGAAAACCTGGTAAACGAAGCCGCTCTCCTGGCTGCCCGTCGCAATAAGAAGACTCTGAGCATGTCCGAGTTCCAGGAGTCGATTGAACGTGTGCTGCTTGGCCCTGAGCGCAAGACACGCATCATCACCCCTGACGAGAAACGCGTGGTGGCTTATCACGAGGCCGGGCACGCGGTGGTGGCGCATGCGCTGGCTAACTGTGACCCTGTGCACAAAGTGACCATCGTGCCCCGCGGCCGCGCGGGAGGCTTCGTGCTGGCCCTGCCCGAGGATGACTACACCCTGGTCAGCCGCGCAAAGCTGCTGGATAGGTTGGCGTTCTCGCTGGGTGGCCGCGCTGCCGAAGAGCTGATCTTCGACGACATCACCTCAGGAGCGCAAGGCGATTTGGAGCATGTGACCAAACTGGCCCGCGAGATGGTCACCCGTCTGGGTATGAGCACCGAGTTGGGGCCGCGGGTTTACGGCCAAAAAGAGGAATTGGTCTTCCTCGGCCGCGAGATCTCGGAGCAGCGTGATTATTCGGAAGCGGTGGCCGAACAGATCGACGCCGAAGTTTACAAGCTGGTGACCGAAGCGCTGACCCGGGCACGCAAGGTCCTGACCAAGTACAAGGCGCACCTGCACAAGGTCGCCAAGAAATTGATCGAAGTGGAGACGTTGAGCCGCGATGAATTCGAGAAACTGTTCCCCATCCCGGTGAAGAAGCGCAGCGGCACACCAATGCTGATGAGCGCCAACTCCCACTAGAACATTGCTGAACTAACAAAAGGCCAAGCCCAACTTGGCCTTTTTTTTATTGTGCGCGTACGAGCCCCAAAATAACCGTGGATAACCTCCTCTGCTAAAATATCAACCGATGCCTACCAGCCAAACGGTCAGCGACAAAACCTTGGTTTCTTCGCTGATCAGCAACGCCAAGATCCAGCCAGATCGCACGGCGATCACATTTATAGAAAAAACCTCCACCCGATCGATCAGCTCTGCCCACTTACTGGAACGCTCGCAGGCAGCTGCCGCCGCCTTGGCTTCTGCGGGCATCGGCCCCGGCGACCTGGTCATCCTTGTGCTGCAACATTCGCTTGAACTGATCTATACCTTTTGGGGAGCAGCCCTGCTGGGGGCGGTCCCATCCATCTTTCCCTTTCTCACCGAGAAACTCGACCCCGACCTTTACCGGCAGCGCGTCAAATTGCTGGTCGAACACTCCGCAGCCAAGGCGGTGGTGACCTATGCCGAGAACTTTGCGCCGCTTTCAGAATTGATCAAGGATTCTCAGACCAAGTGCCTGTCCACTGAAGATTTTTTCAATAACCCGCCAATGGCTGCAAGTCAGCGGTCGCAAGGAGGGCTTGAACCCTGGGGCGGCTCTGCGGACAGCATTGCCCTACTGCAGCACAGCAGCGGCAGCACCGGGCTGCAAAAAGGCGTGGCTCTTTCTCACCGGGCGGTCTCGCGCCATATCGAGGCTTACGGTCGCGCCATCCAATTGGCTCCAGACACAGATGTGATCGTCAGCTGGCTGCCCCTGTATCACGACATGGGGTTGATCGCCGGCTTCGTGATGCCGATCGTTTCCGGTAGCCACCTGGTGCTCATGTCCCCATTCGATTGGGTCAGGCAGCCCGGCCTGCTGCTGGATGCCATCCAGCAATACCGTGGCACAGTGTGCTGGCTGCCCAACTTCGCATACAACCTGATCGCCCGTACCCTGCGGCCCAAAGAAGGCCTCGACCTCTCCTCCTGGAGGGCGGCGATCAACTGCTCCGAACCGGTCTACGCCGAGAGCCACGAGCTCTTCCTGGAGAAGCTGGCGCCTTACGGGTTCTCGGCCAAGGCACTGGCGGTGAGCTATGCCATGGCGGAGAATACCTTTGCGGTCACCCAAACGGCATTGGGGACCCCGCCGCGTATTGACACCATCGAGATCGGCGCGGTGCAGGAACGCGGCGAAGCCATCCCGGCTACCGAGGGCAAGCTCTTCGTGAGCTGCGGCCCCGGCATCGAGTCGGTGGAGTTGCGCATCTTGGATGAGGCCGGCAACCAGCTGCCCGAGCGGCG
>JBBDXQ010000055.1:0-5351 GCA_040902265.1 Anaerolineales bacterium
AGAGTGGCGCATACTGGATGCTGGGAATGTAGCCCATCGGCAAACGGATTTGCTGGATATCATCCCCAATCTCAGGCGCAGGTTGGCAGGCGGATAGTAAAACAAGCAGGCTGCACATAGTTACTGCGAATCGCTTTGTCATCATTCTCCTAATCACTAGTTGCTAATTACTACCTTGCCTCCACCACAACACGCGCCGTTCCAGCCAAACCACAAGGCCATACAAGATCAAGGCCAAGGCTATAAGAGTGAAGACCGCGACAAATACAAGGGCAGTATCGTATTCGCCGCGGCCTACGGTGATGAGGAAGCCAAGGCCGCGGTCAGCGCCCACGAATTCACCCACTACCGCCCCAATCACCGACAAGGTAGCCCCAATGCGCAGGCCTCCGAGAAATACCGGCATGGACGCAGGCAGCTCCAGCAAGCGGAAGGTTTGCCAGCGGCTGGCGCGCAACGAGCGCATCAGGTCGCGCAGGTCCTCAGGCACGCTGTGTAAGCCGACCACGGTATTGATCAGTACCGGGAAAAATACAATCAGGGCACAGATCAGCACCTTGGAGAACAGACCAGGCCCAAACCAGATCACCAGCAGCGGGGCAATGGCCACCACGGGCACCGATTGGCTGGCCACAATGTAGGGCGCTAAGGCGCGTTCCAGCCGGCGGGATTTGGCCAACAGGTAGCCTAGCGCGCTAGCGGCCATTACACCAATTAACAGCCCCCATAGCACCTCTTGCAGGGTCACCCAGACATGGTGAACAAGGCTGCCATCCGCGAAGGCGCGCAAGAAACGCGCCCATACTAGACCAGGGCCGGGCAGTATGAAGGCTGGCAAGCCGCTGGCGCTGGCCAGAGCTGCCCAAAGCAGTATGCCCACGGCGAGCGAAAGTGGCAGGAGCGCCCAGGCCAGGTTAATGCTCATCTTTGGTTGAGCGCTAATTGAGGTGTTCCTGTTTTTCTTCTTAGCCATTTGTTAATACACCACTAGCTTGAGAGGGAAACAAAAAATGCCCCAGATTCATTAACTACGAATCGGGGCATATTACGCGCTTTTAACAAATCCCCGAAAAGCAACGCGGATTCAACTATCCGCACTTTTCGGGGCGCGCGTAATGCAGTGGTCAACCGCCTTGTGGAGGCGGCCAACCCGCGAACGGTAAACCGTTCGCAATCTTCTTTCAATCCGGACTATACCGTCGGCCCCGGAGTCTCACCGGATCATGTCCCTGAGATTGTTTTACCTTTCAGGCAAAACTCTTCTTGGACTCGTGGGCTATACCACCGATCGGGAATTCTACGCAAGACCAGCGAAACTCGAAAAAGTGCGAGGTTAATCGCAGCGTAGTCACCCTGCCCCGAAGATTAGTATTCAGTTGTAAGTGCATTATATAGTTAAAGCAGATTTCCGTCAATTTATCTTCAATCGCCAAAGCAATTGGGTTTCGCTTGGTAATTCCGGGTAGGCAAATGGATTAACTTGACAAGACCCTAACATCACCCCGCCTGACCACTTCAATACCCTCTCCATCCAGCACTTCACCGACTTGCCAGACCGCCAGCTTTAGCTCAGCTGCCCGGGCAGCGAAAGCGGTTGCCTTGTTTGCGGGCACAGCTAGCAGCAAGCCGCCGCTGGTCTGCGCATCGAAGAGCAACGTCTGCTCCCATTCTTCGAACATACCAGCAAAACGCACATGCGGGGAATAAAACGACTGATTGTCAAGCGAGCCGCCGGGAAAGGCTCCGGCTGCGCCGAACTTTCGGGATGCTGAGGTGAAAGGAATATCGTCGAAATGGATGCGCAGCTGGATGCCAGCGCCTTTGGACATCTCCCACGCATGGCCGAGCAACCCGAAGCCGGTCACATCCGTTCCGCCGCGCAGTTCAAATTCCTGGGCGAGTTCCGATGCGATCTTGTTAAGGCGCTTCATCCAGATCACTACTTCAGCCTCTTCATCCGGGCTGGCCAGCTCGCGTTTTACCGCCGTGTTGGTGACCCCAAAACCCAGCGGCTTTGTGAGAAAAAGCTGGTCGCCGGGGCGAGCACCCTGCTTGCTGATGGCCTTGCGCGGGTCCACGAAACCAATCACCACCAGGCCATATTTAGGCTCTTTATCCTGGATGGTGTGCCCGCCGGCTACAACTACGCCCGCTTCCTTTGCTTTTTCTGCCCCGCCTCGCAGAATCGTCGCACCGATCTCAGGCGGCAGGTCGTTGGGGAGCGTGGCGATATTGAGAGCCAGGAAGGGTTTGCCGCCCATAGCGTAAATATCGGAGATGGCGTTGGCCGCGGCTATTGCACCGAAGTCGTAGGGATCATCCACCACAGGGGTGAAGAAATCGGTGGTGATCACTAAAGCTCGGTCTTCGTCCAGACGCCAGACGGCCGCGTCGTCAGGCTGACCCAGGCCAACCAGCAGGTCGGGCGTGTCCAGCGGGTTGAAAATGCTTTGGAGAGGTGCGAGCAACTCGATTAGGGTCTCAGCTTTCAGCTTTGCAGCGCAGCCGGCACACTCGGCCAGGCTGGTGAGGCGGATGGGCTTTGTTGAATTATGGACGATTGCGGACATAGGCGCGATTATCTCACACGGGTGGAGGGGATTGGAGACCTGAAGGGGGCGGGAGTTGGGAGTTGGGAGTTGGAGAAATTTAATCAGAGATAAAAACTGTTGTACCAGTCAGGATGATAGTGAAAATATACGATAGGGTTTTTTCTGGGTTGATCACGACAGCCTGCTTCTAGCTTACTTTATCAAAATGACACGGGACACAGAGTATATACCTGGCGCTGCATGCTGCGCCAGGTATTTGGAGAATTAAAAAGGGGCGACGCATGTGTCGCCCCTTTAGGCGTACTAGGGTACGGTGAGATGGAACTAGGGTCCTATCGTCCCGCCACCACCGAGACTTGGGAGAGGCAACAGAAATGGATTATCGGTGGGCACCAACATCACCTGTATGTTTGGCGCCAGCTTCTGAATGTATTCCAAAGTGAGTACATCCGGGTTCAGCGCCAGGGCAGCGGCCAGCAACTCGATAGCTTGGGCTTCGGCATCAGCCTCGATCAAACGCGCTTCAGCATCACCCTGCGCTTTGATCACTACCGCATCTGCTATGCCTTGAGCTACCTGGCGAGCCTGTTCGGCTTCCTGGCGCCGCTGCTCAACAATAAAGGCAGCTTGTTGGGCTAACTGCTCGGCGATCTGCTTCTGTTCCACTGAGTCGGAATATTCCTGCGAAAAAGAGATATTCCGCAACACGAAGTCCACCAGGAACAACCCGTTCTCTTCAAAGCGACGGGTAAGCTCCCGCTTGATGGTGTCGGTCATTTCCTCACGATGGGTGCTGTAGACCTGCTCGATCCCATACTGGGAGACTGTGTCGCGGATGACTCCGCGCGAAATAGCACGCACGACACCATCTACGTAACGATCCTGCCAGCGAATATGAACGCTTACCACTTGACTAGGATCCACGGAAAAGATCACAGAGGCGTCAACCAGGACGATCTGGCCATCCGAGGTGCGGGCTTCAACCGAATCATCACCAGCCCGGTCGCCTTCTTCTGCCGCGATAGACATGGTGTAGGTCTCGCGCGCAATGGTATAGGGAATGACGGACTCAGCGAAAGGCAATACCCAGTGGAGACCGGGCTGCAGCGCTTCCTGACGGATGCCGCCAGCGCCGACCGTGATAACCACACCACGTTCATTAGGTTCGACAAAGACCAGGCCAGCAGCAACGATGTTGATCACGATGGCTACTGCCAAGGTAGCCAAAACAACCAGCCAGGCGCTGCCAATCGGTCTGCGGCTTGCGGCTCTAGTTACTGCCAGGGCAACCACCCCAAACACCGCCAGCCAGGCGACCAGAGCCAATACTCCAATAATACTTACAAGTGCCATAACATCTCCTTAAGTACAGCGATTCATTATTGCGGAGTGAAGATCACGAGCCGCGGGGCATGTTAGCATGTCCTCGTGGGACATTATAAAGGACGTGTGGCTGAGCTCTTATTAGAAGCTTATCAGAACGCAAGCGTGCGAATCGACATGCCGCTGCAGGCCGCGCCTAAAGCAGGCCAGTTCATACAAGCCTGGACTCCGCACGACGAGTTGGCGGTTGTGCCCATATCATTGTTCGCGACTACCCCGCCTGAACGCAGACCGGGTACCGAGATCAGTTTTTCCTGTCTGGCCGAGCTGCCGGAGAGCTGGCAGCCCGGGACAGAGCTGCTGCTGCACGGCCCCCTGGGCCGTGGGTTCGAACTACCACGGCGCAGCCAGCGCGTGGCGCTGGCAGCATTGGGTAGCAGCCCCGGCAGGCTGCTTCCCTTGGTACAGCCTGCTCTGCAGCAACGAGCCGAAGTGGTGCTGTGCTGCGATGCACAAGTACGGGAACTGCCCCTCGCAGTGGAAGTGCGCAGCCTGGATTTTTTGGTAGAGGCGTTGCGCTGGGCGGATTTCGTGGCAGTGGATGCGCCGCTCGAAGAACTGGACACGCTGAGCGGACTGCTCAGCCGGATCCCAAGAGCGATATCGGGGCAAGCGTTGGTCTTTTCGCCCATGCCTTGTGGAGGAATGGCACAGTGTGGGGTATGCAGCCTGACCACGCGCAGCGGTGTGCGGCTGGCCTGCGAAGATGGACCCGTGTTGGAGCTTAGTCAATTAGTATCGTAAACGGGTTTTGGGTGGTTGACAATTGGGTTAAGCCGGAGCTGGGGTGACGGCGAGCTGGCGACCGATGAGGAAGGCGCTAATCAGGATCAGGCTGCCACCCAGCCATTGTGTGCCGGTGAGGCTTTCACCCAGGAATAAGAGCGCCCAGGTCACCGTAAAGACCGTTTCAAAGGGGTTGATAAGGGCGGTTTCACCGCTGCCAATGGTTTTGACCGAAGAGACAAAGAAGAAATGAGCCAAGGCGGTAGAGAATAAACCAGTGAAGACCACAATGCCCCAACCGTTAATCGGGATGGGAACCCAAGCCTGGTATTGGACCAGGTAAAACATCCCCAAGAAAATGGCGACGAAGGTGTCCACGTAAATGGTTATGGTGACTGAGGGTACTTCGGCCAGGTATTTTTCCACGAAGAATAGGAACGCGCCATAGGTCAGGGTCATCCCCAAGCCAAGGAAAATACCGATCATGCTTAACGAACCGGTAGGCGCGATGAGTAGGAAGAGCCCAAGCAGCACCAGGCCTAGGCGGGCCAGTGAAGATGAGCTCGCGCGTCGTCCATCGATGAATAGTAAAAAGAGCACAACTGCGGGGCTGACAGCCACCAGCATATGGTTAAGGCGAGTATCCCTTTAGTGTAGGGAGTGGGGGTAAAATGGGGGTATGCTACAACG
>JBBDXQ010000056.1:0-2156 GCA_040902265.1 Anaerolineales bacterium
TAGAGCGCACGGTTCACATCCGTGAGGTCGAGGGTTCGAGTCCCCCCGCGCCCACTCCAAAGGCCACCGAGGTGGCTATTTTTATTGGCATTTACGATCATCCGTGAGCTAAAAAACTCTGCCACCCAAGGGTGACAGAGTTTTTGCTTTTGCGTTTCGAATCCTCGCGCTATTTTTTTCTCTTCGATTTACCCAATGAGATGTTTCCCTGAAAGGGTATGTGTGGCTTCAAATCGGGAAAAACCTACGTGGTTACTTCTGCCAACCATTTGAGTTCAGCGAAGGTCTCGATGTTTTGTTCCTTATTTCGAGCTGAGATAATGTCCCCAAATTTCCACCAGTAAAAAGTGGCTTTTGTTCCCCACAGCCTTAGCATAGGAAGTTTTTCCAATTCCCCGCTCCTAATAGAATCTCCTATCGTATCAAAGAATTCCAATACGATTTGCGAAGCCCAAAATTCTTCACTGGTTGGTGGATACTTTTTGTTAAAATGATTGAAGCTCTTCCAGGTCATTGCAGAAGCAATCTTTCGATAACTAAAAAGCTCCTGAAACATTTTCTTGGTTTCGAGGACTTGCGAGCGATTCTCGCTTTGCCTAGATTTTCGGATCTCATGAGCAACCACCAGGAATGCGGCTACCGTGGCAATGGAAGCAAATATTTCGGCAATTAGGCCAAGCTGTTCAAGCGGCATGTTGCTCCAATCACCCAGTTATACTTCACTCTTCAATCAAGAACTCAACAAGCGGCGAAATACATGCTCAATTTCTCTCGCCGCACGCTCCCAAGAGTAGGCTTGCGCCTCTTTGTGGGCTGCTGCTCCCATCTTCTCCAGTTGGTGCTCGTCCCTAAGCAGTTGGGCTAACCTGCCCGCCAACTCGGCTGGTTCGCCTTCCTGAACGTGGAAGCCGGTTACCTCGTCCCGGACGAGGTAAGCCAACCCGCCAACGCGTGAAGCGATAACAGGCCGGCCGCAGGCCATGGCCTCCAACGCCACCATTCCGAAGGATTCGGAGTAGGATGGCATTACCACCAAATCCGCAGCTGAATAGTATGTAGGAAGGTCCGCCTGACGACGGCTGCCAAGAAATGTTACTTGGTCCTGCACGCCTAACTCGCGCCCCAAATTGCGTAATCGGGAGAGTTCGCTGCCCATAGTTTCTAGGTTCTCATCCACATCGCCACCGATTATCTGAACGCGGAACTGTTTGCCAGACAGCAACTGGTCCCTGACCAACAGATGCGCTGCCCGAATAAGGGTATCGATACCCTTCAACGCTTCGATGCGTCCAACAAACAAGATAAGCAACTCATCGGTAGGGAAACCCAGAGAAACCCGGGCTGCAGCTTTGTCTAATGGTTGAAAATGCTCCAAATCCACGCCTGGTGGGATCACGCAAATGCGCCGGCTGCCGACTTCATACAACCATTGCAAGTCAGCCTGCTCGGCTGGCGTAGCCGCCACTACCAGGTCGGCAGCCGCCAAGGCGCGGCGCTCACCGCGGATGCGCTCGTCACTTTCGCGGGCGCCTAAGACCGTGATGCGGTTCTTTACCAACCCCAATGTGTGAAACATCAGCACCATAGGCGCCTGCCAGGCTGCTTTGAGCTGCACCCCAGCCAGGCCGGACATCCAATAATGAGCGTAAATGAGTTCGTATTTGAGCTTCTGGATGCCAGCATATTCCAGCACGCCGGCGATGAATTCGGGAATATATTCTGACAAAAGGTTTTTCTCGACGTCGCCCTGCGGGCCAGCTGGAATGTAAAGCAGCCGCGCCCCCGCCGGCAAAACTTGCTCACCGAATCGTGCGCCGCGCGTGAAGATATCCACCTGGTGGCCCAGTTGGGCCAGATGCGCACTCAGCTCGCGAACATATACATTCATCCCGCCGCTGTGTTTTCCACCCAGCGCAGCCAGCGGGCTGGTGTGATACGAAAGCATAGCTATGCGCATAATTTTTCCGACGGTGACATTATGATGATTGGGATAAGGTTCTCCACAGGTATAATCTAAAATTCGATGGAACCACTCGGCGTTGCGTTTTTTTACAACGCCAAACCCAAGCGAGGCATGGGTAGGCCACCGTAGCTCAGTTGGTAGAGCAGTCGCTTCGTAAGCGACGGGTCGTGGGTTCGAGTCCCACCGGTGGCTC
>JBBDXQ010000056.1:2166-5350 GCA_040902265.1 Anaerolineales bacterium
CTCCAATCTCTAGTTTCTTTTGCCTCCAGCCTCTTTATCCACAGTTTCCGCATCCCCACTTTTCCCTTGTTCCTTAATCCTATTCAGGATGTGTTCGCGTACGTCCATATACGCGTCGCTCATTTCGCTTCGGTGACGGCTGAAAAACAGAGCCAGGACCAGCCTGTATCGCTTTTCTAACCAATTCAATGCCGCCTGGGAGTCGCCCCCGCCTTGGCGGAGGGCTTCGTTGAGCAATCTCCCGAAATAACGGCTATAGATGTCGCGATCGTATGAGGAGGCCACAATCGCGTCATTATAATCAGTAGGGTGCCCATTCTCCATTCTTCATACTCTTTCCACTTTATAATCTCCGCATGTCCCCCGCCGCACCAACTCCCCTCGTGATCGGAATTGCTGGCGGCAGTGGCTCCGGCAAGACCACTGTCTCGCAAACCATCCTGCAGCGCGCCGACCCCGAATTAGTGGCGTATATCCAGCACGACTCATACTACAAGGACCTCAGCGCATTGCCGCCAGCCCAGCGCGCCACCACCAATTTCGACCACCCTAATTCACTTGAAACTGACCTGATGGTGACGCACGTGCGCAGCTTGCGCGCTGGCCAGGCGGTCGAAGTCCCCAGCTACGATTTCACCAAGCATACCCGTAGAACCGAGTCGCAGCACGTGGAACCACGCCCGATCATCCTGGTGGAAGGCATTCTGCTTTTCACCGACCCACGCATGCGTGAATTGTGTGACCTAAAGCTCTTCGTAGATACCGACGCCGACTTGCGCTTCATCCGCCGCTTGCAGCGCGACCTCGAGGAACGCGGCCGCACCACCGAATCGGTCATCCAGCAATACCAGGCCACCGTGCGGCCTATGCACCTGGAATTCGTCGAGCCCTCCAAGCGCTACGCCGACTTGATCATCCCCGAAGGGGGCTATAACCAGGTGGCTATGGACGTGTTCATGGCGCGCATCGAAGCTAAGCTGCGCGAATTCAAACTCAACCCCGAAAGGAAGACAGAATGAGTAAACAATGGAAGCAGCTTCCCGCCATGGAGATCGATTCGAGCAAAGAGTATAAGGCCACCTTCAACACCGATCAGGGAGAGATGATCTTCCAATTGCATGCAGACAAAGTGCCTAGCACGGTGAACAACTTCGTTTTCCTGGCGCGTCAAGGCTATTACGATGGCACCGTTTTCCATCGAGTCATCGATGATTTCATGGCTCAGGGAGGAGATCCCACAGGCACCGGCATGGGCGGGCCAGGCTATAAGTTCGAGGATGAATTTCACCCCGACCTGCGTCATGATGCACGCGGCGTGCTCTCCATGGCCAACGCAGGGCCGCATACCAATGGCTCGCAATTTTTTATCACGCATCGCCCCACCCCACATCTCGATAATAAGCATGCTGTCTTCGGCCATCTGGTGGAAGGCGAGGATGTGCTGATGGCCATCCCCGCCCGCGATCCGCAGCAGAAGAGCGCGCCAGCAGCGAAACTGGTGTCCGTCACCATCCAGGAAAGTTAACCGGGCATGCCGCGCTTGGGCCACTGGATGCCCTGGCGGATACTGGCTTTAGTGCTGGTTGTCGGCCTCAGCCTGGCCATCCTGCTCATCCCGCAGGACCAAATCGAAGCGCTGCAAGGTTATGGCTATCCGGGCATTTTCCTGCTTTCGCTGGCAGCCAACGCCACCATCATTGTGCCCGCGCCAGCCATCCTGGTGGTGTTTGCCCTAGGTGCCCATCTTTCGCCGCTGTGGCTGGGGTTGGCGGCTGGCAGCGGCGCTGCCTTGGGAGAACTATCCGGCTACCTGGCCGGCTTTAGCGGCCAGGCCATCATCGAGGACAAACCAATCTACCAGCGCTTGGCCGCCTGGATGCAACGCTTTGGCAGTATTACAATCTTTGTGCTGGCTCTGGTGCCCAACCCCATTTTTGACTTGGCGGGCATTGCGGCTGGCGCGGCGCGTATGCCGGTCTGGCGCTTCCTAGTTTCCTGTTGGCTTGGCAAGGTGTTGCGCATGATTGGCATTGCCATGGTTGGAGCAGGGTTGTTTAGCAAAATATTGCGTATAACCTGAGCTAAAACACTGTGTTCATCAGCGTTTTAGCTACAGGCAGAGAAGTGGAAATCAGTGAGATTTTAAAAAAGTGTCGCGAAACCAAAGTGAGGAAACATGACAGATTACGCAGCTGTTGACCATTACTTGGAGAAAAACCTTGATAAGAGCCTGGACGAACTCGCTAGGTTGTGCGCCATCCCCAGCATCGCAGCCCAAAACCTCGGCCTTGATGAATGCGCCCAGTTGGTGGCCAGTATGCTGACCCAGCGCGGCTTCAAAGCAGAGATCATGCCCTCTGGTGGCGCACCGATCGTATTCGCCGAGCGCAAAGGCGCCAGAGACAAAACACTGCTTTTCTACAATCATTACGATGTGCAACCGCCTGAGCCGCTCGAGCTGTGGGACAGCCCCCCCTTCGAGGCTAGCCGGCGCAATGGGGTTATGTACGCCCGCGGGGTCAGCGACGACAAGGGGCATTTCGTCAGCCGCTTGTTCGCCTTGGATGCCCTTTTGGCCGAAGGCGACCTGCCTTGCAATATCAAGTTCATCATCGAGGGCGAGGAAGAGATCGGCAGTGTGCATACGCCGCCATTTGTGGAGAAGCATGCTGAGAAGTTAGCGGCGGACGCATGCATCTGGGAATTTGGCTATGTAGACCATCGCGATATACCCCAGCAAGCGCTGGGTATGCGCGGCATTTGCTACGTTCAACTGGATCTTGAATGCCTGACCCGTGATGTACATTCGGGTCTGGGCGGGTCCATCTTCCCCAATGCAGCCTGGCGCCTAGTTTGGGCGCTCTCCACCCTCAAAGGCCCAGGCGAACACATCCGCATCCCCCATCATTACGACAATGTGCTGCCGCCCAGCCAACGTGATCGTGACTTGGCCGCCAGCCTGCCTTACGATGGCGACGACTACCAGCAACGCTACGGCGTCAAGGAATTCCTGCGCGGCACCAAGGGCAATCCTGATCTGTTCCTGCAGGAGACGCTCGAGCCCACCTGCACCATATGCGGCTTGACCTCAGGCTACCAGGGCGTTGGCAGCAAGACTGTGCTTCCCGCCAAGGCATCGGCCAAAGTCGACTTCCGCCTGGTGCCTAACCAGACACCGGAAGAG
>JBBDXQ010000057.1:0-5142 GCA_040902265.1 Anaerolineales bacterium
ATCAGTTGCAGGCCGCGCGCCAGTTGCTCGCCGCAATCGCAACGCGTGGAGCCGAACACTTCGCCGGTCAGGCATTCCGAATGTACCCGCACCAACACAGGTTCCCCGCCACTCAGAGCGCCCATTACCAAAGCGAGGTATTCCTTACTGTCCAGGCTGTTGTAATAGAGGTGGATCTCAAATTCCCCAAACCGGGTGGGTAAGCGCGTCGCAACCAGGTGTTGCACACCATTTTTTGATTGCGGACTACCAATTGCATCCATGCCAAATCCTACCATAGCGAAGCTATCTTGCAAGTTAGCTTCGCTTTAGGGTTCCCAGTAACAATCCCGTTAACCCGAAAATAATATCCCGGGCGCGGATGAGCAAGCCCAGGCTCAAGCCATAAGCCGGGTCGTAGCCCAGACCATGCATCGCCAGGATCTGGCTAGCTTCCAGAGCGCCCAGCGCCCCTGGTGTAGGAGCGAACAGAGCCAAGCGCCCAGCCACAATGATCAAGCTAAGTTCCATGGCAGTCAGGTTTAATCCCAAAAAGACCAGTGTGAGCCAGATCTCAAAAATCTGCACCACCCACACCAAGGCGGCGATCAGCAGGCCCTGCCATAGCAGCCGTGGTTGCTGGCGGGACAGCTTACCTAGCTGGCGCTCCGCGTTGCGCAACCCATCAGCCAGTCGGCCGACCAGCCGCTTGGTCAGCGCTCCGAAAGGCAGCCAGCCCCCTCTCAGCATACCCAGGTACAGCGCGGGGACCAGCAACAGCCCAAGCGATAACGGCAGGGCTTGCGCCAGGGGCAGGGCTGCCAACATACCGGATGACAGGACCAGTGCGAGCCCGAGCGCCAGCACCGCGAAATTAGCAAACAATTCGATCACCTTATCCAGCGTCACAGAGGCCAACGCGGCGCTGCCGGAAATGCCGTGGCGGTTGCGCAGGGACAGCACCTGCATGGGCTCGCCCCCGAAGTGCTGACCAGGCGTGAAGTAGCTGATCGCAAAGGCCAGCAGCCGGTAGCGGGTTAACTGCAGGTAGCTGATCTTGAAGCTCTGGGCGCGCAAGATCTGGCTCCATCGCAGGGGAAATAAGAACACGAGAGCAACATTCACAAGAATTAGAAGAGCAATTTGCCATGCCTGCAACTCAGAAAGCACGCGCCCCAGGTCCGCAAACGGCACACTCTGCAAGCTCCAGGTTAGTAAGACCGCGCCGATCAACAGCAGCGCACTCCACAACAGGAGCAGTTGAACGCGCCGGCTCATGTGTGAGGCCTTGCTCCCCAGCGGCGAAAGATCCAACCCTCTTTCATTAAGCGCAGTGAATATTTTCCCGTCCCCAGGTAAAGCAGCCACATGGCAAAGAATAGGATGGCGAAATCCACGGCTTGCACAGCCTGCCCTTGCAACCTGAATCCAACTGCAAGCAGCAAGCCAAACGCGGCAAAACGTCCTGCCAGGCCCAGAGCCAGTACCGCTCCCAAAAAGAGGTCAAGCGCCACATGAATATCCAATGCCGAGCTGGAAACGCGCAATAGCAGCAGGGTGAGCAGTACCACGCGCAAGGCGAGCAAGACCCAGTTAAATGATGTCTGCCACGTCTGGCCGCGCTGCGCCAGGCTGCCTCTCCGCAACCACCCCGCACCCGCTAGCCAGTCCACCAGGAAGTTTCCCAGGAAGGGCAGCATGCACAGCGTCGAAACGAAGACAGTCATCTCTACCGGCAGGCGCGGCGCGAGGAAAGCCACACCGAAACCCATTTGCGCCCCGGCCAGCGGCCGCCGCAAGCTATTCGCACCAAGACTAAACTTGCCTCCTGCCCGTTTATGCACCCAGCTCGCACATACGAACACATAGCGCGCCAGGCCGACCGATAGGAACCACCAACCCACAGTTCCATAATGGAACGCTAACAATGTGGCAGCCAATAGACCGCGGCCATCCAATTCCAGGTCCAGCTTCTCTCCCAGACGCGTGACCACCCCAGAGACCCGCGCGGCATACCCATCTGCCAGATCGGCCAGGCAGTAAAACAGATAGAGCGCGAAGGGCAGCCAAGCCAGGCTGCCTGCTGGCTGCGGGAGCCAAAGGAAACCTACAAGCATGGAAAGGGCCAGGATGCGCAGAAGAGATAACCAGGTGCCCGGGCCAAACCGCGGCAGCAATCGGGCGTCCGGTATGGAAACATTCATGGACAGATCAGACCACAGGATGCCAATCTGGGCCACAAAGACTGCCGCGGCCAGGGCAGCCCAGGCAACCCCAGCCGGGCTCGGCCAGCCAGGGCTAAACAACCGCCAAACCGCCACAATGGCAATCAGGCCAAAAAGCAAAAAGAGCGCCCAGCGCGCTCTGAGGTTGAACAAGACTGAGGCTTGTGCCTCACTTTTGACCATCCGCGAATTCTAACATTGGCTCTTTGGTCATATAATCGCTGTGCGCCTAGCGAAGGGAGCCGGACATGAGCCGCACAATTGGAACTTGGATGAAAAGTAACGTGGTGTCTATAGGGCCGGACGCCACCTTGCTGGATGCAGCGCGCCTCCTGGCGCAAAAAAAGGTAGGCACGCTACCCGTGGTGGATAAAACCGGGAAGCTGATCGGCCTTTCTAGTATGCGCAAGATCGTGCGTTTCTTTTTACCCGATTTCATTAATGTCCTGGAGGATGTGGATTTCGTGAATGATTTCGGGGCGATCGACATCCCTTCCCAAATAGATATCAAGAAAGCAGAAAAGATATCCGTCAGGGAAATGATGGACGAGCCTGAAAGCGCCGAAAAAGACTCATCGCTAATGCGCGCCCTGGCGCTGATGGTCACTCACGACCTGCAGGACTTACCTATCACGGATGAAGGCATGCTGGTGGGCATTGCCTCGCGGGTCGATATCGGCCGAGCCTTCCTCTTATCTTGGCTGGATGAGCCGGCCAAGTCGAAAAAGAAATAGTTGAGCCAGCCATGACCCTAAACTTCCTTATCTCAGGAAGTATTTTTCTCATTACCTTCATCGCCATTTTGCGCGACCAGGTGGATCGCACCATCCTGGCGATGGCTGGCGCTGGCGCCATGCTGGTGGCGGGCATGGCCCTTGGCTTTTATTCTGAGGAGGCCGCGCTGGAAGCGGTGGATTTTGCCACGCTGGGCTTGCTGCTCGGCATGATGGTCCTGGTGGCATTGCTGGCGAGCACGGGTTTCTTCCAATTCCTGGCCATCTACACCGCCAAACTCTCACGTGGCAACTCGTGGACCCTGCTATTGATCCTGGGCGGCGTCACCACGGTGCTTTCCATGTTCCTGGATAATGTCACCACCATCGTGCTGATCGCTCCGGTCTCAATTTTGATCGCTGAGATCCTGGGAATTTCGCCGGTGCCCTTCCTTATTTCGGAAGCGCTGCTTTCTAACACTGGCGGCGTGGCCACCCTGGTGGGCGACCCGCCCAACATCCTTATTGGTTCCGCGGCTAATTTTTCCTTTAACGATTTCCTGGTCACGCTAGCCCCCATCGTGCTGGTGGCCTGGTTGGCTGCTCTCGTCACCCTGCGGATTGTGTTTCGCCAGGACCTTCGCAAGAAGTCGAAGAATGCTGCCGCGTTGGCCAACCTGGATGAAAAGAAAGCCATCCACGATCAGAAAGGGCTGATCCGCATCCTGATCGTAATGGGTGGCGTCATCCTGTTCTTCTTCTTGCAAATGACCTTGCACCTGGCTCCAGCCGTGGTCGCTCTGCTGGGGGCTTCCACGGCCTTGCTGTGGGTGCAACCAGATATCGACCTGATCCTCAAAGAAGTGGAGTGGAGCACCCTAGTCTTTTTCGCGGCCTTATTTGTATTGGTAGGCGGTGTAACCGCCTCTGGGTTATTGAACATGCTGGCCGGCGCTATCGTCGGCCTGGCCCAAACGAACCTGCTTCTTTCCGGCCTGGCACTTATCTGGGGCGCGGCCATCCTGTCGGCCATCGTGGATAACATCCCCCTCACCATTGTGATGATCCCGGTCATTCACTCATTAGGTGCTCAGGGTGTGGACATAACCCCGCTGTGGTGGGCACTGGCCTTGGGGGCTGGGTTTGGCGGCAACGCTACGCCGATTGGTTCCACGGCCAACGTGATCGCGGTCAAACTCAGCGAACGCACCCGCAATCCGATCACAGTCAAGCTATGGCTGCGCACCGGACTGCCAGTGATGATCGTGACCTGCCTAGTTGCCACCCTGCTCTACGCGCTCACTTTCTCGTTCATGTAGCAGCCGGCTGGCTACAAGTCCATAAACGCGGAAAAGGCGCACAAGTTTTTGTTGGTGTGGTCGAGGGCTTAAGCTCGAGATACCGGAAAGAAGCCTGTTTGCATGTAGGCAGGATTGCAATTCGAGGATATGGGTGGCCTCTTCACGGTGCGCGGCCGCCTTTGGCGGCCTTTGCTGGCTCAGAATGACGCTAAAAAAGCAGGAACCACGATTGTCACTACTTACTGATCCTGCAAATATATACGCGGCACACGCGTATTGATGTTCGTAAGGATCTCGTATGGGATCGTGCCAGCCCACTCAGACAGCTCTTCCACGGTGATCTTTTCGTCGCCCACTTCGCCGATCAAAAGGATCTCGTCTTCGTTGTAGGCCGAGTCCTGTTCGATATTCACCATGAACTGATCCATGCAGATAGCGCCCACCACCGGGTAGCGTGTGCCGTTGATCAGCACCTGGGCTTTGCCGCTCATCGAACGGAAATAGCCGTCCCCGTAGCCCACGGGAATGGTGAGCACCCGCACCGGGTGGTCACTTTGCCAGGTGGACCCATAGCTGACAGGGTGGCCAGCCTTCACGACTTTGAAATAGACCACCCGGGAGGACCAGGTGAGCGCGGGCCGCACCGCCACCGTGCGCAGCGCCTGCTGTGAAGGATAGACGCCATACAGCAGAATGCCGGGGCGCACCAAGTCGAGCCAGGAATCTGGTAATTGCAAGATAGCACCGGAGTTGGCCATATGGCGCATGGGCATTGGCAGACTGCGCTTTTCGTAGAAACGCAATACTTCCTGGAAACGCTCGATCTGTAATTTCGCCGAGTTCAAATCGGCGGCGTCGGCGTTGGCGAAATGCGAAAATATGCCTTCCACCTGCACATGTTTGCATTGCAGCGAGGCATCCAAC
>JBBDXQ010000058.1:0-5100 GCA_040902265.1 Anaerolineales bacterium
GTCGTCTGCTCAGGCGCATGGCACTAAAATCGCCTGCCAGTAATTGACCTTTAGGCGCTTTTCCCGAAATTTGAAAACTACCTGCACCGTGCTCCATACGGATCGAGGCCTCTTTGGCGCTCCCTAGAGGGACAGAAACTGCCTGGGAAGCTAGGTCACCTTGTTGGGAAGAACGCCCAACCAGGATATAGATACCCAATGCAATGATGAACAATGGCCACAAAAGGTTGAGATTAAAAGTAAAGTAACCAAGGTTGTCGGCAAGGAATAAGCTGCCGACCACCAGTAAAATAAGTCCCCAGAAAATATTATCTCTAGACATGGCACTCCTTATCAATTGAATATACGAGGTAGATTAGTATAGGTTGCTCCGTGTGGCCTATTTAGGGTCAAATGCCATTAAGATTGTTTGACCGCCGCCCAGGCATAGTAGGTGGGTACATGCAATATTCGCTCGCCTGATCGGCGAGTGCGTCTATCTTCTTTGGCCAGACGATCCAATTCTTTATCTGAAAGGCGGCCTTGCACGTCAGCGCGCAGGGTCTCCCATTCCAATAAGGCGCTGGCTTCATTTTTATCGTGTTCGATCGATGGTTCCAATTGCCCACTTTCGACCATGGTGAAACCGGCTGCCTGGAAGAGTCCTGCCAGCCTGCCCCCAAGCTCCGGATCGGCGCCCTGGGCGCGCAGGGCTTCCGTTTGCAGCTTACCCAACTCAGCCAGGCTGGCTGGCTCATCTACCCGCTGGCTATAGTCCGGTTCGGCGAAAGCCAGCACCGCGCCCCCTGCCCGAGTGACACGGCGAGCCTCTAGCAGGGCGCTGATGGGTTCCTGCAGCCAGAGTAGTACATAATGATAAAAGACAATGTCAAAGGCGCTGTCCTGGTAGGGCAGCCGGTTCGCATCGCCCCCGGCCAGCTTTATGGTTTCATATTGTTGTTGGGCAAAGCGCAGCGCGGCCAGATCGATGTCCAAACCAAACAGACGCGTGTCAGATGAGACGGCGATATTGCCTAATACAGCGCCGGTTCCGCAACCCACCTCCAGCACGCGCAGCGCTGTGTGCAGGTGGGCGCGCCTAAATAGATGCCGGCGCATTGGCTCGGTCCAACCAGACTGCTGCACATAGCGACGGTGGGCGAGTTCGAGCGGCAATCGCATGGGTCTCATTATAAGAGTCGCGGGAGAACCAAAAAACTATTGGACGATGAGCAAGGGACGTTATATACTGTGCGCATGAGTCTTGATCTTCGCCATAGCCTCAGGACTGATCTTTGGCAAGGGGTAAAAGAAGGAGCCGCGAGCCTCCTGGCCACGTTTCAAGCACCCGAAGTTCCACGTCGCGGCTTGCATTTTTACGATATCGAACAGCCTAATGGGCGCAGCATGCGCATCCATTTGCGCGTGGAACCCAGCGGTAATGGGGTGCTCTTTGTGGACGTGACTGATGTGGTTCATCTCAACCAGAGTGCCACGCTGATGGCCAAGTTGGCTTTGGATGGCGTCCCTCGTTACGTTGCACAAGCCCGCCTGGCGGCCTGGTTTAATGGCGCCGAGCGCCAGCAGATTGACCGCGAGCTGGCCCACATCTACAACATGATCGATGGCTTCCGTAACACCAGCGCGGATTGCCCGACCTGCCAACTCTCTGATACTGTCGAAATGTCCCCGATGTTCAGCATCGAAGTGAACGCGCCATATAAAGTGGACCTGGCGCTCACCTACGGCTGCAACAACGAATGCCCGCATTGCTACAACGAGAATGACCGCTTGCAGATGCCTTCACTGCCCCTGCAGGAATGGTACGCGGTGCTGGACCGGTTGGCCGGGTTGGGTGTACCGCACTTGATCTTGACGGGTGGCGAAGCCACATTGCACCCAGACCTGCCCAAGGTGATCGAGTATGCCGACCGGCTGGGCATGGTGGTAGGTCTTAATACCAACGGTCGCCACATTGCGCATAAGCCTTACATGGACGAGCTGGCGGCTGCCGGTCTCAACCATGTGCAGGTCACCCTGGGGTCCAGCCGCGCCGAAGTGCATGATGCCATGATGGGGGCGACTGCCTTCGAGCAGACGGTGCGCGGCATAGAGAACGCGGCGGCCAGCCGCGTGCATGTGATCACCAATACCACCCTGATGCGCGCCAACATGGAGCACGCCGAAGAGATCATCGATTTCATTTATTCGCTGGGTATCCGCACTTTCGCCATGAACGGCATGATCTATTCGGGCGGGGGCTTTGCCCACCCGGCAGCCATCACTGAGCAGGAAATGCCGCCTTTGCTGGTGCGGGTGCGCGACAAAGCCCAGGAACTGGGCATTCGCTTCCTCTGGTATACACCCACTGAATATTGCCGCATGTCGCCGGTGGAGTTGGAGATCGGCGCCAAACGCTGCAATGCAGGGGAATATTCCCTGTGCATCGAACCGAATGGTGATGTGCTGCCCTGCCAGTCTTATTACGTTTCCGCTGGCAATATCCTGCGCGATCCCTGGGAACAGATCTGGGACGGTGAACTGTTCCGCTCTTTCCGTTATCGCGAGGAAGATCCAAAAGGCTACGGCCTGCCCGAAAAATGCTGGACCTGCCCGGACCTGCCGCTATGCGGCGGCGGTTGCCGCATCGAGCGTGAAGCACGCGATGGGGTGCGCGTGGCAGGAGAAGGTGGAGGCGGCTGTTCCGGGTGCAGCGGGAGCTGCGGCACCGGTGGGGCGGCAGACCAGGTGAAGGGTCACGGTCATGCTGTGGGACATGTGCATACTGCAGGCTATATCGATTCGGGCGGTTTCATTCCATCGCCAAGCACGACGCGTACCACCGTACGCTCAAGCGGGAACATATTATTGATCGGGTTGGAAGAAATCCAATAAACAGCAACCAGTTGATAGCAGACATTTCAATTCTCCTTGTCTTCTTATCATTATTAGTTATGGTCGGGGCGGTTTTAATTTGGATTCGTCGTCAGCGATGGTCCAAACCCTACCAACCTGCCATCTCCCGTATCGAGGGCGGCGGTATCAAGCGGGGCCTGACGCCGCCGGAAGGTGCGGTGCTGCTGGGCAGGCCACTGAACCTCACGCTGACCCTGGTGATCTTCGAGATGCTGCGCAAAGGGTTCTTGCGACAGGAAACGGCAACGCCGTTACATGTGACTGTAGCTGAAGGCTTTCGCACACAGGGCAGCGGCCTCAGCGCCCAGGCCCGCGGCGATCTTCGCCGCCAGGCTGCCCAAACCATCCACGCCGCGCTGCATTTATACGAAGAACCCTTTCTAGAGATCATCGAGGCTAGTCCCAGCGTACCGGTGCACAAACTGGATCTGGGAGTGGCGGTACGGCCCCTGGTGCGCTACGTGGCTGGGCGTGTGGCGGGCTATAGCCTGGAGGAGACGCGTGCTTACTACCACTTGATCATCGAACGCGCCCCGCGCGAAGCGCGCAGCGACGGCAGGTTAACCTTCGAGCGCCAAAAGGTGTTCGACCGCAATTTCGGCTGGCTGTTGCTTGGCGAAGATTTTGCTGGGGTGCTGGACCAGCCGGATTACAGCTATGTGCCAAGGTGGATGCGTGACCCAGTCCGAATTCCGATGTCCGATGTCCAAAGTCCGATGTCCGAGAGCGTTTCGACGCGGCTGCCAGAAGGCCTTACATTTGCCCATTGGAGCAAAGAGATAATCAAGAGTATAGAAGGACTAGTGGATGAGAGCGACGTAAAGTTAAAGCTGGGCGACGACACGGACGCCACTACGGCGACACTAATGAATGACATAGGCCGAGCGACCTTTTTCGGGTGAATGTCTTTATTAGCAAATATTAAATTTTCTTTTTCGTAAAGTAATTCCCCAGTTCTTGCGACGTTTGGGCTACGATGCTCTGTGGAGTTCTACGGCCAGCATATATTTTTTTTATATTATTTAATAGTTCCACTTTGTTGACCTAAAGTTCCTGTTCGATAAATTAATCTTATTTCCCTCTGCCTTTCCAAATCTTTTTCCAGTCGTCTTTTAGCATATTGCCCAGCTTTTTGTTGATGCCCTGGCCTGGGAGTACGTCGCCATCGGGTTCGACGTAGAGCCAGGCCTTGCCATCGCCGGTACCCCTCTGCCCGCGTGCGCCCTTGCTCGCCTTAAGCTCCAGGCTGACAGGGTTCAGCGCGGTATAGGGCACCGGCATGTCCCAGACCAGAGGCAAGTCGCGGTGGGCGGCGTGCTGGCGGGCGGCTTCCATCTCGTCACTGAGGGCGGCTTCGCTGGCGCTGAGCGAGAGGGCGCGTACTCCGGATTCGGCGATGCGGTCGATGAGGGCATTCACGCCTTTTGCATTCTGTCTGGTGAGCGTAAGGTGGGCAGCAATGAAAATGTCGTCATTGAGCACTTTACGCCAATAGGCAAAACTGGCTAACGAGTCCCAGGTTTCTTTCTTGTTAGGCTGCAGCACGATCATGGCGTGGTCCAGCCCAGCGTCCAGCAGGGTCTTCAAATAGCGTGTATTGCCCAGCTTGCGCCCATCGGTGATTAGGCCGGTCACCAAGCCGAGGTCCTCAGCGTGCATCAGTAGCTGGGCCAGATCAGGCCGCAGGGTAGGCTCGCCGCCGGTAAAGACGATATGTGGAATGCCGACAGAGTGCGCGTTCTCGATGACCTGTTTCCACTGGTTGGTGGTGAGCTCTTCGGATACGCGTTTGTGGGGCGCAGCGCCACGCGGCGAGCCAGCAGGCAACTTATAGGTCAGCGCGCAATCCAGGCGATAAGGCGCGCTCATGCTCTCGGTGTATGGCACCTGGCGCTCAAAATCCAGGAAAGTGACCGGGTCGAGGTCGGGAGTTTCGATCAGCGCCTGGATGCGCTTGGCGAAATCGGCGTAATCCTGGGCGGCGCGCTTTTTACCCACTCTATAACGCGACCCGATCTGTTCTGCCACTTTATCCGGCGGGGTCAGATGTATGAAATGATAGGCGTATTCTGTGGCTGTTTGGTTGAGGTGCAGCACGGTGGAGGCGTTCACCACCAATAGGCCATGCCCAAGAGCCTCGACGCGCAGGTGCAGGCGGTAATTGAACGGATGGGAAGGCGGTGCGGTATAGGAATAGAAGCCAGG
>JBBDXQ010000059.1:0-32122 GCA_040902265.1 Anaerolineales bacterium
CGCGCCGCCATCATGGGCATCCTGGCCCTGGTTGCGCTGCAGGCCGGGCGACAGCAGTTGGCCCTAAACACGCTGGCTTTCAGTGCAGCGCTGATGGCCTTATTCAACCCACTATTGCTCTGGGATATCGGCTTCCAGCTCTCGTTCGCAGCCACCCTGGGCTTGATCCTTTACGCAGCACCGTTGAGCCAATGGGCGCATGCCTGGTTGGCCAGGCGCTTCTCCAAGGCTTGGGCAGCGCGGCTGCGAGGACCGCTCAACGATTATGTCTTCATGACCCTGGCCGCGCAGCTAACCACCTTGCCCCTGCTCCTCTTTTATTTCCAGCGGTTATCCTTTTTATCGCTGCCTGCCAATTTACTGATCCTGCCAGTACAGCCCGCCCTTATGGTGCTTGGCGGGGGATCACTGCTGCTAGGGTTGGTTATATTTCCATTGGGCCAAGTGCTGGCAACCTTCTCCTGGGGTTTGGTTGCCTATTCCATCCGTATTGTGCAGTTCTTTGCCGAGTTGCCCTGGGCTGCGCAGAGCCTGGCTGACTTCCCGTTCTTCCTGCTGTTGGCCAGCTATGCTGCAATGGCTGTGCTCAGCGTGCGCTCCCTGCGAGAGAAGGTAGGGCAGGTGCGAGTTCGACCCATGGCTGGATTAGGTGTCCTGGCTGCGCTCTGTTTGCTGATCTGGAGCGCAGCCCTGGCGGCTCCCGACAGCACACTGAAGGTCGCCCTGCTGGATGTAGGCGGGGAAGCCATTTTGATCCGCACCCCCACAGGGCGTTCGCTTTTGATCAATGCCGGCCCCAGCCTGACGCGCTTGTTGGACGAATTGCGCCGCGAGCTGCCGTTTGGAGAAAGCCTGGACTGGATACTGCTGGCCGGCCGCCAGCGCGTGCAGATCGGCGCCCTGGCTAACAACCTGGAGCGCCTGTCGCCCAAGGCGCTGGCGTGGGCCGCGGAAAGCGGGCAAGTTGACGTTGTATTGCAGCAGGCAGCCACCAGCGGGAGCTCGGTGACTAAATTACAGGCAGGAGATACTTTCGACCTGGGGATGGAAGGGCGACTGGAGGTCCTCGCCAGCGGGTCTGATGGCGCCGTGCTCTACCTGGAGTGGAAGGATTTCAGGGCACTGCTACCCGTTGGCCTGGACCCTGACCTGATGAAGGAAATGGGATCAGAATTTACAAACCATCCACTAGATCTGCTTCTCCTGGCGGATGGCGGAAGTTCGGCGCTCAACACGCCGGATTGGTTCTTTGGATTGGCTCCACAGGTCATCTGGGTGGCCTCGGATGAAGAGCTGCCGGTGGCCACCCAAGCTGCATTGCAGGGATATCGGGTTTTATATAGTGGTCAAACCGGTTGGCTCCGTTTGACTACCGATGGCTCCAATGTCTGGATGGATGCTGCCCACCCATGATGTATTGATCGCATTTGACTACTCACTGCTCGAAAAACCCTTATTCACTAACCGCTAATCCGGCACCGGGTGCCAAACGCTATAATCACTTTGTCGTGCTTAAAAGACCCGCTGTGCGTATGGCCGTATTAGGGGTGACCTTGCTTGGGTCGGCTGCGGCGTTCTATTTCATCGCGCCGATCTTCGTGCGAGAGCCAAGATTTTCGGGTTACCCTACCCTGGGGTATATGCCCACTCGCACGCCGAAAGCGCCAACGCAAACCCCACTGCCTACTGAAGTGGTGACAGACACAGCCACGCCAACCAGCCAGGCCAGTTCCTTGGATTTCAGTCCGTCCGCACTGCTTGCCGGGGGAGATTTCTACCCCATCGCTCACTCGGGCAGCGGGGAGGCGGCTATCTATAAAGCCGACGAAAACGAATGGGTGCTTGTTCTGCGGGATTTCGAAGTGGAGGATGGCCCGGACCTGCATGTATATTTAGCAGTGCAGGACCCCGTGCCCAACCAGGAAGGCAGCCCGTTACCAGAAGCGGTCGACTTGGGCGCACTAAAGCAGATAACTGGGGATCAACGCTATGATTTACCGCAAGGCATTCAATTGGAAGACTATCGATCGGTAGTGATCTGGTGCGTGCCTTACAACGTGCCCTTCATCGCAGCACCACTCTATTAGTTAATCTGACCAGGGGGTGACTTTGCGATCCCAGCGATGGGCACGCAACTTATCGATCAACTCAGCTGGCAAATCCACCCCGTCGCTTACTGCAATGTTTCCTCTCACGTGCTGCGGCTTGCGCATCCCCGGGATGGAGGTGCTGACTGCCGGGTGCGAAATCGAAAAGCGCATGGCCAGTTCTGCCAGGGTCATCCCTACGGGCAACAACTGCGCGACCGCCTGGGCGCGTTCAACTGTATCCGCCAGGTTCTCGGACCCAAAATAGCGCGAGCGCCAATCGCTTTCTGGGAACTTCGTGTCCAAGGCCAGTTTGCCGCTCAGGCTGCCTTCGTCCAACGGCACGCGGGCCAGCACGCCAACACCAAGTTCCTGGCACAGCGGGAAGAGCTCATCCTCCGGAGCCTGGTCGAAGATGTTATAGATCACCTGAATACTATCCACTGCGCCGGTTCGAATAGCTTTTAACCCATTCCATGGCTCCCAACGGTTCAGGCTGAGACCGAACAAACGAATCAAGCCCTCATCCTTCAAGTGCTGGGCTGCCTCCTGCCAGGCTGGGTTATCTGCCCAACCATCGTCCCATACATGCAATTGCTGGATATCGATGCGCTCGATGCCCAGGTTGTCCAGGCTGCGCTTGGTGTATTCGATAATATGCTCGGCTGGAAACACGTTCTCGAGCTTGTCTTTGGGATCGGCCGGCCAAATGCGATCCTTGGGTGGAACCTTGGTGGCTACAATGATCTGCGCGCCGGGGTTGTTGCGAATCAATTGACCTAATAATTTTTCGCTGTGCCCATCTCCATAGGCCCAGGCGGTGTCGTAGAAATTACAACCCAGGTCCAGAGAGAGTTGCAACGCCTGCAACGATTGCCGGTCGTCCGAGTCGGTCCAATCGCCCATACCCCACAGGCCGTGGCCGATCTCACTGACCCTGAGATCTTTGCTTCCGAAGTCGCGGGTCTGCAGTGGACTACACCTTATAAGTGTTCGGTTTGGGAGAGACGAAGGGCAGCTTGATGATCTCATATTTGGCTAAAAGATACACTGAGCCTGCCAAAGCCATCAGCCCAGCCACCAGGGCGGAAATGCTGATCCCTAAGCCGGCGATGGGGCGCTGGTCAGGCCGGAAGCCGAAGACTTCCAGGAAGCAGCGACCCAGACCAGCCCATATCAGCCAGAGGGCAAAAATGATTCCGGGCTTCAACTGCCTAGGATAACGCCGCCCTAACCACAGCATCAGACCAGCGCCGACCAGGTTCCATAGAGCCTCGTAAAAGAAAGTGGGATGGAAACGCGTGGTCTCTTCCGGAAACTGGGCTAAATCGCGCCAGGGCTGGTAGCGGTGGGCAGCGGAAATTGGCACACCCCAAGGAAGATCCGTAGGCGGGCCATAGAGCTCCTGGTTAATGAAGTTGGAGATGCGGCCGATGGCTTGACCCACCAGCATACCGGGGGCGGCCGCATCCAGCAGAAGCCGGAAATCGAAACCGACTTTCTTGCAATAGAAATAGGCGGTAATCAGCCCGGCGACGACCGCGCCATAAATGTGCAGCCCACCTTCGGTGATATACAGGGCGCGAATCGGCTGGTCCACAAAATAAGGGCTGCCGCTGAGGATGTCGTTCACCACATACCACACCCGCGCGCCGACCACACCGGCCACAGCCAGCCAGACCAGCGCATCCCACAACTTTTCAGAGTCGCCACTCCGCCGCTTGATCTCCCGGTCGGCGATGGTGGCGCCAACCAGCAGTCCGGCCATGGCCAGCACTCCGTACCAACGCAAGGTGAGGGTGATGCCTAAAAGATCTAACGAAAAAATGATGGGGTCGATCATGAAGCTTCCTTTATTGCATGACTGAGGCGATATCCGCCTGGCGGTTGAACTGGAACAGGTCAAAGACTTCGCCGAATTCGCGCTCGATCAACTCGCGGCTCAAACCCAATTCCTCGAGGGTGTACACATTGTCGGTCTCGTAGGCATGGTTGGCTTCGACCACCTGCCTGATGGTCTTGCGGAAGCTATCCGCTAACGGCAGTCCCATCCAAGCATACAGCCTGTCAATCGTCTCTTCGATCGTGGCGACGAATTCGTTGTACTTGATCACCGTGTAGCGTTGTGGAGACAATTCTTTGAAGCGCTGCAACGGGTACAGATACCAGTATTTCATTTGCCGGAATATGGCGCCTTGAAAACGCCGGGCGCCATCCGGCACACCCATGTAGTCCCAGATGTATTTGAAGAAGTTGAGCGCGGATGGAACCAGCCGTATGGGGTTGCGCGCCAGGTAGATAATGCGCGCGTCCGGGAAGAATTCGATCAGGCTGTCGATCCGCGAAGTGTGGCCCGGGCTCTTGGCCAGGTAGATCTTGTCGCCGCCAGTATCAAACAGGTGGCGGCGGATGATGGCACGATAAAAGCCCATGATGTGCCTGCGCTGCCCAGCGGGCAGTTCCTCATCGAAGCGGTCGTATGGTGGCAGTTCATCCATTACAGGGAAAACGAATTGGAGAAACAGAGTGGACCAAATCGTGACCAGTAACCCTTCATCCTCGTCGGGGGTGAACAAGCCCACCTTGTGCATCTGGATGCTATCGAGCCAGCGCTTATCGCGTCCCTGGATATACTGGCGCCCACGCCCACCGAAGACCACACGGTCCACCCAGCCGAGCAGCTTCCAGAATTTGCGCTGTGTGATGGTAGGAGCGATGTAGATCTCAGCGATGTTCATGCTCGAAAAGTGTTGGTCGCGCGCCAGCAACCGCTGCAGCAAGGTAGAGCCGCTGCGGAAATTGCCAATTATGAAGACCGGCGCTTTGATCTCCTGGCGGCGGTAAGAAGGGAAAAAGATCTCGTCGAGATAGAAGCTGATAAAGGTGAGCAACTGGTGGATCGGCATCACCAGGTAGAACAACAGCATGGCCGCACGACGTCTCCGGGTAAATTGGAGCGGGCCGTTCCTAAATTTGAAAAATTGGTGGAATGTGAGGCGTGCAAATAATGAAAAATTGAAGGGCATGGGTTCCTTTTAAGATAACTCGGCAAATATATCACACTCTATTAATTGCCCTGGGAATGCCCTTTTGCCAACCGTATTTACATATTGGAGCTTTTTGAAATCTTGTCCTCTCCGAAACCAGCCATAAAATATAAAACAAGTGTGCTATGATTGCCGCATTCCGATTAGACAGGTCACAGGCATGGAACAAAAGGTCATTCGCGTCGTGGGGGCCAAGGCGCACAATCTTAAGAATATCTCGGTAGACATCCCCCGCGACAAGTTCGTGGTGATCACGGGTCTGTCTGGTTCCGGTAAATCTTCCCTGGCTTTTGACACTATATTCGCTGAAGGCCAGCGCCGCTACGTCGAGTCCCTTTCGGCCTACGCCCGACAATTCCTAGGGCAGATGGATAAGCCCGATGTGGAATATATCGAGGGCCTGTCGCCGGCTGTCTCCATTGACCAGAAAGGCTCTTCGCATAACCCGCGCTCGACCGTGGGTACCGTCACCGAGATATACGATTACCTGCGCCTGCTGTTTGCCCGCGCCGGCGTGCCCCATTGCCCCATGTGCGGACGCGAAGTAGCCCGCCAATCTGCCCAAGAGATAGTGGAAGCGGTGGAAAAGTTGCCCGAAGGAAGCCGGCTGCTGATCCTGGCGCCCGTCATCCGCGGCCGCAAGGGAACCCACGAGAGTGTACTGGACGAAGTAAGCAAGGCCGGTTTTGTGCGCGCCCGGGTCAATGGGGAAGTGATCGAGCTGGGCAAAGATAAGGTCAAGCTGGGCCGTTATAAGATGCACAATATCGAAGCGGTGGTGGACCGCCTGGTGATCCGCAAGGACGAAAAACCAGAAGAGCGCACGGCTTCTCGCTCACGCCTCACTGATTCGATCGAGACCGCGCTTCGATTTGGGGACGGCGTCACCATCGTCCACAATCTTTCTGCACAACCTCCGGGAGACCTGCTGTTTTCAGAGAACCTGGCCTGCCCGGAGCACGGCAGCACGCTGCCGGAAATCGAACCGCGCACCTTTTCCTTTAACACACCGCACGGCGCCTGCCCTGAGTGCCAGGGCATAGGAACTAAGCTGGAGATCGACCCCGATCTGATCATCCCTGACAAAAGCGTGTCGCTTAATGAAGGAGCCATTCGCGCCCTGGAGTGGGGAGGCCCGCGCGATGAGGGCGGCTACTACTGGTCGACCCTGGAAGGCGCGGCGCGCGCCAACCGCATCAATCTCAACGCTCCGATCGGCAACCTCAACCAGAAACAGCTGGATATTATTTTATATGGCACCAATGGCAACGAAGTCCAGGTGCAATACAAACGCACCAGCGGGCGGGTGTCCACCTTCCGTATCCCGTTCGAAGGCATCATACCGAACCTCGAGCGCCGGTTCCGCGAGACCAACTCTGAGTACTCGCGCCAGCGCATCATGGAGTTCATGAACGACCAGCCCTGCCCGGTTTGCAAAGGAGCACGGCTGCGCCCTGAAGCACTTGGCGTGACCATCCAAGGCCTCAATATTCTGCAGGTGACCAGGATGCCAGTCCTGGTCACCCAAAAATGGATCCAATCCTTATCTGGTGAAGAGTCCCCGCTAAAGTCCCGCGAACGCATCATTGCCAAGCCGATATTCAAGGAGATTCGAGAACGACTTGGTTTCATGGTGGATGTCGGCCTTGATTACCTCACGCTCAATCGCTCTGCTGGCTCACTGTCTGGTGGCGAAGCCCAGCGCATCCGCCTGGCTACACAGATCGGTTCGCGGCTGATGGGGGTGCTGTATGTGCTGGATGAGCCGTCCATCGGCTTGCATGCCCGCGACAATGAGCGGCTGCTGAATACGCTCACCAGCATGCGCGACCTTGGAAACACCGTCCTGGTGGTGGAGCACGACGAAGAAACTATCCGCCGTGCGGATTGGATCATTGACCTGGGGCCAGGCGCGGGAGAGAAAGGCGGCAAGATCGTGGCCGAAGGCCCGCCTGAGACGATCCTGAAGGACAAGCATTCAATTACCGGCGCTTATCTTTCCGGCCGCAAGCAGATCCCGCTGCCCAAACACCGCCGGGCTGGAACGGGCTCCTCCCTGGTCATCATCGGCGCTCGCCAGAACAACCTAAAGAACCTCACGGTGGAAATCCCTCTCGGCAAATTGATCTGCATCACCGGCGTCTCCGGCTCCGGCAAAAGCAGCTTGATGAACGAGATCCTTTACAAGGCCCTGGCTCGCCAACTCAATGGGGCGCATACCGCGCCTGGCGACCACGACGAGATCAAAGGCATGCAGTATCTCGATAAGATCATTAATATCGACCAATCGCCGATCGGCCGCACTCCGCGCTCCAACCCCGGCACCTACACCGGGCTGTTCAACCACATCCGTGACCTGTTCGCTGAACTACCCGAGAGTAAGATGCATGGTTACAAGCCCGGGCGCTTCTCCTTCAACGTGCGCGGCGGCCGTTGCGAAGCCTGTGAGGGGCAGGGCGAAGTGCGTATCGAAATGCAATTCCTCCCCGATGTGTATGTCCCCTGCGAGGTGTGCCACGGGGCGCGCTTCAACCGCGAGACCCTGCAAGTGAAGTTCAAGGACATGAGCATCGCCGATGTGCTAGCCATGCCCATCGACCGCGCCGTCGATGTATTCAAGGCCTTCCCGCCGATGATGAGCAAGCTGCAGACTTTGCGCGACGTTGGTTTGGGCTATATCCGCGTGGGCCAATCTGCTCCCACACTGTCCGGTGGTGAGGCGCAGCGCGTCAAGCTGGCCAAGGAGCTTTCCAAACGCTCCACCGGGCAGACTATTTACGTGTTGGATGAGCCCTCGGTCGGCCTGCATACCGCCGATGTGCACAAGCTCATCGAGGTCCTGCAGCGCCTGGTGGATGCCGGCAATACGGTGATCATTATCGAGCACAATATGGACATCATCAAGGTAGCCGACCACCTCATCGACCTGGGACCGGAAGGAGGCGACCGCGGCGGCGAACTGGTCGCCCAGGGCACCCCGGAAGAAGTGGCCAAGGTGAAGGCCAGCTACACGGGCAAGTTCCTAAAGTCACACTTGCGGCCTGTGAGCCAGGCCAAGGCGAAGAAGTAGCCGCCTGACTTGACAGGCATTAGCACCCATAGTAAGCTAGCATCTGGAATAGGAGCCGAGCGCGCTGTGATGAACAAATTTGAAATCAGCCTCCGCATGCAAGTCACCGGTAACGCCGGTGGTGTTGCACTGCCTTCGCGTACTGCGCCTATCGCCAGTCAGTAGTTCCCAAAATTCTCATTGACGGCTGCGGCGCAGAAGCCCGCGGCCGTTTCGTTTAAAACGTTATTGAAACGGCCCTGGCCTTAGCCACGGCCGTTTTTATTATCCTTTTTGGAGTTTGACATGGAAACAGAACTGAACAAAAGAAGCACGAGTATCCGGGATTACCGATTGCGTCCGGTCTCTCTGGACGATCTGCACATCATCCTGGGCATCATCAATGCCTTCTCGCAGCACTTCATGGGTGTGAACGAGATCGATGAGGGCGAACTGCGCAATTTTCTCACCAGCCCGGATCTCAATATGGCGCAGGACCTGCGCCTGCTGCTCTCACCTGAGGGTGTCGCTGTCGGCTACGTGGAGTGCACGCTGACCGATGACCCGCCAGTACACCCCTTCATCTATTTGCGCGTGCTCCCCGAATATCTGGATAGCCAGATCCCTGAGCATCTGATGGCCTGGGCCAACGAGCATGCCCATTCCGCGTTGGCAATGTGCCCGCTTGACCTGCGTATCTCCGTGCAGACCTTCAATGCGGTGGAAGCTGTGCCAATGGCCAAGTTGTTTCACTCCCATGGGTTCCAGATAATCCGCGCCTCTTACCAGATGTGGATCGACCTGGACAAAAGCACTCCTGCGCCGGGATGGCCGCAGGACATCGAGTTGCGTCCTTTCGTTGAGGCGCAGCACATTGAAGCGCTCTATCGTGCCTATGATCAATCCTTCTCTGACCACTTTGGATACGTGAAGCGGCCATGCGAAATTGGCTTAAAACGTTTCCGACACATGGTGGTCGAAGACGCGGCTCACGATCCAACATTGTGTTTCGTAGCATGGGACGGCGACCAGGTGGCAGGTTTTTCGCTGTGCTACAAGGATTCCAGCGAGGATGTGAATATGGGCTGGCTCGGTTTACTAGGCGTACCGCGACCCTGGCGTAATCGTGGCCTGGGCAAAGCTTTGCTGCTGCTTACCTTCGAAGAATTCCGTAAACGCGGCAAGACCCGCGTCGGCCTGGGTGTGGATGCCAGCAACCTCACTGGCGCACTGGCTCTTTATGAAAATGTTGGGATGTACGTAGCGCGGCGATATGACCGCTACGAGAAAGAACTAAAACCTGGAAAGGAGTTGATGACCACCGAACTATCCTAAGAAAGAGGCCCAGACTCAAACAAAGACGCCTGCCCCGACAGCAGGCGTTTTTGTGTTTCTCGGGCACGGTGGCGTTCTGGAATTGGCCGAGCTGGAAGGCTGCGCACCTTCGGTACAATAATTGCTTATGAGCACTCCCACAAAAATAGAAGCGGTCATCTGGGACCTGGGCGGGGTGATCGTGCGCACAGAAGATATGGAGCCACGGAATACTTTAGCCAAGAGACTGGATTTGAGCCGTGAGGAGATCGAGCGTTTGGTCTTCGAAGCCGATGAAGGTTTCTCCGCCCAATTGGGTGAGATCGACGGCGAAGACCACATGCGGGCTGTGAGTCACAAGCTGGGATTGAGCCTGGGGGAACTAAGGCTCCAATTTTTTGGCGGGGATCGCGTGGATCAAGAACTGGTCTCGTTTATTCGAGCTTTACGGCCTGGCAGGAAAACCGCCCTGCTAAGCAACGCGTTATCAAATTTACGAGCTTTCCTCACGGACCAGTGGAAAATCAGTGACGCCTTCGACCTTATCGTGGTTTCTGCCGAAGAAGGAATATTGAAACCAGACCCGGCTATCTATCAACTGACGTTAAGCCGCCTGGGTGTGATCGCCGCAGACGCAGTGTTTATTGATGATGTAGCTATTAATGTCGAGGCAGCAGTTGACGTTGGCATGCAAGGCATCCTGTTTAAGTCTCGCGAGCAGGCGCTGGGTGAATTGCGCCCTCTGCTGGTTGGCGAGTGAGCCGCGTCACCCTCGGCCTGATCGCCGACACCCATGTCCCTGACCGGCGCAGGGCGCTGCACCCACAGGTGCTGCCCACCTTCCGCCGCGCCAAGGTGACAGCTATATTGCACGCCGGGGACTTGTCCATATCCCGTGTGATAACCGAATTGGAGAGCGTGGCTCCCGTGGTGGCGGTGCGCGGCAACCGTGATTGGTTCGATTTCGATCTTCCGCTTCATCGAACGATCCAGGTAGGTTCTGTGCGCATCGGGCTGACCCATGGACATGGCAACTGGTTGCTTTATATCCGTGATAAGTTGCAATTTTTGTTTTATGGTCCGCGCTCTTTTTCTTATTTCACCGACCGGGCTGTTTCGCTGGCTGGCAACGTGGATGTGGTCGTGTTTGGCCACAATCACGAGCCGTCGGTAAAGCGCATCGCGGGCAGGCTGGTGATCAACCCCGGGTCAGCCTGCTGCCAGATGCTCCCCAACCGCGCCCCTTCGGTGGGTCTCTTGCATATTGACAGCGACAAAATTAGCGCAGAGATCGTTGATCTGGAATAAATTAAACTTGTTCCGCCAGAATGTTTAGATATGCTTTCCCACGCGGTGATAACCGGTAGCCAACATCCAGGCTCTCGGTGAGCCCCAGTTCCTTTAATTGACGCGCGCGCCGCTTGAATGCAGGTGTATCCATGCCTACCTGGGCTGCCAGTTTGCGCGCCAGTATCGCCTCTTGGGCGGCAATCAACTTCAGTACCTGTTGGGTCCAGGTACCAGAGCGTTCGTAACCCTGGAGTTTTCGTTGGATGCGCTGGAACTCCTCAGCAGATAAATCGGCGTCGTTGCGCAATTCGATGCGAGGGTCCTCCCCGGCATAGCGGACCTGGATGCGATAAAGCTGCCCCTGCTGAAAGTTGCTGAGTTCTGCTAGCAGCGCCTGCTTGGTCAAATAACCGGCTAGTTCAGCATCCCGGTTGGTGATCTCCAATTCCAGGATGGGTTCCACGCTTCCCACTTCAACGACGCCGATCTCGGTGCGCAACTTGGTGCCCGCCTTCACCCGAGGACGGTGCCAGCGTCGGAAGGCAGTGGAAAGTTTCCCTGCCTGCAATCCTTCAAGGAATGGTTGGCGAAATAGCATTTTAGGGCTTAATTATATTGCGTTCGAAGAACTCAATGGAGCGTTGGATCAATAGCGCATCGTTATCCCCGTAAAAAATATGCGGCATGTTGTGATAAGTAAAACACTCCGCCTGCTTGCCCAGCGTGCGCAGTTGTTCGCATAATTCCAGTGACCAGGATAAAGGCACCACAACGTCCACATCACCATGGTGGATGCTGAGGGGCACATTGATGCGCTCATAATAGTTGATGGGTGAGATGAGCTGCAGGTATTCCTCAGGCACAGTCAATTCTTCGGCGCCGCGCGTGCCACCGGAAAGTACATCGCGGATGTGTTCGAAGTTGCGACGTTCGTCTCCGCTCATTGGCGCGTAGAGCACGGCGCCTTGTACATCGCTGCCAACCGTCAGCACCCGTAGGCTGATGCCCCCACCCATGCTGTGTCCCCACAGGAATACTGCGTCTGGGTTGGCGGCCTGCAGCAGCCCGGGAAAGCCCGCCTGGGCATTTACAATGGCAACCAGATTAAGTACGTCCGCGGCGAACCCCACCCTGAATTCGTTAGGCCCGCTGTCTGAAGGTGGGTAATTGCGGTAATTTGGGTGGATGGCGATATACCCTGCATTGGCAAAAAATGTGGCATAACGCGCTGTATAATTCTCGATCTGGTAGCCTTCGGGTTCAACATAGCCGTGCAGCACCAGTACCACGGGGAAGGGTCCTTCGCCCAGCGGCACATCAATAAAGCCATTGATCGTTAACCCATCGCTGGGGTAGCTGATCAGATGCCGGGTAAAGGTAGGAACTGCCCCCAAAATTCCCAGGTCCAAGATCTGGCCTCCCCCGTAACTTCGTTCTACCAGGGCTGAGATAGTAAGCGTGGCATAGGGGTCTGGTGTGCTTTCGGGGTTGAGCGAGGGGGTAGGGCTGGGAGCCTGGAAAGGCGTAGGCGAAGGTAAAGGGGCCAACACCTGCGGCGTGGGCAGCAGGGCAGGCTGCCCACAAGCAGCCAGCAAGGCGGTGGTCAACAACAGCGCAACTTGATGTAGGCGTGGCATCAGGAATAGTCAAAAGTAAGGGTAGAGTGTGATATTTGTCCCTAGGGAATCGTCATGGCTTATGGGAAACTGTTGGTAGTGTCGAAAGGAGTAAAATGAAAAAACAAGCAGCTAAGCAAAGTAACGGAAATTTGAAAGCCAAAAAACATTTGGTTGAATTACTGAATGAGGATCTGGCGGGAGAATTGGGTGCAATTATCCAATATATCACCTATGCCTCCAAGGTGACGGGGCCGTACCGCCCTGAATTGGTCGCTTTTTTCCTTGCGGAAGTTCCCGACGAGCAGCGCCACGCTCAGTTCCTGGCCAATAAGATCGTGACCCTGGGCGGTGAACCAGTGACCGAACCGCGCCTGGTAAAAGATGCTCACTCGAACCGGGAAATGCTTGAAGCGGTGCTCGAAGCAGAGCAGCGCGCCGTGCGGGACTATACCCAACGGGCTATGGATGCCGAGGAATTCGGCGACAAGGGTCTGACCGTCGAGCTGGAGAATATCGTTAGCGACGAGACCGGTCATGCCGAGGAAACTGAGCGCATGTTGCGAGATTGGCCCATGTAATTGTGTATTTGGGGATTCTTCCCCTCCGTGAGACCGCCGCCAACAAGCGGCGGTCTCTTTGTTTTTCGGTTCATTCTGCCCTGGGATTATTTTCTTTCATTACGACTATAATCGCCATTAGGCGCTGAGCCTTAACTAATTCCCTCGCCCGAGTCCCAGGAGGCTGCATGGCTGCCAAGCGCACCAAATTGATCCTAAACCCCAACGCGGATATGGGTACCGCCTGGCGCCAGGCTAGCGAACTTCGCCACCTCGTCGAGGAATTAGGCGGCGCCGATTGGGCTGGCACCGTGTATCCCACTCACGCCACTGAACTTGCCCGCCAAGCTGGCTTGGATGGCTACGATCTGGTTATCGCCATGGGCGGTGATGGCACCGTACACGAAACCATCAATGGCCTGATGCAGCTGCCGGCAGATAAACGGCCGCAGTTCGGTGTAGTGCCTATGGGCTCCGGCAACGATTTCGCCCACGCGCTGGGCATGTCCACCAAGCCCGAGCAAGCCATGAAGCAAGTGCTCACGGGGCAGGCGCGCAAGATCGATCTGGGCGTGGTGGAAGACGAGCATGGCCGCAAAGAATACTTCGATAATTCGCTCAATATCGGTTTCGGTGGCTCGGTCAATATTTACTCTCACAATCTGCCCGTAGTGCGCGGTTTTCTCATGTACCTGGTAGCAGTGATACTCACCATCGTTAAGCATTACGACGTGCTTCCTATGAAGATCACCACCGACGAAAAGTCCTGGGATGATGAATTGATGATGCTGGCCGTTTGCAACGGCGAACGCGAAGGCGGCGGCTTCCTTACCGCGCCAGGCGCTAAGCTGGACGATGGCGTGCTGAACTTCACGGCCGTGAAAAAAGTTTCGCGCCCCATGATGTTCCGCCTCATCCCGGAATTCCTGCGCGGCACTCAGGGCAACTTCAAGCAGGTCTCCATGGGTAAATTGAAAACCATTGAGATCACCTGCCCTGAGCCGCTAACCCTGCACACCGACGGCGAAACCTTCGCCGGCTTCGCCAGCAACGTGCATCACCTCAAGATCCAAGTCCTGCCCCAGGCGCTGGAAATCATCGCCCTGTCCTCCTAAGAGGTTGCATGCCCGGCCTCGCCCAAAGCCTGGAAGGCCAAGACCTGGGTCGCCTGCGCATCCTGGCTGACCTGTGGCGCATCCAGCTTCCAGTCCAGGATGTTCGTTCCGCGCTTCAACAACTGGAAGAGCTTTTGCCTCAGGCTGTTGCCGATGGCCTGGCAGGCCTGCCCGTAGAGGCGCGGGCGGCGGTGGCCGCCCTATCTGCCCAGGCTGGGCGTTTGCCCTGGGGGCTCTTTACGCGAAACTATGGCGAGCTGCGCGAGCTGGGAGCGGCGCGCCGCGAAAAGGAGCAGACGCACCTCCATCCCATCTCTGCCACAGAAATACTTTGGTACCGCGGCCTGCTAGGGCGCACGTTTTTCGATACGCCGGATGGGCTGCGTGAATTTGCCTATATTCCCGATGAACTGCTTGCCGTTCTGGACGCTTCCCTGCCAGGCAGCCGACCTTTTGGGCGGGTTGCGCGCCCTGAGGAACGCGCCCATATCCAGGTCGCCACGGACCAAATACTGGACCAGACTTGCACTTTGCTGGCTGCCCTTCGTTTGGGAGTTGACCAGCAGGAACTGGCGGCCATTGAAGACTGGAGTCTGGAACCTCGCGTTCTGAAAGCATTACTGGTAGCTGCCGGCATCCTGGACAGGAAGGGTCTGCCAATCCCTGAGGCTACGCGCCTCTTCCTCGAAGCGCCGCGCAGCCAGTCGCTAGCTGACTTAGCTGGTGCCTGGCTCAAAAGTAACGAGTTCAACGAGATGTATTTTCTTCCTGGACTACAAACTGAAGGTCCATGGGCGAATGAACCTCTGGCTACCCGCCACAAGGTAGTTTCCTTTGCACGCGGCGCAGCCGGCGAGCAGTGGTGGAGTATTTCGGCGCTCGTGGCGGATGTGAAGGCGCGCCAACCTGATTTTCAACGGCCAGCTGGTGATTTCGACTCCTGGTACTTACGTGAAGCAGTTTCCGGAGCTTATCTGCGCGGTTTTGCTCACTGGGAAGCGGTGGACGGGGCTTTGCTGGCATACATATTGACGGGTCCCTTGCATAACCTGGGCTTTGTGGACCTAGCCAGCCCAGCTGCGGGGAAGCTACCGACCGCCTTCCGTTGGAGCCGCTGGGGACAGGCCTTGCTGAATGACAGGACGCCTTTAGGGTTAAAAGTCGAAAGGTTAAAGCTAAAGGTGGATTCGCAAGGGAAGATCCTTATTCCGCCCCTGGCCCCGCGCGCGGTACGCTATCTGGTGGCGCGGTTCTGCGAGTGGCTGCCCCGCCAAAAGGATGGGGCTGTATACGCACTCACCGCGTCGTCGTTGGAACGGGCGCGCAAGCAGGGCTTGAAAGTAACTCAATTGCTGAACCTGTTGAAGGTGCATAGCGCCGCGCCTCTGCCACCTAACCTGGCGCAAGCGCTTAAGCGTTGGGAGCAACAAGGAAGCCAGGCGTGCCTGAGTTCGACCCTAGTGTTGCGCGTCAGTTCGACCGCAGCCCTCAAGGCGTTGCGCTCCTCGCGGGCTGCCCGTTACCTGGGCGAACCACTGGGTCCAGCGGCCATTGAGGTGAAACCAGGCGCCAGGCGCCAGGTACTGCAAGCTCTATTGGAGCTAGGCTACCTCGGTGAGTTGAAGGAATAGAGGGAAAACGGTTCAGTTCTGTTTGATTTGTTCGTCGAAATACTGCCAGCTTTGCAGGTCAGGAGGTTCTGCTCCCAGTTGCGTCATCGTCGCCATGATCTGGGCGCGATGCTCGGTGCCGTGATTGATCACCTGGGTGAGAATGACGGACTTTGGCACATCTCGCAGTTCCCCATCCCAGTCAATTTGGACGGTGTCGCCAGCTTGTATCTTTGGCGCCCACTCAATAAACCCAGCGCCAGTTGTGCGCACTGCTTCCACCATGTCTGCGATCGTCATAGGCGGCGCGTTTTCCGGATGCGGGTATCGTTGACCGGTGCTGATACGCGAAAAGTAGGATTGTTCAGCGGTGACGATGTGCTGCAGCGTGTCACGGATGGAGCCATAAGTGCCGGTAATGCTTCCATCCAGTTGTTCCCCGGTCAACTCAGCGCATCTTTCGAGAATTCGCAGATTCGCCCAAAGGTTGTGGCTAAATAGATATGTGAGTGTATCGACCGGTTTCATGGTTCGTGTCTTCCCTTTTTAAAAATGCAGGCGAATGAATCCTCAAAATTCCTCGCGCATTATACTTGCTCCCACTATGACCCATTGGAAACAAGCAACAGGTACCCTGGCGATGTTGGCGGGCGCCTCGCGTTTCGGCTTGTTCAGCGATCTGGACGGCACCCTGGCTCCTATCTCACCTACCCCTAAAGAGGCCCAACTCAGCCCACGTGGCCGCCATCTGCTGAGCGCGCTGCGTGACGAATTGCCGCTGTTGGCGCTGATCTCTGGGCGGCGGGCAGCCAGCTTGGCAAAAAAGGCCGCCGTACCCGGCTTGATCTATATTGGCAACCACGGCTTGGAGCAATGGGAAAACGAGCAAACCGCGGTATTGCCTGAAGCTCTCCCCTACCTGCCAAACTTACAAGCGGCTAAAGCAGAACTGCAAGCGTTGGAGCGAGACGGCGCTTTTGTCGAAGACAAGCACGCTACGCTAAGTTTCCACTATCGGCAGGTACCCCAGCCGGAAGAGTTTGCCGCCAGGAGCGAAGCGCAGATCGCTGAAGTGGTTGCTAAACACGGCCTGATCCTGTTCACCGGTAAGCGAGTCTTTGAAGTTCGACCTCCCATTGACATGGATAAGGGTATCGCTTTCCGAAACCTGGTCGAAACTCATCGTTTGGAAACGGCGCTGTTCATTGGCGACGATGTCAGTGACCTGAACGCGCTGCACATGGCGCGTCAAATGCGCAAGGACCAGGTGTGTGATGCGTGGGGGATCGGAGTTCAGTCGGAAGATGCGCCGGACACCCTGGCGGATGTGGCTGACTTCCTGGCGGACGGGGTTGCCGATGTCGAAGCATTGCTCGCCTGGTTGTTGACGGCGCGCAAGGCGTCCTCCACTTGAGCGGCGAACCATTCGCGCACATCGGCTTTGGTGACGATGGCGCGCAGCGCTTGGGAACGGCGCTGGCGCTCAGCCGCCGGCATGGTGAGGGCGGTGTGCAGCGCCTCTGCCGTGCCAAACACATCAAACGGCGACACGATCAGTGCGTGTTCGGCCAACTCATAGAAAGCCCCAGCATATTCTGAGAGCACCAGCACACCATCTTTCTGGTTGGCCACCACGCCTTCCTTCGCCACCAAATTCATCCCATCCGCCAGCGGGTTCACCAGCAGAACATCGTACATTTGCATGGCGGCAATGGCGCGCACGTAGTTGTCTCCCAGGATGATGCGCACCGGCTCCCAGATCGAATCGCTGAATTCGGCATTGATGATGCCCGCCACAGTCATGATCTCGCCGAGATAATCCTGGTATTCGCCCACTTCCATCCGTGAAGGTACCAGCAGGGCCAGCATCTGCACCATGCCGCGATGTTCGGGGTAGCGTTCCAGCAAGGCGCGGTAAGCCTGAAAGCCGCGCAGGTTGTTCTTGCTAGGCTCCACGCGGTCGACGCGCAAGATGAGCTGACGATCGCCCACGGTGTTCAGCAGATTGGAGCGCTCCAGCTTGGTGACCTGCTCGTTGACCAGGTGATTGAGATGCTCCACGTCAATAGAAATAGGGTAGGCCACCGCGCCCACATCGCGGCCCTTATATTCCACCGCGTCGCGCCGGCCGTAAGCATGTGCATCCAAAAAGAAACGGCTGGTCTGCACGAAGTTGAAAGCATCTTTGGCGGTTTGGAACCCGACGCGGTCGGATTCGAGCAGGCTGCTGAAGATCGCCGTGCGCATGACTGGCGGCAGGATGCGCCAGGCATCCGGTCCCGGCCAGGGGATATGCACGAAGGGCTGGATCTGCACACTATCCCCCAACATCTGGCGCAGGTAGTTGGGCACCATATAGAGGTGATAATCCTGCGGCAGCACGATCACCGGGCGGCCGGCGCCCTTGGCGACCTCGGCGATAGCTTTGGCAAATAGTTTGTTGACCGGCTTGTAACCCTTCTCCCACGCGTCCCAGGTTTGCTGGGTGATGCTGGGGGTGCGCGGCGTATCCCACAATTGGTGTTGAATGAACCACAGCAGCGGATTGGCGATCTCGTTGTAATAGCCCTCGTAATCTTCCAGGTTGGGCTCCACCAGCTTGAGGCGCACGCCCTCCACGTCTTGTTCCTGGCCCCGATGCTGCTGCGCCCAGGCGCGGTCGCCTTCGCTCATCGCCGAGGCCACCCATAGCACGTCGTGCCGTTCAGCCAGCCCGCCCAAAGCGGTGACCAGGCCGCCCACGCCGCGCTCCACCGAAAAGCCGCGGCCCTTCTTTTTGAAGGAGAACGGCCCACGGTTTGAGGCGATGATGATGAGGGGCTGGTTGTTTGTATTTTTGTTGGCCATCATACCTTTGGAGTTAAAAAACCGCCGTTGCTGCGGGCGGAGATGAAAACGTGGATCAAAGAAAAATGCTACTTTTCCTAGCTCCCGCCCAACTAATTATACAGGATGGGGGTGCGGTTACAACTCTTGGGGAAAATGGCTGGCTTATTCCTTGCAACCTTTGTATAAAGAAACCCTAGCAATGCGCCGCTCCTTTGCCCCCTTCCTTTTGATCCTGGCAATCCTGGCCTGCAATTTTCCCACCACCCAGTTGGGCAGCGCCACGGCGACTGCTGCTGTGGTGATTGCCAGCCCTGAGAGCACGCCCCAGGGGGCCATCGTTCCCCCTCCCACACTGCCACCCACCCGCGACCCAAACTTGCCAGTTGTCTCGCCTACCCCCGATAGCGCTCACAGCCTGCCGACACTGCGCGGCGACATCATTGAATATGAAGTCCAACCCTATGACTTCCTCAGCAGCATTGCCGATCGCTTCGGCGTGACGCTGGACGAGCTGATCGCAGCCAACAGCCTGGCGGATCCCAATAGTCTTGAAGTCGGCCAGATCCTGCGCATTCCGCCGCTGTCTGCCGCCAGCTTGGGACCGGATTTTAAGATCATCCCTGATTCCGAATTAGTCAACGGTCCCACCGCGATCTTCTTCGACGTGGCCAGTTTCGTGGAGACGCAGCCCGGTTATCTAAAGGAATACCGGGAAGAGGTGGACCAACACTTCCTTAGCGGCGCCCAGATCGTGGAACGCGTGGCCAGCGAATATTCAGTCAATCCAAGACTGCTATTGGCTGTGCTCGAATTCCAAAGCAGTTGGCTTAGCGATCCCAACCCGCGCACCAACACGCTGGACTACCCCATGGGCAAGACAGATGCCTGGCGCAGGGGACTCTACCTGCAGCTTTCATGGGCGGGAGATAATCTCAATAGAGGCTATTACGAATGGCAGGCAGGCGTGACGGCTGGCTGGAAGTTAACCGATGCGACTTTCATACCTGCCGCGCCAACGATCAATGCCGGCACGGCCGGTGTGCAGTATCTGTTCTCGATGTTGTATCCACAGACCGAGTGGCAGCAGGTGGTTACTGACGGAGGGATATTTTCGGTATATGACCGCCTGTTCGGTTACCCCTTCGACCTGGCCTTGGACAACCTGGTGCCTGACGATGTAGCACAGCCTACACTGCAATTACCTTTCGAGAATGGGGTGCCCTGGGTGTACACCGGCGGGCCGCACGGTGGCTGGGGCAACGGCTCTGCCTGGGCGGCCTTGGATTTTGCTCCGCGTGGCGAAATGTTGGGATGTAATCAAAGCCAAGATTGGGTGGTGGCCGCCTCGGCTGGCTTGATCGCCCGCGCTGAGAACGGGGCGGTGGTGCAGGACCTGGATGGTGACGGTTACGAGCAAACCGGTTGGACTATTCTCTACATGCACATCGCAGCCAATGGGCGCGTTCAGGCGGGTCAAACGGTGAAAGCGGGTGAGCGCATAGGGCACCCCTCCTGTGAAGGCGGGTTTGCCACTGCCACGCACTTACACCTGGCCCGCCGATATAATGGAGTGTGGATTCATGCATCCGGCGATTTGCCGTTTGTGCTCGATGGCTGGGTTTCTACCAGTGATGGCGTGCTGTATGACGGCGTTTTGCAGCGCGACGGGATAAGTGTGGAAGCCTGCGAATGCCGCGACCCCGACCACATGCTCCAACGATAAAAAACCATGCGAAATATTCGAACCCTGAAATTAAGTGCCTGCGCGCTGCTGGCGGCGTTTGCCACCGTGGTGTGCAACACCGGCTACATCACACCCGGCAGCCTGGCTGAAACCGAGCAGGCCGAGCAGAACCTGAGCGCTTCGGCCACTGTGTTGAACGCGCTGCTAGTGCCTGCTTCGACGGAATCCGGCCTGCCCACCCAGTTTGCCAGCCCCACAGCGCTGGCTTCGCCATCGATAGAAGCCAGCCCTACGCCAGCCGAATCTCCAACCCCCGCGGCTCCGTTTGTATATACTGCCCAGTCAGGTGACTCATTGGCAGCCCTGGCGGTGCGCTTCGGTGTAGCGCCGGAGGAAATCGCCTCGCCGCAAGATATCCCCAGTGGTTTGATCGATGCTGGTCAGATCCTCACCATCCCCAACATAGTGGGAGTGACCGGGCCGAATGACCGCCTGGTGCCTGACAGCGAATTGGTGTACTCGAGTTCTACGATCGGTTTTAACACCGCCAGTTATGTTGGCCAAATGGGGGGTTACCTGGCAAGCTATCGCGAGTACCTGCCCTCGGATTGGCATAGTGGCGCGCGGGTCATCGATCGGGTGGCCTATGAGCAATCGGTAAACCCGCGGCTGCTGTTGGCTGTTCTGCAGGAGCAGAGTAAATGGGTGTTGGGTGATCCTTTACCCGAAAACAACCTGGACTATCCCATAGGTTATCTCCGCCCACTAGACAAGGGGCTGTACCACCAGCTTTCCTGGGCAGCCAAGGAATTGACCATCGGCTATTACGGATGGCGCGAAGGAAGCCTGACCGAGTTGATATTCTCCGATGGTCGTGTTCTGCGTCTGGCTCCTGATCTAAACGCCGGTACTGTGGCGGTTCAATATTTATTCAGCCAGCTTTACGAATACGAAACCTGGCTTGAAATGATGGATCCTAATTTCGGCTTTGCCTTCACTTATGGCAAGGGCATGTTTCCGGACCCTTGGGTGCGCGCCGCCGAAGTGGAACCGCTGTTCCCTCCGGGCCTGACCCAGCCAGCGATGAGATTGCCCTTCCGTGAGAACCAACTGTGGGCTTATACATCCGGCCCGCACGGAGCCTGGGCCCGCGAAGGCGCGCAGGCGGCGCTGGATTTTGCGCCCGGCAGCAGTCTGCCGGGCTGCGAGCCGTCTGAAGCATGGATCGCGGCTGTCTCCTCCGGACTAGTGGTTCGCTCTGAAAAGGGTGTGCTTGTAGTGGATATGGACGGGGATGGCTACGAGCAGACCGGTTGGGTGATCCTATATTTACATGTCACCAATAAACCGCATATCCGTACGGGAGATTGGGTGGACCGTGGCGATTTCCTGGGCAACCCCTCCTGTGAGGGCGGCGAATCCACCGCCACCCATTTGCATATCGCCCGCAAATACAACGGGGAGTGGATCAGCGCGGGAGGACCGCTCCCCTTCGTGCTAAGCGGCTGGGTAGCAAAATCCAGCGGGGTTCCCTACCAGGGCACATTAGAACGCGATGGGGTGGTGGTTACGGCCTGCACCTGCAGCAACGTGGGCACGCGCATCCAACTAACCGCGGGTGATCCTTATTAACCCAAATTGAATCAGGCCACCAGCTATTCCCCAGCTGTAGTGCGTACTGCGTCCAAGGCTTGCAGCGCGGTGAGATTCCTCCACGCCCAGGCTGTCTTCATTCGAACTGGGTCATCAAAATAAGAACCGGCTAACGTAAGATGGTAGCCATCTGCTTGCAAGCCGTGGCTGGGTAATGGCTGCACCGCCAGCCAGAAATTCCATAAGGGCACTTCGTATTTGGCGGCCACTCTGGCAATGGCAGCATTGATGCTGTGGTCACCTTCCAGGTTATCGGCCTTGGTGGCCAGGATGGGCAATACGCCTTCGGAGATCAAGGTTTCCACGATGGCACGCAGGTGTTTCTCATATTCCTCCGCGGTGCGTTGGCTCCAATTTTCTTCCAGGCTCACCAAGGCCACGCTGGGGTTATGTACCCGAACTTCGCAGGTTAGTGAATTCTCGTTCGGCTCGCACAGTTCGCGGTTGACGTGGAACGGCGAGAGCACCCGCGCCACATTGAGGCCGCCGGCTACCGCTAGGCTTTCGCGTGAAAAAGAGCCAGCAAACCAATCGATGGTGTCTTGCAGTTCTTCATAATCCCCAAGGGAATACAGCTCTGTATTTTCGAAAGCGCTTAGGAAATAGGTGGTGATGTTCTGGCAATCCCCGATCTTGGAGAAGTTGTGAGGGTCGTTGCCTTCCAACAGACCTTGCCGGTAGATCTCTAGAGCGGTAGCCGATAGCACCGGCACTACTGGGTAATCCTGCCAATTCTCCGGTGCTGGTTCGTCGGTGGCCTGGTCCTCATCAGTGGGGGGGACTGTGCTCAGTGCAGGTGTATTGGTCAGATCGGAATCGGCAGCCTCGGCGACTGCAGGGCTGGCACTGGCTACCGGGTCCAGTGCGCTAGCGGCTGCAGCTAAACAACCCGTACACAACGCGGCAACAATGATGGAGTTAAGTGAAAGGGCAATTAGTCTCATGATCGGGTTAGTCGTTGGCGCGGCTTACTTGTACCCACACATGCGCCAGTCGCCGCCCTCAAGCACTACGCTGTACTGGCGTGAGCCCAGGTCAATCACTTCATTCTCACCACCTGCATAGCTGAATACGATCTTTCCTCCGCAAGCCACTGTGGCGCTCTCTCCGTTTTGTTCCTCTACGGAGCAGGCTAAATTGTCGAGCGTGACCTCCACGCCTTCAAAGGCCGCGCCTTCCACCTCGGCATTGGCTTCCCATGCAACGCAAGACAGGTTGACAGCGGTTACATCGTCCTTGGCTACCAGGGCAGTCAGGTAAGACTCCACCACGCGATCCGGCGACCTGCCACCCTGGCCGCAACTGGCCAGCAGTACACCCAGGGAAACGAGGATAATAATTTGAAGGGTTTTGTGATTTTGGGTTTTCATAGCAAGTGATTGTATCTGGTTTCCTTGAATAGCAGATATGCGCATCAGCTTCACGTGAATGGGCACAATTGCCTTGCAAACGATTAGAATCACTTGCTGCCTCATGGCCTTTCCCCGCAGAATATCCCCGTACCTTGTCACTGTCCTGTTATGCTTAATCGCATCGGCCTGCAGGTCTCCGGCTGCACCTGCCGGCTCAGCTGCAGCAGTCACCACACCAGCCTTGACGATAACTCCCACGCCGGCAGGTTCTCCGTCAGCTTCTGCCATGCCGCAGCCAACCCAGACACTCTTTGTCACGCCACACCCCGATGCCTGGCGGACCGCTCCGGTGGTACCCGAGACCCTTAGCCAGCGCGCCAGAGATATCTTTGCCCGCGGACAGGAACTAGGCCGCAATGCGAGCGCCTTCTCCAAAGTGGGCGATTGCGGAGGTACTCCTTCCTGGTTTCTAGGCCCATTCGACCTAGGCGATTACGACCTGGGAGATCATTCCTCCCTGCAGGATGTCATCGATTACTACTCTGGTTCTTACAACCGCACCAGCCAGGCGGTGCATAATGGATTCAATGCTGCCGCGCTGCTTTCCATCATCCGGGCCGACCCCGAATTCTGTGAATCAGGGGAAACCCCGCTAGTTTGCGAATACCGAATCAACAACCCCAGCATGGCTCTGATCCTTATCGGCACTAACGATAAATTCCGAGTAGCTGCATTTGAAGATACTATGCGCCAGGTGATCGAAACCACCATCGACCAAGGCATCCTGCCCGTGATCTCCAGTAAACCGGATAACCTCGAAGGGGACCACAGCCTCAACCGCATCCTCTATGCGCTGGCGCTGGAATACGAATTGCCATTTTGGAATGTGTGGCGCGCCTTTCAAGACCTGCCCAACGGCGGCTTGCAGGAGGACGGCGCCCATGTGACCTGGGCTTTCAACGACTTCAGCAACCCAGCCAATATGCGCGCCGGCTGGCCGAACCGCAACCTGACCGCGCTGCAGGTACTCGAGTCGATCTGGCGCCAGCTGGGGACCGATGGTTAAGTCGCAAACCTTCTCCCGCCGGGATTTCCTCAGGTTGGCCTCGCTCAGTGCCTTCAGCCTGGCCATCCCTCGCGGGCAGCTGCATCCGCTGATTGGCGACCTCTGCCCACCCTGGCCGGTGGGAAGAAGCAGGCTGTCTCCAGCCCAACGCTGGCGATTGGCTTCGGCTTCCCAAGACTTCATTGCGCCGGGTCTGGTTCCTGCTCGGCAAGTCGCCCTGGATATCGACTTTATCGAAGGGCGCAATGAAGATGCTTCCACCATGTGCGGGCCTTTGGCCATCGCCATCTTGCAGCGCGCTGGTCTCCTTGGTTTGTGGGCTAAGCCGCACGATTTTTGGCTGCTCAACCCGCGCACTGCCTTGCAACCACTCGAGGAGACCTTCCCCACACAACTTTTTGATTGGCTCCAGTTCGAAGAACCGATTTCTACTTTTGATTTCAAGGCAATGCCACTGGAAGCTGGCGACCTGGTTTATTTGCACGCGGCACCGGGCGACACCTTTGAGCACGTCTTGGTCGTCACTCGTATGGACTCGGCTGGGCGCGCTTACACCGTGTCCAACTTCTTCATTTCCGAGGGCACCATTATTGAAGAGCGCCTGCTGTATGACCCAACACAACCGGGCATCGGACAACTGGCTGACTGGGGAAACCGCCGCCTGCGCAACCAAATGGGCAATACCGGCACAAGCGGGTTCCGTATTTGGCGAGTAAAAGATGGCGGCAGCCTGGAATTTCCCGGCGATGCCGCAAGCCGGCAACTGCGCTCCAATTTGGACAACCTGCTGTTGGCCGCCCCAGGTGACTGGTACGCCAGCATTAAGCAGGCAGGCGGGCCGCTGCTCTACCAGTTCAATCCTTACGCAACCTTTCACCCTGCATCTACCATCAAAGTGCCAGTAGCCCTGGGCTTCTATGATTGGCTCGAAGCACAGGAAGTCACAGATTGGCCGGTTTTTTTGGCTGAACATGGTGTGAAAGGGCGCAGTTATGCCCAATTGCTGGAGGCTACGCTGGTGGACTCGGAGGAAGATGCCACCCAGGTATTGGTTGATTTTCTTGGCCGGGCTTGGCTGGAAGAGACCTGGCTCGGCTGGGGACTGGAGGACACCAAGGTCGATCCGCGACGTAGCTCAGCTACGGAACTCAGCACAATATTCGAATCCATGTTAGGCGGTGGTTGGGTTTCACTGGATGCCCGCAACCACCTGCTCGGCTTGCTGGCTGCCTACACCCCAAACGACGACTTCCGTTTGGGGTTGCTGAAACCGCGGCTGCCGGCCGCTGCGCAGATCTACAACAAGCGCGGCTCCCTGGTGGATTGGCCGCGCGTGGTGGCGGATAGCGGTCTCATTGAGCTACCTAGCGGCGAATCCTATGTGTTTACTTTACATGGCCTGGGTAAGGATATGGCCAGTTACGAAGAGTTGGAGACCACCCTGGATCAGGCAATAGAGTATTTTGGGGATTTCTTGAGCTTGCGTGTTAGCACCAGCTAAGAAAGGCTGTGTTTCCTGCTGATTGCCTTTCAAGTCCGTATATTCGTTGCGATGGTCCGCTCAGTTTCAGCGCAGGCCGCAACAGCCATCCTCGCTTTTGCCCTGCTCCTTTCCGCTTGCGCAGTCCCCGCGGCAGTTGATCCGCTGGAATCGACGGCGATAGCGAACCCCAGCCCCGCAGCTCCCGAGCCGATAATCACTTCGACACTTCTGCCGACCCGGCCGCTTTTTGACCCCGGGCAGCTGGTGGATTATTTCGTTCAACCGGGCGACACACTGATCGCCTTGGCCGCCAGATTCAACACCAGCATTAAAGAGATACTGGCTGCTAATCCCATCATCCCGCAGGATGTAACAACCCTGCCGCCCGGCCTGCCGATGAGTATTCCTGTTTATTACCGCGCCTATTGGGGGTCGGCCTACCAGATCATCCCCGACAGCCAGTTCATCAACGGTCCAGCCGCAGTTGGCTTCGACACGCAGGCCTTCGTGGATGCCCAAGATGGCTGGCTAAGGAACTACCGCGAATACGCCTCTGGACGCCTGCGCACCGGGGCTGGGTTGGTGGACCTGGTAGCCACTCATTTCAGCGTCAGCCCGCGCCTGCTGCTGGCCTTGCTGGAATTTCAAGCCGGCGCGCTAAGCGCACCAGTGCTTGATGAGACCGATGCCAGATACCCGTTAGGGTTCGAGAGCTACAGCCGGGCCGGGGTGTACCTGCAATTGGTCTGGGCGGCCAACCACCTCAACAATAACTATTATCTGTGGCGCAATGGCAAGTTGACCGAATTTGAACGACCTGACGGAACCATCTATCGGCCTGATCCCTGGCAGAACGCCGCCTCTGTGGCTTTGCAGATATTCTTCAATACCACCAATCCGTACGCTGAATTTGAAAGCGCCATTGGACCGGAGGGGTTTGCTCTGACCTTCGCCAACCTGTTCGGGGATGCCTGGGTTAATGATGTAGCCCACATACCGGGCAGCCTGGTGCAGCCGGAGTTGCGCCTGCCTTTCCCACCCGGAGAGGTGTGGGCGCATACCGGCGGTCCGCACACTGCCTGGGGTCAGGGTGAACCCTGGGCGGCGTTGGACTTTGCGCCGGGGACCGAGCAGCGTGGCTGCGTCAGTACTGACCGCTGGGCCACCGCTATGGCAGATGGCAGCGTGGTACGCACGGATGTCGGCATCGTTGTATTGGACTTGGATGGGGACATGGATGAACGCACCGGCTGGGTGTTGTTCTATCTGCACCTGGATAAGGTGGAAAAAGCTCGGGTGGGTGACGTGTTACTGGCCGGCCAGCCGATAGGGCACCCGTCGTGCGAGGGCGGTTCCTCCACAGGCACGCACATCCATATTGCCCGCAAATACAATGGGGAATGGCTCGACGCAGCCGGCGCGCTGCCGTTCGTTATGGAAGGCTGGACCCCAGAAGAGGGGGCTACAGCCTATTCAGGTACATTGACCCGCCAGGGACACATTATTCGGGCTTGTACCTGCTCGGATGCCGCCAGCGCTATCGTTTCGCAAGCCCCATTTGTGGCTCTGCCAACTCCGGCCCTGCAAGCGACGGAATCAGCTAACGATTAATTAGACTGATCCCACTCTCTAGTAGCCCCTCTGGTATTAGACCCCACGTATCTCATAACGCGTTTCAATGCGCACGGCTTTATTGAGCATATTCTGAGCCGGGCAATACTTATTGGCGGAGAGTTGTATGGCGCGCTCCACCGCCTGGGGGTCGATATTCTTCCCGGTTACGTAGTATTCAACCAGCACCTGAGTCCACACCTTGGGGTGTTCAGCCGCGCGTTCGGTTTTCACGCGCACCTCGAAAGCGGTCACGTCCTGACGCTTCTTTTTCAGGATGGAGATCACGTCCATCCCGGTGCAACCGCCCAGGCCAAGGGCCAACAACTCAAGTGGGCTGAAGCCGCCCCCAGCGCCACCTACACCAACTTCAGCGTCCAGATCCACGGTAAATCCATCCGGAGCGTTGCCGCTAAAACTCAAACCTTGTTTCCAATCGAGCGCAACCTGCGTCATCATTCCTCCGTTCCGATTTATTATAGTCGTAACATTTTTGCAATGGATCAAGCACCTTCTTGATAATACCCAATACAATGACCACTGTCTTTTCTCCAATCTCCCTGCTTATATTTCCCCGTTACAATCAACCTTACACAGGGTTTAGTATTTATGATCCCCATTCACCTTTCCATTGCAGGTTTTCTTTCCTACCGCGACCCAGTGGAGCTGGATTTCACCCAGTTCGATCTGGCCTGTATCTCCGGCCCTAACGGCGCGGGCAAATCGGCCCTGCTGGACGCCATTACCTTCGCCCTGTTCGGCCAGGCGCGCAACCGCGGAGACGCGCTGATCAACAACCACATGGATGTCGACGCAGCCAGGGTGGAGTTCACCTTTAGCTATGAAACGAACGTCTACCGCATCCAGCGCATTGCCCCACGTGGGAAGGGCACCTTACTCGAATTCCAGATCCAAACCGGCGAGGACAAATGGAAAGCGCTGACCGAACGCACCCAGCGGGATACTGAGGCGCGCATCCAGGAAACCTTGCGGCTCGACTATGAGACCTTTGTGAATGCCTCATTCTTTTTGCAGGGAAAAGCCGACCAGTTTACCCAGCAACGCCCTGCCGACCGCAAGCGCATCCTCAGCAGCGTGCTGGGCCTGGAGATCTGGGAAAATTACCGAGAACGCTCTGCGACACGGCGCAAACGCATTGAGGACTTAATCACGGGACTGCAAGGTCGGCTGCAGGAAATCGCCAACGAGCTGGACCAGGAGGAGACCCGCAAAGCGCGCCTTAAGGACCTCAATTCCCAGCTAAAGGAATTGAGCAAGAGCAGGGCGGCACAGGAGAAGATGCTGGATGAACTGCGCCGCCTGGCTGCCACAGTAGATCAGCAGGAGGCGCTGGTGGCCGCCCTGGCTGCCCAAGTGGAACGCACCCTGGCTCAGCTCGCCGATCAACGTTCTCGGTTGGAGGAGCGCAGCGGCGAGCAAACCGCCTCGGCTGAACTGATCGGCAAAGCGGAAGAGATCGAAGCATCCTACAGCGCCTGGCAAACCCTGCGGGAGGAAGTTGCCCATTGGGATGGGATCGCCACGCAATTCCACGAACAAGAATTGAAGCGCAGCCGTCCTATTAGCCAGATCGAAGCTGAACAGGCCAGGCTGGAAACTGAGCGCAATGCTCTGGCGGGCGAAAAAGTGAACCTGGAGACCCTGCTAGCCAGCAAGGCCACCCTGGAGCAAGAGCAAAAAACTCTGCAGGCAGACATAGTGAAAGCTGAAAAGCAGCTTGCCAAGAGCACGGAGCTGGAAACCAAGCTGCAGCAAGAACGAGACGCGCAGACCAAGGTGCATGCCGAAAATCCCATGCTTAAAGATGAGATGATCACGCTGAAGAGCAAGATCGTGCAAATGGAGCAGGCCAAGGGAGCAGCCGCCTGCCCCACCTGCGGCCAAGCGCTCACCGAACAGCACCGTACCCAGGTGATTGAGCAGCTAGCCAAAGAAGGCAAGAAGATGGGCGACCGGTACCGCGCTAATCAGAAAGACCTGCAGCAAGTGGACAAGCGCGTCGCTAAGCTGGAGCTGGACTTGGTTGCCCTCAAGCAATTGGAGAAAGACTATCTGGCAAGTACCGTGAGAGCCAGCCAATTGCGCACGCGGATAGACGAGCTCACCAAGGTAGAGACCGAATGGCATGAGCAGCGCGCCCCGCGGCTGGCTGAGATCGAAGAGGCCTTGAAAGCCGAGACTTTTGCCGAGAAGGCCCGCGTCGAGCTGGGCGCGATCGATGCAGAGCTGAAGGCGACCGGCTACGATGCGGCCAGACACGACGCGGCCCGCAAGCAGGAGCTTAGCTCCCGGGCGGTGGAGGCTCAGATGCGTGCCCTGGAGCAGGCGCGGGCAGCTGCCAAGCCGCTGGCCCGCGAAGTAGCGGAGCTTGGAAAGCAAATTGCCGCTCAGGAAAAAGAGCTGGCGGAGCAGGAAGCTGCCTACCAGCAGGCGGCCAAGACCCTGGCGCCGATGCAGGAGGGCCTGCCCAACCTGGAGCAGGCTGAACGAGCCATGCTGGACACGCAGGAGAAGGAGAACCAAGTGCACCAGGCAGTAGGCGCCGCCCAACAGGAAGTTGACGTGCTGGACAATTTACGCTCTCGCAAGGCCGAGTTGGAAAGCCAACGCGAGGAGCAGGCTGGGCAGGTGGCGCAATACCAGGCTTTGGAACGGGCTTTCGGCAAAGACGGCGTGCCGGCCATGCTGATCGAGCAGGCCCTGCCGCAGATCGAGAGCAAGGCCAACCAGATTCTGGAACGGCTGAGCGCTGGGGCCATGAATATTCGTTTCGTCACCCAACAAAGATATAAGGACAGCAAACGGGATGACCTGCGCGAAACGCTGGAGATCCAAATCAGCGACGGCGCCGGGGTACGCGACTACGAGATGTTCTCTGGTGGCGAAGCCTTCCGCATCAATTTCGCCATCCGCCTGGCGCTTTCCGAAGTGCTGGCGCAGCGCGCCGGCGCCCGGCTGCAGACCCTGGTGGTGGACGAGGGCTTCGGCAGCCAGGACGAAGCCGGCCGCCAACGCCTGGTAGAGGTAATCAGCCTGGTGCGCCAGGATTTCGCCAAGATCCTGGTGATCACCCATATTGATGAGCTTAAAGATGCTTTCCCCCACCGCATAGAGGTAGAGAAAGGACCACGCGGCTCGATGGTTAGCGTTATTTAGCGACGGATCGCAATCAGGGCATCAGAAGCCCTTTGATGGGTTCGCAGGAAAAAAGCATCAATTGAAATCCGAAAACGAAAGCAGCGAGTGGCTGCTTGACAGCTCAGCCAGTTATAATCTTTTGAGTTGCCAAAAAGCATAAAATCCAAAGGTAGAGCGTTTTCCTATGTTAGACAAACTTTCCGGGATCGAAGCGCGTTTCGATGAGGTCGAGCGCGAGTTGGCCCAGCCTGCAGCCAATTACCAGCGGGTGGTTGAGCTATCCAAAGAGCGCGCCGAATTGGAACCGCTGATTGGCAAGGTGCGCAAATATCGTGAGGCGCTCAGACGCAAAAAGGAGTCCCAGGAGGTGATCAACAGCGGCGACGCCGAATTGGCGGACCTGGCCTCCGCGGAGTTGGCGGAACTGGAAAGCGAGATCCCGGCCCTGGAGAACGAGATGAAGAGCCTGCTTCTGCCCAGGGACCCGCGCGACAACCGTAACGTATTCATGGAGATCCGGGCCGGCACCGGCGGCGATGAAGCCGGCCTGTTCGCTGCCGACCTGTATCGTATGTATGCCCGCTACGCCGAGCGCCAGGGTTGGCGAACCGAACTGATCAGCGGCAGTGAGACGGGCGTGGGAGGGTTCAAAGAGGCCACCATGCTGATCAAGGGGAAAGGGGCTTTCTCGCGGCTCAAGTTCGAATCGGGCGTGCACCGCGTGCAGCGTGTCCCGTCTACCGAGGCGCAGGGCCGCATCCACACCTCCACCGCCACGGTGGCTGTGCTGGCCGAGGTGGACGAGGTGGAGATCAAGATCCCAGAGAGCGACGTGAAGATGGATGTGTATCGCTCCCAGGGGGCTGGCGGGCAGAACGTGCAGAAGAACTCAACGGCGATCCGCCTTACCCACCTGCCGACCGGCATGGTGGTGCAATGCCAGGACGAGCGCTCCCAGCTCCAAAATCGTTTGCGGGCGATGGCTATTTTACGCGCCCGGCTTTTCGAGATGGAAGATGAGAAACGCCGCAAGGATATTGAACAAACCCGCAAGCTGCAGGTGGGCAGCGGCGAACGATCTGAAAAGATCCGCACTTATAATTTCCCCCAATCGCGGGTGACAGATCACCGCATCGGTTTCAGCTCACACAATCTGCCAGTGTTCATGGATGGCGACATCGATGAGCTGCTGGACGAGCTGGCCACCCAGGATGAAGCAGAGCGTTTGGCCACCGTGCAAGCCTGATGAAACTTCGTATCCTGCATTTTGGCCTGGCGCTCGGTTTAGCTTTGGCCTCCTGCGCCAGCCCCGCACCACCCACTGAAACCGAAACTAATGCATTGGATCAGGCTCAGCAGACCTTGATCGAATTCTTCGACCTGCTGGTGGCAGGAAACTATGACCGAGCTACCGCCCTGCATGTGGCTGATGCGGATTTCTATGACACGCTCAAGCGAGACAACCCAGAGATTGACCCCAACGACCAGGCTGCGCTGCTGCAAGCGGCATGCACTTTCCAATTGCGCTGTATGCGGATCCTGCGGGTGGTCAGCAGGCAAGGGCTTGGCGCTAACCAGTTCCAATTCGTGGTCGAGT